>NZ_JBQFYA010000012.1:0-186031 GCF_056541245.1 Ruegeria sp. AI3
CGCGATACCAGGGCCTTGAAGGGCCCGAGGAGGTTGAAACCTACACCGTCATCACCACGACGGCCAATGAACTGGTAAAGCCCATACACCCGCAGAGAATGCCCGCCATCCTCAAGCCGGAGGACTATGAGCAATGGATGGATGGCAACGGGGATGATGTATTTGAACTGGTGAAGCTCTAAAATTCGAACGAAACGCAAATTGTTCGGTCTGGCGAAGGTGAGAAGTCGGATCCAGCAGGAAGGTTACCGTGAAAATCGTATCGGGTGGGCAAACTGGCGTAGACTTGGCTGCACTTGAGTTCGCTATCCAACGCGGTTTGAGCTACGGCGGCTGGGTTCCCAAAGGTCGAATCAACGAAGCTGGCCGCATTTCCGAACGATACTTAGGGTTGACGGAGGCACCGTCGGCTGAACCAGACGTCAGAACCCGACTCAACGTCATTTCAAGCGACGCTACGCTTATTCTAACTGATGGATCAGAAAGCCCCGGCACGAACTATACTCATCAAGTCGCAATTGAGGTAGGAAAACCGGTTTTGCGTATCGCGCTTGCAGATAAAAACCGTCTAGAAACTGAGCGGGTTCGGCAATGGGTCTCATCGATCAAGCCTTCGGTTCTCAACGTAGCCGGACCACGTGAATCCGAGGCACCTGGCGTATATTCAAAGGCGTTTGCTTTCCTGAGCGATGCTTTTTCGACCACCTAGGCCAGTTTCTCACACGCCCGAAGTTCTTAAAGAGCTGACTGGTAAAACTGACGGTATTAACAACTCCTGCGGTCCAATGATCGAAAATTCCATACTGCCACCATTTAGGTAGCGGAGAATTTCTTGTCACTCGATATGGCAAGATAGATGTCTGCTAAACCATTTCATTTTCACTATTTCCATGCTCAGTGTATTTCAGAGTTCGCGTGAATATTGCCTGATGTCCGACACCAACACTTGCCGAGGGTATTTTTCTTGTCCGCCGACCGGCCCACATGGCTTATTTTTGCACCAGGTATATTTGTGGCGGTGTGGTCAACCGGCTATGTCGGTGCCAAGTTCGGTCTCGGCTATATAGAGCCGATGACTTTCCTAGCACTGCGCTTTGCCTGTGTAGTGGTAATTATGGCCGGGTTGTTTGCAATCCTGCGCCCACCGCTGCCAAAATCATCTAAAGAGTGGATGCACTTGGCCATCGTTGGTTTTCTACTGCAGGCGATGTATTTTGGCATGTGCTACATGTCGTTTAATGCAGGTTTATCGGTTGGAACACTGGCCCTTATCCTCGCTATGCAGCCCATTCTGACCAGCCTGATCGCGCCGCGTTGGGCAGGTGAAAGTGTGAGCTGGCGGCAATGGGCCGGATTGGCCCTTGGCCTGACGGGGGCGGTTCTTGTCATTACGGCAATGTCCGAGGTTGCTACGCCACCACTCGTTGGTTTTCTTTTCGCCGCACTCGCCCTGATCGGCATTACCGGCGGAACCTTGTGGGAGAAGCGCTTCGGAGTTTCGCACCATCCTGTCACTGCAAATTTGGTCGGGTTTACAGCGGGTTTGCTAGGGGTTGCGCCATTCATGGTCGCCTTTGAAACCATGCAGATCACTTGGACTTGGCAGCTTTTTGCGTCGCTGGTCTATCTCATCATTGCAAGTTCACTCATCGCCGTTGGCTTGTTGCTTGCCATGATCCGCGCCGGGGAAGTGTCGAAAGTTTCCGCGCTCTTTTTTCTAGTCCCACCGGGAGCGGCAGCTGTTGCTTGGCTGGTCCTCGGAGAAGTTATGCCGCCGATTGCTTGGGTTGGGATGGTTGTCGCTGGATTTGGCGTCTTCTTGGCGACTAATAAATCAAAGAAAACGTCCTGAGAGACATCGAATTGTCTGAACACAAAACAACACCTATCATCAAATAAACAATCGACCGCTTGGACGAGTTAAGTACTCAAAGCTGAACTTGGTGCAATTCTCGCGATTTGGCGCTTTGTCCGCAGAGCAGACATTGGAAAGAGTTGAGTCGAATGACCACTCTGCGGACAAAGTGTGATTTCGCAGCGCATGACCTTACGGCAGCTTTCAGCAATTCGTGAATGCCACGAAAAACCTCAAGACGTCGGCAAGCGGACATTCGCTGCAGATGCCAGTCCATTTGGCAGCAGGCGCAAATCGACCTTTGCGACGAAGTTTTCGGCTAGCTACCTATACACAAAAAATCCCTCTGATATCGTGAATGGAGATCTCTTGATCACGCCTGACGAAACGAAACGGGCGCTCCCATGGTTGGGAAGCCAGCCCGATTGAAAAGGCTTTTCGGCAACAACAATCGACCAAGTGAGAAGCCCTCCATAGGTTCAAAACCTTATGGAAGCTGTGAGTTCTCCAACAATACTGGATCCACCACCAAAGGTTGATTGAAATTCACCGCTGAAGCCTACCGACCTATTTCCATCTGCAGAAATATGTTCAAGCTTAAAGCCAAGAAACCCAGCAGCGGCATCTTCTGTAGACGCTACGAAAGAAAAGGGCGTCGCCGCTACGATCGCGTCTACATCGTCGGACCCTGCATCGAAAGTTGCGTCAATTCCGACTGCCCAGTTCAGGTAGGTGCTCGATCCATTTGCACCCTCGTAGAGGCGAGGGAAGTTCAATTGCGCCCGCGAGTTGAAGACTGAAACGTTCCGATCTTCGACCGTTAGAGGAAACGCGGTTCCTGTTTCGGTATACTCGTCAAGCTTCAGAAATACATAGCTTGCGCGAGCACTGAAGAAGGCAGGTATTGGCAAAGCGTTGATGGGGGCCGAGATCGAAAGCGATGGAGCAACGAACGTCCCATCAAAATCGCCTTGCGCTTCGCCGCCATCAACGTTTCGAGTCACTTCATTGTCGGTTATGCCAGCAAGGAGAGCTGCGTTGATGCGATATTGTCCGTAGTCCCTTTCGAGATAAACACCGCCAAAATATGACTTGATATCAGTATCACCTGCATCCTGATCCAGCGAGATGCGGCTATCGTCGTAGCCAACAAGAACACCAAAATCGCTGTTTCCGATGAACTCATTCGTTTCAGCGCCAACCACAAAACCGTACATTCTATGGCTGAAACCAAGACTTGAGCCTTCTTCTTCAACATCGCGATCTCCGCCGAAGGCTGAACCCCAAACATAGGGACCACCATCCTGTTCGGCATACCCGAAAGGACTCAGATTCCTGCTGACCTGACCATCGGATGAGCCAAAGTCATAGGGGCTGGCGGTTTCAATCGTATTGAACACTGCGTCGGTCAGATCGCTGATAAAGGTGCCTTGGGCCACAAATCCTGTCGTATCCACCGAAACCGCCGTGAGGCCATTGTTGATCAAAACGCCTGTACCATCGAAATTGACGACTTCGGGGGCGGACGCAAGATCACTATCGCTACCCGATGCATCGGCAAAGTTGACAACCGCATTCACCCCGGGCGCAAAATTCAGCGTGTCAATGTCATTCGGGTTCGTGCCCCCCATGCCATCATTGCCATTGCCGAAATCGACCGAACCGGTCAGGGCTGAGCCGGGTTCGAGCGTCAACGTGTCGTTCCCGTCCCCGCCGAATACGATGGAAAAGCCTTCGCGACCGGTGATGCGAGCCGAGTTTGTGATGGTTGCGGCGGCATTGTTGTCACGATCTTCGACTTCGATACCGTATTCGAACGCATCAATGTTTCCTGTGTTCAAAATGGTGATCGAACCCATTCCATCTACGTCCACTTCGATCCCGTTATTGTCCAGCGAACGCAACGCCCCGCTGTTGGTGACCCTCGCGTTGCCGTCACCGTTTAGCTCAATGTCGATCGCGTCGGAATCGGCGGTAAGCCGGGCAGAGTTTTCAATGCTGACGTTGCCACTTCCTTCGACATCCACTTCAATCGCATCGTCTTCGCGAGAGGTTACCTGACCCGAGTTTTCTATGAAGACATCGCCGTCTCCGAAGATTTCGGCGTCAATTCCCTCGTCGTTTCTGGCGGTTATGGATGCGGAATTTGTAATGCGTATGTTTCCGTTGTCGGTCACATGGGCAAAGATTCCGTCAACTTCGGCATCGATGGTGCCGGTTGCCGAAATGGCAATATCACCGCTTCCGTCAATTTCCGCGTTGATGCCGTCAATGTTTTCAGCCGCTATTTCGCCAGACGTTTCAACCGAGATGTTTCCGTCACCGGCCACAAAACTGCGGATCCCGTGTTCGCTAGCATCGATATCGCCATTCATCGTGATCGAGATATTGCCGTCTCCATCAACTTCAGCCTCGATACCGTCATCCGAACCAGCGCGAATATTGCCCGTGACCTGAATACTGATATCGCCGGAATCCTCGGCGTCTGCGTCAATGCCAATAGCGCTGCCAGAGATATTGCCCGCCACTATCACGTCGATCACGCCTCCGGGGCTGCCGGTTTCCACATCAATCGCATCACTGTCGCGGGACTCGATATCGCCCGTCGCATCGACGGTTACATTCCCGTCCTCTGCGTTTGCGAAGATCGCATGTTCTTCATCAGCCGAAATGTTGCCGTTAGAGGTGATCGTTACGTTGCCCGTTCCATTGGCTGCACCGTAGATCCCATAATCCCTGCCGGTAACATTCCCGGAGCTGTCGATGACGACGTCACCCACGCCATTTACCGTTGCGTTGATGCCGTCGCCTGCTGCTTCACCTCTGACATCGCCTCGGTTCGATATGGAAATATCGCCGTCATTGGTCACAAGCGCACGGATGCCGTCCCGTGCGGACGAAATGTCGCCCGACGAGGTGACATTGATATCTCCCTCTCCGCCCCTTTGGCGGGCAAATATGCCATCCGCATTGTTCCCGGCCGTCGTGATGTCTCCTGACGAACGGATTGTGATAGAGCCGTCACCGTCGTCTTGCCGGGCAAAGATCCCTCGGGCGTTGTTTCCGGTAGTCGAGAGGTCGCCCTCGGATTCTACGGTGATATCCCCGTCGCCGCCATTTTGACGCGCCAAGATACCATCAGCGTTATTCCCGGCCGTCGTGATGTTTCCGGTCGAACGGATTGTTATAAATCCATCGTCATTGTCTTGCCGGGCAAATATCCCGCGGGCGTTTCTACGGGTAGTCGAGAGGTCGCCCTCGGATTCAACGGTAATATTCCCCTCGCCGCCATTTTGGCGCGCCAAGATGGCATTCGAGTTGTTGCCTTCTGTTGTGATATTTCCCGTCGATTGGATCGCGATATCGCCATCGTCATCGCTTTGCTGTCCAACTATCCCGCCAGAGTTGTTAGCTTCCGTCGAGATATTGCCATCCGACACCACCGAGACATCCCCTTCGCCACCACTCTGAAGAGCGGTGATGCCTGTAGACCGACTTCCAGCTGTGCTGATGTCGCCCACTGAGTTGACCGATACCGCGCCGTCTCCACCGTCTTGATTGGCGTTAATTCCGTCTGAACGGCTGCCCGATGTGTTGATCCGACCATCTGATACTACTGACACGTTGCCATCACCACCTTGTTGAGTGACGCCGATTCCGACGCTTCGGCTGCGTCCGGATGTTGTAACGTTGCCAGTCGAGTTCACCGAAACGGTGCCGTCACCCTCAAGTTCGGATCGAATACCAAAGGAGCGCCGTCCGTTTGTTGCAATGTCGCCGGTCGAAGTGATCAAAACTTCCCCGGCGCCGTTTGCATCTACAACAATCCCATCCGCGCCATTGCCCGTGGTAACAATGCCGCCGGTTCCATTCGTCTGGATACTAAGGGTTGCGTTCCCTGATGGTGTGGCAAAGGCAACGCCGTCGGTTCCACCGCCAGGTGCAATTCCAGGTGCAGTAACACTATTGATATTGAGCGTTTCGATTGTGGGTCCGCTTGCCTGGACACCCGACGAAACATCTCCCGTGCAGGTGGCGACGTCACCCGCAACAGTGCACGGACCGTTTGACGGAGGAACAACCGTTTGCGCACTTAAAGGAGTTGCCACTCCGATCATTGCCCCCAAACCTATTGAACCGGCCGCAACCGGAACCGCGAAGACGCAAAATAAGGTAGGTCTAACCCGATGGTTGTTATTGGGCTGTGCTTTGGAAAGCGCCGCCGCATGACGGCACGCTCTACGGTTCAAACCGCATACTCGAAACATCTTGTTCACCACTTAAGGGTGGTTTGGAAACCACTACCGTTTTTTTTGCGCGGAACTCTCCGCGCACATGCCAGAGGCAAAAAAATGATGGCTTTTTGATGTTCCAATTAACGATGTGTTAACAAACTTCTGAATGGCCTTTTGTATGATGCAATTTGATCACATGTAGGATCTGAAAAACGATGAGCGGCAGCTTTGAACCGTCCGTTGTCACTTTAAGGACAGCATTGCGTGGTGCCCACCAGTAAACACATTGTGCGGCATTTGCCATTTTGGGCTCGTTGCCGCCTTTCGCTATTTTTCACATTAATGACCGGGCGGCAGACCAAACCGGACATTTGCAACTAAACTTTGCAGGTTAAGAAATGCGGAGGAAAAATGCTCCCGTAGTCCAAAACAGAAACGTTTGTTTTCGAAGTTAGGCCTCCCAAATACAATTTGACGAGGCCTACAGTGTTGCGAGTTCAGGGTGGCGATAGGCCTCTGGGTACGACATTGGCTTGAAAGGCCCATTGGGCACGACGCCATTCCAACTGCGTCCAAAATAACCCTGGAGGCAGTGTACAAGAGACCCTGCTTCGGCAATTCCGGGCAACGCGTATACACGGCACAGCCACCGCCACAAGTATGGGTAATCCAGGATTCGGGCACCATTAAGTTTCATCCGCACATAGTAGACCGGATCGTGACGATAGAGAGTTGGGAACAGGCGAAGATCTGCTTCTGAAAAGTGGTTGCCTGTCAAATAGGGCCTACCGTCTGAGAGATGTTCCTCCAAATATTCGAGTGTCTCGAAATAGCCGTCAAAAGCTGTTTCATAGATCGTTTGATCAGACGAAAACCCGGCCTTGTAAGCACCATTGTTAATCGCTGTATATATTCGTTCGTTCAGGTCGTGAATTTGGTGACGCGGCACTTCGTCTGGGTAAAGCCTAACGCGTTCAGCCGCCGGGATTGTGCTGCCAAGTGAATCCGCCGCAGCGTCCAGCATTCGGACAATTTCAGCGCTTTCGTTGTTAACAATGCGCCCTGCAATCTTGTCATACAGGATTGGAAGGGATTGCTCTTCAGAGCCTTCGGCACGATAGATCTCTTTGGCAAGGCGCAGTCCTTTGCCGGTGCCGGTCTCGCTCGTGCATTCTGGCAAAGTCTCACCTGTGAGCGATGCAATCCGATTAGGTGCAAACTCCCACAGGTTTGGCGCCTCTGGATCGTCGTCGCCAGTGCGGTTTGGAAATGCAACGTCCATCGTGATGCTGTTTTGAAGGCCCAACACATTTCGCGCCAGCGTCACTCTGTGACACCACGGACAATTCAGTGCTACGAAAAGGTGATAGCGATCAGGTTCTGTCGGAAACACAGGATCGCCAATAGCGTGGCGAAAGCCGCTGACACCGCGCACGAATTCACCCCGTGCGCGGCGCTTGTTGATATCAGTTTGGTCTTCTTCGGTAGACGTGTCGGTCATGACTTCAGCATCATCCTCTGAGCCGATGATGCAAGATGATTGGCACAGCCAATTCTTCTTCATCGCTGAGATGCCGTTTAAGGAACGCTTCAATCGTGTTGTTCGTCGCATGGAGCTGTCCGCCTTCGTCGTAAGCTTGCGCCTTATCAAGTGCGGATAGCTTGATCACACGGTTCGCCGTGCGGGTGAAGTCACTCAGCACCTTATCCAGATCGAAGTGATCCTGTTCCAGCAACTCAAGCCCCGCATCAAAACGAGGGTCCGCAGCAGACAATTCAGGGAAATAGCTGCGATCTTCCCAGCCGTGATGGCCATGCAGATTCCCGACTAGGTTGCGGCCATAGTAGGACAGCCGCCCCACGTAGTCGTCCAACCCCATGTCACTGCTCAACAGCTTCTCTGTATCCAGTCGAATACGTTCTGCCACACGGCGGAACATCTCATGCGCACCGAGCCAATGTTTGGTTTTTTCTTTGAAACCCGGATGGGCTTCCCAGCTGTCGCGGGGGTATTGCTTCAAGAGAAACCGCATCTCTTGAGGCATGTCGTCTTGGCGAATGGTATATGTATCGAGCATCGGTTGTCTCCTTTCAGGCCAAAGATGGGAGGTCGGGCAACTGCTCGCCACTAGCGAGAACGCACAGTCACTATGCGTCAGCGAACCCCTGCTAAGTCGGTCCAACACAAACCAGCGATCTTGCCTTTCTAGGCTTCGATGCCGTGCTGAATGAAATCTTGTAGGTCTTTGCGGCTACCCGAGGCCTTTGTCAGAACGGTATCAACGTCTTGCGGCGGAATACATTAAGTTGGTGCGTGACGGATTTCGAGAACCTGAAACGCATGATCGATCTCCACGATGGTTTGACCGCCGAGCTCGATCCGCACACGATGGGGTACTACCCGCAGCGCTGGTGGTCGCGGATAGTCTTGGACGTTTTCAGTTGTCCAACCTGTCATTTCGAACCTTTTTTATGAATCGGTTGTTCCATTTTCGAACTAGCGCGCAACCAGCGCTATTCTAGCGGAAAAGCTTCCAGCACACGGCGGGTGAACTTGCACCATCAAGACGCTCAATGTCAGCTTTGATCGGGCAGCACTTTTTGACCGGCGTTGCAGGCTGAGAAGCCGAAATGAGTGTCCTAACTCTACCAGTTCGCCAACAGTTCGCCCGTGCGCTGTAGGCCAAGGTCGAGGTTGGCAGCAACACCTCCCCCCACACCCAGTCGGATGTGGTTCTGCATCCCGTAAGACGAGCCCGGTAAGAGAAACGTCCGATAGGGATCAGCGAGCAAGCGTTTGGCGAACACGTCGCCATCAATCCCATCGAGCCGTGCCAAACCAATTAATCCAGCCTGAGGTTTGACCCAATCGAGGTTGGGCTGATCGGCAACAAACCTATCCAGGCGTTCCAGCGTTTTCATCCCAGCTGCCCGTGCAGCTTTTATAACCTGATTGTATCGGTCAGGCCTCAAAGCGATTTCGGCAATGACTTCGCCGAGAATATTCATAATTTCGCTCGAGTTTTCCCGCAGAATAATAGCGTCCCAAATCAGATCGGGATCACGGCATATCATCCAGCCGGTGCGTAGCCCCTGGAGCCCCAGTGCCTTGGAAACGCTGCCAGTCGTGATACCCCTAGAATACAGACCGGCAGTCGAAGGCGCGCGGGACCCGTCCCACTCCAATCCTGCGTAAACCTCGTCAACAACCAGCCATGCACCTACACGATCTGCGATTTGGACAAGCCTTTCCAGCTCTGCTTGTGTCATCAACTGCCCGGAGGGGTTATTGGGGTTGGTTATAAAGATTAGTCGAGTGCGTTCCGTTACTGCGGCCTCAACTTTGTCGAGCGGCAATACCCATCCAGCACTCTCTTCACGGTCGACAACTTTTAGCCTCGCGCCAACCGCCTCTGCCAATACACCCGCTTGTGGCCAACCCGGGCGTTCCGTTACGACTTCGTCGCCCGGTTGGACCGATTGCATGAATGCAAGATAATTGGCTTCTGCTGCGCCGGCGGTGATCAGAACGTCGTCTGGCTTGCAAACATCAGACAAGCCGGCGCGGTCCAAGACATGTCGTCGTAAAGCAGGCAGACCCCGAAAACTCTTTTGGTTCCAATCCAACGGCAGCGCTGGATCCAGCGCATCGATGAACTCACCCAAACGCGGTGACTCGGACAAGGAAAACCCGACGAAAGCTTCTGGATCCGTTTCTGTGGTATCCAGTAGGTACTGAAAGAGTGTGTGTATCTTGACTTTCATGCTCTACTCAAAATCTTTGTAGTCAATCAGGGAGATAGTCTGTGCAAGCAGAGGGATTTGTCAAAGGGCGACCGATTGACCTTTCGGTTTTGGACTACGGGCTGTTCAAGGTTCATTCCACTGGCCGCATAATTGGTATCTGCGGGTTTCTGATCCGGACAGATTTGGGAGAAGCAATACTCATCGATACCGGGTTCCCCGAAAAATATGCCACCGCCACTGACGCCGCAGTCAAAGAAGATCGATTGTTCGAGTTCGGCGAGGTCTTGAAGTGTGAACCAGACAATCTTCCAAGCGCACAACTGGCAAAACTCGGGCTTCTTCCGTCAGACATAACACTACAGATTTGTACGCACACCCATATCGACCATATCGGCGCACTGGGCGACTTTCCAAGCAGTCCAATTCTTATCTCTGCTGCGGAGCGAGCCTTACCCCGCCCGTTGTACTGGGGCGAAATGCGGCCTTTGGAATGGCCCGATCAGGATTACCTGGTTGTTGATGACGACGTAGAGATTGGGCCAGGTATCTTCGTTTTGATGGCACCCGGTCATGCGCCTGGCCAGATCGCGGTAATGGTCGATCTTCCATCGGGGACGGTTTTACTAACCAGTGATGCGATTTCCCGACCAGCAGAAATCGACGAGAAGTTTGCCGGGTCTTGGGACGAGGATGCAGCGATTGCCAGCGCAGACAGGTTGATGCGTCTGGCATCCGAGCGAGATGCGTTCGTAATCTATGGGCATTGTCCAAAGCAATGGCCTGTTCTGAAAAAAGCACCAGAAGGCTACAGCTGATCCCACCCCACGGACCATTTTCCATAAAGGCAACGGTGCGCCTAGGAGTTATCTGACGTCGCGACCTTGATTCAGAATAATCACATTTCCACTGGAAACATCACCAGCCGGCGAAATTAGAAAACCGACCCAAGCGGCGATTTGCTCGGGCAGCATCGCGCGGCCATGCGGCATAGCATTAACGGCTTTCTCCAAGACGTCCTTGGTTAAGACATTGAACAACGGTGTCTCAGTCATGGCAGGTGCCAGAGAATTTACACAGATTTTTTCCTGCGCGTATCGACGGGCAAGGTCTTTCGTAAGTGTATCCATCGCCGCTTTTGACGCCCGGTAATGGGGAGGGTCGAACACATCGAAATTGTAAGCTCCATTCGATGAGATATTTACAATCTTTTTGATGCCTTCGCGTTCCAACATCAACTGAACCGCCTGCTGGCAACATTGGAATGCAGAGTTAAAGTTTATCGCCATCTGCTTTTCGAGTTCCTCGGGCGGAATGTGCGGGAAGTCAGACATGAAGCAGGTGCCCGCGTTGTTTACCAAAGCATCCAGACCGCCATACTCTAACCTAATTCCATCAAACGTATGAGCGATAGCAATGGGATCCGTTAAGTCAACGCAGATAGGCGTGAATTCCGAACCTAACTCAGTTGACGTTTCACCTAGGCCCTCCTCGTTGAGGTCCAGTCCAAACACGTGGAACCCATCTGCCCGCAGTTGGCGACAAATGGCTTGCCCCATCCCTCCCGCTGCACCAGTCACTACCGCTGTTTTCATAACAAATCCTCCCACCTTGGTATATTTTGGGATACTCCGAGTTAAAGCAGAAAACTCACAACCCCTTTTTCTGAAAACCGAGAAAGTCAATTCCGTTTGAATTCAGCGCGCGTTCGTTTTGAGCTCAAGCTAGACTTTGCAAAGTCCGCTTTCTGCGCATTGCTGCACATTTGTTGACAAATCAGCCTCGCGAAAGGCGATCATACTTTTTTGAACGTCTGCTTTTGACATTCCATTATGGAACCGTTGCGGGTGAATAAAACGACCGGTTTCCGCTCCAATTCGGTTTGCCCCCCTTTAAGAGTTTCACGCGGAAAAATTTGACTTCCCCCGCCGGTCCCTTGGCTTAACGCCTGCAACTTTTGATAAGGCATATGGCTTAAGCACATCAGATACGTAGCTATCACTCAAGGCCTTGCGGTCGGGAATGTACAAGCCCGGGCATGGACTTTCGCCCTAAGATTCAGAGTTTTGCGTTTTGGTGCTGGTTGATGACGCGCACCGCGGGCCATAATTATCATCGACCGCGTGCCACCTCCGATACAAGTTATTGTTGGCTTCAAAGTGCAGGTCCGCCGCTGCCCCAACTTGCCCATCAACCTCCGGGCTGCACAAAGAGACCAGTCCACGATGCCATTGCAATTTGTGCCCATCCAGAACCGTCGCTAGGCGTCCATCTGAGCAAATCATACTTACGAATTCCGGAACGGCGTTCAGATCAAACTTCGGGCTTTCTAAGTATTTTTGGGCATAGTCTTGTACAATCTCCTCGTAAGGCCCCCTGGGCACGATGTTCCTTTCCCAATAGCTTCTTTCTCAGAGGTTTGAACGGGTCTATCTTTTTGCCTTGTGACACGAAAATGACTTCCCCTCGATGCTGCCGGCTAAGTGTCTTTCCGACCTCGCTCAAGGCGAGCGCTCAGTTCACTGCACACTGTATCCATTGCTGGTCTTAGCGCGTCGAGCGACGGCTTCACTTAGCGCTGACCGGTGATTGACAGCGGCGTGTGATTGAGCAGGCGCCCCACAATCTCTTCCAATATCCCCGCCTCCATGGCGACCGTCGCAAGTGTTCGGCGAAGGGAATGAATGGACCATTGCAGACGTTCAGGTCCCTTCAAATGCCCGCTGGGCGATTTGGGCGTCGGAAACACCCATTGACGATGCAGACCTCGCAGAGGTGCCAATATCTCGTGATGAAACTGTAAGATGGGAAGATTAAAGCTGCGCCCGTTCTTAGTCATCGGCAGATGGATGTGATCTTCGTACATATTCCTCCATACAAGCGTCAGTGCCTCGGTTTTTGCGGAAGCCTGTGAACAAGAGCAGTTCGTAGGAAACCTTATGGATGGGGTTGTACAGCTCATCCACGGCAAGGCGCCATGCGCTCGAGTCCTCAATGATCGAACCGTTCGGTTGCTCCTCATTCCAATCGATAGCCATCGTCGGGCCTTCCTGCAGATCATGTACGCGCCGCGCATGGTTCCAGACCGTCCGAAAGTACTTCAATGTGTGATTTGCGGAGGATGGTGTTGCCGCCATGGATCTGTGACGCTCAACCACCATCGACTTGGTTATCTCATCCAGCGGCAGGCGCAGCCAATCTTTCAAATGTAGCTCGAACTGCTGACGCACCCCAGATCGGAGAGCCTCAGACCGAAGCTCGGGACGTGCCAAATAGGTTTCCATGGCCGTCTCAACCGTGGGCGCTCCGATCTGTAAAACGCTTGCCCGCTCCCCTGCCCCAGTCAAGCGCATATCCCAGTGCAGTTTCTCGAGCAGTATCTGCGGAAATCATCGGGTAGCGCCCGATCAAAACACGCCGCGTTTGGCCCCCAACGTCTTTCAGGAAGTACCAGGTCTTTGACTGTTTCCCAACGAAGAGCACAAGCCCGTTGATCTCGCCATCCCAGTGCTTGGCGGTGCCCTGTTTTGTCTGCGGAACCTTGCGTGCGAATGTCTCTGCGAGCTTTGGCATCTTATCGGCTTTTTGTCGCAAACAGCATGATAGTAACTGCTACCACATGGTACGAGCTGCAACATATTATTGAACTGGATGAAAGATATAGCAACTACACGATACTCAGTGAAACTGATCATTGTTGCTTGGAGGGCAGGGGCTTTACCAATAAGCTATACCCGCTCAATGTTTGGGTTGGCTAATCCAAGCGTCTAGGGACATCAAAAACCGAAATCACGCCGGGCGTGCATTTCCTTGGGGCGGCGGGTCTGTCAGATATCCTCGCCCGGCGGCTCCAGCGCGCCGCCCGGTTCCAGCAGGGCGCGCTCGGACAGCCATGGGTTCAACTCAAGGGCCGCGTTTAGGGTGGTGCGGGCCTCATCCAGACGTCGCAGACCCAGCAACGTCAGAGCACGGCCGCTCATGGCCGCGATGTGATTTGGGGATAGCTCCAGCGCCCGATCCAGATCAACCAAGGCCGAAGGGAAGTCTTGCCGCAGGAAATTGACGAAAGCACGTTGGTTGTATCCTTCGGCATAGTCCGGGCAGTAGACCACCAGTTCATCTAGCTCTTGCAAAGCGCCCAGAAGATCCGATGCCTCGCGCCGCGCCATGCCACGATCCAATAGCTTCTGAGCGCGCAGGTCGGGCGCATCGGTCCACAGCTCCCACATCTGGTTGGAAATCCCGCGCGCCTCGGACTGCGACTCGGCCTGTTGAATTTGTGCAATCAGCGCGCCCATTCCTTCCGTATGGTCCGGTGCAGACGGGCAGGATTGCGCCAAAGCGGGAGTTGTAAGCCAAAGGGCAAAGACAGGTGCTATGAACGTGCGGATCATAGACCAAGTGTGACGCACAATCCGCTTTGGTCAAGTTTCGCGGTCGATGCCACCCAGCAAACCGGTTTCTTTCACCGCTTCCATCGCAACAAAGGTCGAGGTATTGGCGACATGCGGCAGAGACGAGATCTTCTCGGCCAGCACCGCGCGGTATTCCGACATCGACCCGGTGCGCACCTTCAGCAGATAGTCGAAATTCGACGCGATCATATGGGCTTGCTCGATCTCCGCGATCTTGCGGACCGCGGCATTGAACTCGGCCAGCGCTTTTTCTCGCGTGTCAGTCATGCGCACCTCGACAAAGGCCACGTGATCTAGCCCCAACCGGATCGGATCCAACATTGCTCGGTATCCTGTAATCACCCCATCTGCCTCAAGCCGCTTCAACCGTGCCTGGGTCGGCGATTTCGACAACCCGATCCGCCGCGCCAAATTCGCGACCGAGATGCGCCCATCTTCGGCCAGAGCCTGCAGAATCGCGCGATCAAAGCGGTCGAGGTTCGGAAAGTCCATTTGCATCGAAATACCGTCAAAAATCAGTTCATTTATCCTGTTTATGACAAAACTCAGTCCGTTGTCCCGAAAAAATCCGCGTATACTGACAAAAACGCCCGGAGGAACAATGTCTCACAGCCTGCGCACATCCATCGACACCCACACCTATGCCGATCAATCGACCGTTCTGCAGACATTGACCGACCAGGCCGCCCTGTCCGAGGCGGACCGTCGCGCCATCTGCGACGCGGCCGCTCAGTTGGTTCGCGATATCCGCTCCAGCACTTCGCCCGGCATGATGGAAGTGTTTCTGGCCGAATACGGCCTGTCCACCGACGAAGGCGTGGCGCTGATGTGCCTGGCCGAGGCGCTGCTGCGAGTACCCGATGCGGATACGATTGATGCGCTGATCGAAGACAAGATCGCGCCCTCGGACTGGGGCAAACATTTGGGACAGTCCTCATCATCGCTGGTCAACGCCTCGACCTGGGCCTTGATGCTGACCGGCAAGGTATTGGATGAGGGCAAAGCCTCACCCGTAAGCGCCATCCGCGGGGCGATCAAGCGGCTGGGTGAGCCGGTCATCCGAACCGCTGTTGGACGCGCGATGAAGGAGATGGGGCGTCAGTTCGTTCTGGGCGAGACCATTCAATCGGCCATGGATCGCGCCAGCGGGATGGAGACCAAGGGCTACACTTATTCTTACGACATGCTGGGCGAAGCGGCCCGGACCGAGGCCGACGCCGCCCGATATCACCTGTCTTATTCGCGCGCCATCGCCGCCATTGCCGAGGCGTGCACCCATGACGATATCCGCGCCAATCCCGGCATCTCGGTCAAGCTGTCCGCCCTGCATCCGCGCTATGAACTGGCGCAGGAGGCGCGGGTCATGGATGAGCTTGTCCCCCGCCTGCGCGCGTTGGCCTTGCTGGCCAAGGCCGCTGGCATGGGCCTGAACGTGGACGCCGAGGAGGCCGACCGGCTGTCTCTGTCCCTGCAAGTCATCGAGGAGGTCATGGCCGAGCCTGCCTTGGCCGGTTGGGATGGGTTCGGCATTGTGGTTCAGGCTTACGGCCCGCGCGCCGGATTAGTTCTGGATACGCTTTACGACATGGCCCAACGCCATGATCGCAAGCTGATGGTGCGGCTGGTCAAAGGCGCCTATTGGGACACCGAGATCAAGCGCGCGCAGGTCGAAGGTGTCGATGGCTTCCCCGTTTTCACCCATAAGGCCGCGACCGATATCTCGTATATCGCGAACGCCCGCAAGCTGCTGGGCATGACCGACCGGATCTATCCGCAATTTGCCACGCATAACGCTCATACCGTCAGCGCCATCCTGCATATGGCCGAGGGGCAGCCATTCGAGTTCCAGCGTCTGCATGGGATGGGCGAAACGCTGCACGGGCTGGTTCTGGGCACGCACAAAACCCGCTGCCGCATCTACGCGCCGGTTGGGGCGCATCGGGATTTGCTGGCCTATTTGGTTCGGCGTCTGCTGGAGAACGGCGCGAACTCTTCCTTCGTGAACCAGATTGTGGATGAGGCCGTGCCACCGGAAGAGGTCGCTGCAGATCCGTTCACCGCAATTGAAACACCCCAGTCACACTTGCCGACGGGGCCAGAGCTGTTTTTGCCCGAGCGTCCCAACTCCAAGGGCGTTGATCTGCACCACACACCAACGCTGGACCAGATCGACGCAGCGCGGGATCGGTTTCGAGAAACCGAGTGGCATGCCGGGCCGCTCTTGTCCGAGGACGCGAAACCCATGGCTGAAAAGCCGGTGATTAACCCGGCCAAACCGCTGGACAAGCCTGGCACAGTTGCACCGACCAGCACTGCGGATGTGGAGCTTGCCCTGGCCTCGGCCAGCCCATGGCAAGCCCCGGCAGAACAACGCGCCAAAGCTCTGAACGCAGCCGCCGATCTGTATGAGGCTCATTTCGGAGAGCTCTTCGCCCTTCTGGCACGCGAGGCGGGGAAATCCCTGCCCGATGCCGTTGCCGAGCTGCGCGAAGCAGTGGATTTCCTACGCTACTACGCGGCGAACATTCCCGACGCCAAACCGGCCGGAATTTTCACCTGTATCAGCCCCTGGAACTTCCCTCTGGCGATCTTCACCGGACAGATTTCGGCAGCTCTTGCGACCGGCAACGCTGTCCTCGCCAAACCCGCACCGCAGACGCCTCTGATCGCGCATCGGGCGGTGCAACTTTTGCATGAAGCCGGAGTTCCTTGCGATGTATTGCAATTACTGCCCGGCGGACCGGAGATCGGGGCTGCGCTGACCTCCGACGCGCGCGTTTCGGGCGTGGCGTTCACCGGATCGACGGCGACGGCGTTGAAAATCCGGTCGGCCATGGTGCAGAACATGCGCCCCGGTACGCCGCTCATCGCCGAGACGGGCGGATTGAACGCGATGATCGTAGACAGCACGGCGCTGCCGGAACAGGCGGTGCAGTCCATCATCGAAAGCGCGTTTCAGTCGGCCGGCCAGCGCTGCTCGGCCCTGCGCTGCCTCTATCTGCAAGCGGATATCGCCGAGGATGTGCTGACCATGCTCAAAGGCGCGATGGACGCACTGCAGGTCGGAGATCCGTGGCAGATCTCGACCGATTGCGGGCCGGTCATTGATGAGGCCGCGCGTCAGGGGATCGCAGATCACGTCGCGAAAGCCCGTGCAGAAGGGCGCGTTCTGAAAGAACTCAACACGCCGCCCGAGGGGACATTCATTGCCCCGACCCTGATCGAAATCGGCAGCATCTCGGACCTTGAGCGTGAGATTTTCGGCCCGGTTCTGCACGTTGCCCGCTTCAAAGCGCAAGAGATCGACGCGGTGATCGCCGACATCAACGCCACTGGCTACGGGCTGACCTTCGGCCTGCACACCCGCATCGACGACCGGGTTCAGCATGTGACCGAGGCGATTCACGCGGGCAATGTCTATGTCAACCGCAACCAGATCGGCGCCATCGTGGGATCTCAACCCTTCGGAGGCGAGGGGCTTTCGGGAACAGGCCCCAAGGCGGGCGGGCCGAACTACATGGCCCGGTTTTGCGCTCCCGATCGTCAGAGCACCTCAGAGACATGGCAGACGACTGCGGATTTGCCTGCGCCGAAAGGGCAACCGGCCCCGGTTCGCACCCAAACCCTGCCCGGACCTACGGGGGAATCAAACCGGTTATCTGAATTTGCGCGGCCTCCGCTGTTGTGCCTCGGCCCCGGCGAGACCGCTGCGTGCGCTCAGGCAGATGCGGTTCTGGCCTTGGGTGGGACGGCGATTGAGGCAACGGGCACGCTCGACCTGCATCGTCTGAAAAACCTGACGGGCTTCGCGGGCGTTGTCTGGTGGGGCGACGAGGAAACCGCCCGTCAGATCGAACAGCATCTGGCGCGGCGCGACGGACCGATCCTGCCCATGATCCCCGGCCTGCCGGATCGCACGCGGGTCTTGGCGGAACGCCATGTCTGCGTCGATACAACGGCGGCGGGCGGCAATGCGGCGCTGTTGGGTGGTGCGGCATAACCTGACCTTGACGCTGGGCGCGGAAAAGCCCAGCGTCGCGCCATGTTTCCGATCCGAGATCACAACCCCTCGGGGCGCACGCCCTATGTTGTCTACGCCCTGATGGCGGCGAATATCCTGATCTTCGTCAGCTATGTCGGGATCATGGACAACGCACGGGTGCTTCAGCGGTTCTATTTCGACTACGCGATCATTCCCGCCCGTAGCGCCGAAGGGGTCGCACTCGAGACCTTCGTGACCTCGATGTTCCTGCATGGCGGCTGGATGCATCTGGCGGGCAACATGCTGTTTCTGTGGATTTTCGGGGACAATCTGGAAGACGAAATGGGCCACCTGCCCTTTCTGCTGTTCTACCTTGTCGCCGGGATCGGAGCCGGACTGATCCATGTGATCACCGCACCCGACTCGATAGTACCCACAATAGGCGCATCCGGAGCGATTGCTGGCGTGATGGGCGGGTATCTACTGCTTTTTCCCAAAGCCCGCGTGGATATTCTGCTGATCCTGATCGTCTATTTCAGGGTCTTTACCATCCCGGCCTTCGTGATGCTCGGGGTTTGGCTGGCCCTGCAGTTTTTCGGCAGTCTTTCCAGCAACCCCAACGAAGGCGGCGTTGCTTATTGGGCCCATACCGGAGGGTTCGTCGTGGGGCTGATCCTGTGCATCCCGCTCTGGCTGAAACGCGGAGGGCCAGCGTACTGGGACCGCACGCACGGTCACCCGCCTCACCCCGAGACGAAATACAAGCTTTCGCAATCGCGGATCCCGCGCGTGCCGCGTAGGTAAAGGCGTTTAAAGCGTTTTGCGTTTTATCTGAGGCAAAGTGGTCGAAATGCGCGTTCGATCGAAGGGAGAGGCAGCGTTTTTCGATTCAAATCAAACGCAAAGCGATCTAGCCCCGGATGACCTTGGCAAAGCTGTCAAAGATCGGCTCGTTGGCGCAGATGACCTCGCCATCTTCCAGAATGCTGCCTTCGGGGTTCAAGGGCTGAACCAGACCACCGGCCTCTTTCACGATGATGATCCCGGCGGCCAAGTCCCATGCGTTCAAGCGGCGCTCCCAAAAGCCCTCGTAGCGACCAGCCGCCACATAAGCCATGTCGAGCGCGGCTGCGCCCCAGCGGCGCACGCCGGCACATGCCGGCATCAGGCGCGCCAGATCCTGCAGCGTGGCAGGCAAATCCGAGCGACCACCGAAGGGCAGACCAGTCGAGAAAACAGACTCGATCATGCGGTGACGGCCCGAGACGCGGATGCGCATATCGTTCATCCAGGCGCCCTCGCCTTTTTCAGCAAAGAACATCTCGTCCTTGGCGGCGTCGTAGATCACACCGGCGACGATCTTGCCTTTGTGTTCCAGCGCGATCGAGATCGCCCAGTGCGGCAACCCGTGCAAGAAGTTGGTTGTGCCATCCAGCGGATCGACGATCCAACGGCGGGTCGGGTCCTCGCCGTCAATCGCACCGCCCTCTTCGGCCAGCCAGCCATAGGTCGGACGCGCGCCCAGCAGTTCCTCTTTCAGGATGGCTTCAGCGGCGATATCGGCCTTGGACACGAAATCGCCCGCGCCTTTCATCGACACCTGCAGGTTCTCGACTTCACGGAAATCCTTGACCAGAGACCGCCCCGCCTTGCGCGCGGCTTTGATCATGATGTTGAGATTTGCACTGCCAACCATTGTGAAAAGGCTCCTGTCCGGTCAAACCGCGCGTATACTGATGCAATGCGCCCTTGCCAAGAGGAATGATGCGCATAGCAGACCTTAGCGAAACGCCGTTACTGCGCCTGCAACTTCTGCGCCTCGTCTCGCGCCAGTTTGACCAGCTCTTGGACAAAGGGTTTTTCCAGATCCTCAGTGCGGACAGCGGCATAGAGACGACGTGTAATCCCTTCTTTTGTCAGCGGGCGGGTGACGTAGTCTGAGTTGTATTTGACCTCGCGCACGACCCAATCCGGCAGGACAGAAATCCCCCGATTTGAGGCGACAAGCAGCAGGATCACGGCTGTCAGTTCAACCTGTCGGATGCTGGCTGGTTCAACCCGCGCCGGGATCAACAACTGGCTGAACACGTCCAATCGCGTGCGCTCGACGGGATAGGTGATCAGGGTCTGACCGCGAAAATCCTCGGCCTCGATGAAGTCTTTCTCGGCCAGCGGATGGGAAGATGCGGCGACGAACACCGGGTTATAGTCGAACAACTCCACGAACTCGACACCCGGCAGGTCTTCGGGGTCAGAGGATACCACCAGGTCGACCTCCTCCTTCTGTAAGGCGGGCAGCGCGTCGAATGCGAGGCCAGGGCGGATATCTACGTCGACATCGCCCCAGGATTTGCGGAAGGCCTCCAACACTGGAAATAGCCATTCGAAACAGGCGTGGCATTCAATCGCAATATGCATCCGCCCCGTGCGGCCATCGCGCAGGGATGAGAACTCATGCTGCGCGGCCTCGACCTGAGGCAGAATCTGCTCGGCCAGCCGCAACAGACGCAGACCCGCCGCCGACAGCTTCATCGGCTTGGACCGACGCAGGAACAATTCGACTCCGGCTTGATCCTCCAGCCCCTTTATCTGGTGGCTCAGCGCCGATTGGGTGATGTTCAGCTGATCGGCCGCACGTGCAAGGCCGCCACAGTCATGGATCGCCTTGATGGTGCGCAGGTGCCGGAATTCGATGTGCATGTGAAGTGGAGCTCATGTTGTTCTTGAGGAATATGAGTTTGTCTCACAATGCGTACCGTGCGACAAGACCCTCAGTTTATCCTGAGAGGCTGCGATGACCAAACCTGAAATCTCATTCGAGTTTTTTCCACCCAAAACGCTGGAGGCCTCATTTCGGCTGTGGGATACGGTGCAGACGCTGGCCCCTCTGGAGCCCCGGTTCGTTTCGGTCACCTATGGCGCTGGCGGCACCACGCGCGAGCTAACGCGCGATGCAGTCGCGACTTTGCACAAGTCATCGGGCCTGCCGGTTGCGGCGCATTTGACCTGCGTCGATGCCTCGCGTCAGGAAACGTTGGATATTGCAGACACCTTCGCTCGTGCCGGTGTGGAAAATATTGTCGCCTTGCGTGGCGATCCGCCGAAGGGTCAGGACAGGTTTGTCCCTCATCCCGAAGGTTTTGCAAACTCTGTTGAATTGATTGAGGCCCTCGCAGAAACCGAGATGTTCAGCATTCGCGTTGGCGCCTATCCCGACATTCACCCCGAAGCACGGGATACGCGGACCGATATCGACTGGCTAAAGGCCAAGCTGGACGCGGGCGCCGATGAGGCACTGACGCAGTTCTTCTTCGAGGCCGAGACCTTCTTCCGGTTCCGCGATGCCTGTGCCAAAGCCGGGATCGACAAGCCGATCGTGCCGGGCATCCTGCCGATCGAAAACTGGAAAGGCGCGCGCGCCTTTGCCCAGCGCTGCGGCACTCGGATACCCGAATGGGTCGATCACGCCTTTGAAAAAGCCCTGCGCGATGACCGCGAGGATCTGCTGGCTACGGCCCTTTGCACCGAGCTGTGTTCGGACCTGCTGGAGGGCGGCGTCGACAAGCTGCACTTCTACACCCTGAACCGGCCCGAGCTGACCCGCGACGTGTGCTTCGCCCTTGGGATCACCCCGAAAGCCGAACTGCAGAACGTCGCCTGATCCCTGTCGACAAAGACGAAATACCCGCGCCATCCGAAAGCGTGGGCATTTTGCCTTGCCGCTGGAACAATGTCTGCACGGCCAGATCATTGTTCCCCGCAACTAGTTCAATCTTGAGAAGAATTTGACAAAATCGTGACCGTACTCAAACTGGTCTCGTGTACGTTAATGAGTGTTTTTGAGTATGAAACCTGTCGATAAGATCGCAGCGCGAAACAGCGCGCTGGCGGACCTAGGGTTGTCCCCCTCTGCCAGTTCCGACGAAATCCGCGAAGCTTGGCGCAATATTGCCTTCCGAGCGCATCCCGACCATATGCCGGGGGATTGCGAAGACTTCTCGCGCGCCAAGACTGCCTATGATTTTCTGCGCAAACAGGGGTTGGGCGCAAAAGGCGCATCGGGCCCGCAGATGCCGAAACGGCCGCGCCTCAAAAAGCGCGTGATCGAGTTACCGCCCGAAGACATCTCCGCCTGCAAATCCATGCTAAACCCGACGCAAGCACTGCCGCATATGGCGGATTCACCATCGCCTCGGGACGCAGATGTTGCACCGGCCGCATCAGACCATGTGCCCGATGCCGTCGGATGCTATGGTCGTCACCTGACCTTTTTCGTGGCGACGCCGGTTACCGAAGGGGCGAACCGCATCGCTCTTCCGACCTCGTTGCTAAGCAACAGACGGCATGTCGAGACCGAGATTCTGAGCTTCAAGTCCAACAATGCCGGCCCGGGCGAGGTGGTGATTCCTGACACCATTTGCGAACGCAAATTTCCGGGGGCAAAGAGTGTCCGTATCCGGTTCGAAGCCAATCAGGACATGATCGACGAATTCTGGCTGGCTGGATAGTCAGCCAGAAAGAAGCCCGGCTCAGTGGAGGGGAGCCGGGCTGTTTTTTTTACGACATTGTCTGCGCGATTAGTTGCTGACCGGACCTTCCGAGGTGAATTTCGGGATTACGCTGGTCGATGCGTCCGCGCTTTCGATACCGGGCCAGTTACCTTCGGCCAGGTTGATGTTGCCGGGGATGTCCTCTTCGAAGAAGCCCACAACAACGTCGGTGATGTTCAGGTACAGCTTGTCATCAACGATACGCCACAGGTTCGGGTTTGCCGGAACCTTGCCACCTTTTGAGACGCCATAGGCGCAATGCCCGTCATATTGAGGTGCGTAGTAGGCCGGGTTCTCAAGGAACTTGTCGCGGTTTTCTTCCGATGCAAAAGCCCAGGTTGCGCCATTGTATTCCGCCGTGATGTCGGCATTGCCGCGTACACCTTCTGGCTGCGACGTCCCCACCGGTGCCTGATCAAGGCCGCGATAGGCGACAACATCA
Source organism: Ruegeria sp. AI3 (assembly GCF_056541245.1). Taxonomy (NCBI): domain Bacteria; kingdom Pseudomonadati; phylum Pseudomonadota; class Alphaproteobacteria; order Rhodobacterales; family Roseobacteraceae; genus Ruegeria; species Ruegeria sp. AI3. The sequence goes on from NZ_JBQFYA010000012.1 coordinate 23,224, forward strand.
TAGCCAGAGACCGCGAATCCGGTTCCGTCGACATATTGGGGGCCTGCAAAAGCCGGAATTGCCAGAGCCATGGCCGCAGCAAAAGACAGGGCAAAACGTTTCATGTGGTCATTCCTTTTTCGTGTATCGGGGGTGCCGTTTGGCTGACACCACAGACAATAAGCGATTCTGGGGCGCTTCGTAGGCCCGCTCGCGCCGGTGTGACCATCAACGAGATTTCGTGAGAGAATTATTACAGTTTCCCGCGTCAAGCGGGGTTGGACTCGGGGATTTGCAACATTAGCTGTTAGCGCATCGGCTTTGCAGCCCTGCGATTGGCAAGAAAGGCATCAGATGAGCGATCAATCCACTTACACTCCCCCTAAAGTCTGGACCTGGGATAGCGAAAGCGGCGGACGCTTCGCCAATATCAACCGCCCCATCGCCGGCGCAACCCATGACAAGGACCTGCCCATTGGCCGCCACCCCATGCAGCTTTATTCGCTGGCCACGCCAAATGGCGTCAAAGTGACAGTTATGCTCGAAGAGCTTTTGGCGCTGGGTCACGAAGAAGCCGAATACAATGCGTGGCTGATCAATATCGGCGAAGGGGATCAGTTCAGCTCGGGCTTTGTCGAGGCGAACCCAAACTCGAAAATCCCAGCGCTCTGGGATCGGTCGGGCGAGGAACAAGTGCGCGTCTTCGAAAGCGCTTCGATCCTGTTCCATCTGGCCGAAAAATTCGGAGCGTTCTTGCCTGAGTCAGGCCCGGAACGGACCGAAGTGATGAACTGGGTGTTCTGGCAGATGGGTAGCGCGCCTTATCTGGGCGGCGGATTCGGCCATTTCTACGCCTATGCGCCTGAGAAATGGGAGTACCCGATCAACCGCTTCGCCATGGAAGCCAAGCGCCAGCTGGACGTGCTGGACCGTCAACTGGCCGAAAACACCTATATCGCAGGCGAGGATTACTCGATCGCGGATATGGCGATTTGGCCCTGGTATGGGCAGCTGGTTCTTGGACGTCTCTATGATGCTGCCGAGTTCCTCGATGTGGAATCCTATGAAAACGTCATGCGTTGGGCCAAGGCGATTGACGCGCGTCCGGCCGTAAAGCGGGGCCGCATGGTCAACCGCGCGTTTGGCGAGCCGCATACGCAGCTTCATGAACGCCATGAGACCAGCGATTTTGATACCCGCACGCAGGACAAGCTGGAAGCGGCAGCGGATTAATCTCTTCGAGGTTCGTTCGGGACATTTGGCGCGGTGCAAAAGACTTCACCGCGCTTCTTTATTTCAGGATCGGCGGGTTCTCGGGATCGCTACCGGGCACAGGTCGGGTTAGGTCTCGGGCCTCTGGCTGAGGCAGGTCGAACCGCAAACCAACCTTCGCCAAAGACGCAGCAGCGGGCGCTTCGTGTGCAAAGAACCCGACATCCATCGCTCCGGCTTCGATCCCCGAAAACGTCAGCGCCTCGGATGCAGCCTTGGCCAGCGCCGATTGCGCCCCGTCCACGGCCCCGACAAAGCCCAGCAAGTGGCCCGAAGCGCCGGTTTCGGATTTGGTGCTGACCAGATAGGCCTCCTGCGCCAGACCGATTGCAGTCGACAGCTTCGTATCCAACGCGCGCAACAGGGTTTCCGGCAGGCCGGTCGGAGGCAAAAACTCGGCCAGTTTCTCTTCGACCTCGGCGGGCGCATGTTCCAGCGTTGTCGCCAGCCAGCCCAGCGCCTCGGACGGGATCAGCAACGAGGATGGCGCGACCTCGAGGTTCAGGCCCAGACCGATCCCCTGCCCTGCCAACATCGAAGACAGGATACGCCCCGAAAGCGCCGCATAGGGAACGGGACGTCCGGCGAACTGCGCCAACCGATCCTCGCGATCAAAGGCCAGTACAAAGCGGCCATCGGCCACGTCGAACAGCTCGGGTGAGATATTCTCGCCCTGCGCCTCTTCGGTCAGCATCAGGAACAGCTCACTATCGGCCAGCCGCTCAAAAAAGCGCAGCCGGACGGCATCGTCCTGCGGAGCAGTTTCCATCGCGGTATGCGCCGTGTCCAGCGCCGTTGCTTCAGTCATTCAGAACCTCTTGCACCCGTGCCCGCAAGGCCGGCAGCAGGTCGGTCTCGAACCACGGGTTTTTCTTGATCCATGCAGTATTGCGCCACGACGGATGAGGCAAGGCAAAGATGTGCGGCGCGTGGTCCCGCCAGTTGCGAACCGTCTCAGTGACCGAACTGCGCACTCCAAGATGGTACTTATGGGCGTGCCCCCCGACCAACACGGTCAGAGGGACCGGCCCCAGCGCCTCAACAACCCGGTCATGCCAGGTTTTACGGCACAAAGCGGGCGGCGGAAGATCCGCTTTGCGGTCGTCATATCCAGGAAAGCAGAAGGCCATGGGCACAATGGACAGACGATCCCGGTTGTAAAACACTCCTTCGCCGATCCCCAACCAATCCCGCAGGCGATCCCCTGAGGGGTCTGTAAAAGGCCGCCCCGACTCATGAACCCGCGCGCCCGGAGCCTGCCCCGCAACCAAAATGGGGGTGCCAGAGCGGAACCAGACGACAGGGCGCGGCGCGTGCTGCGTCGCGGTTTGCGCGAACGCATCCGCACACAGCCGACAGGCCGAGATTTCCTTTTGCAGATCGCTCATAGCCGCAGTCTTGCACCGAAATCGTGAGTATCAAGGGAAGATAACCACCCTCGAACTTGCCGCCAAAACATCTTTTCGTGTTGATGTTTGGCACGATGTGATCTGCACTTTGTGAAGATGCATTGAACATTTGTTTCATAATTCGACATAATGTAGCCAACATGAAACGATAGACTTCGCATCCAAACGCTCACCAAAAAGAGCGATCAAACCAAAGGATTGAGCAGCAGGCCAAGCATGCTTGAGTTCGAGAATGTCAGTAAATCCTTCTGGACGGGGACGCGCCGCAAGGTGATCCTCGACCGGGCTTCTTTCCGCGTCGAACTCGGAACCTCGCTTGGCGTGCTTGCGCCGAACGGGACGGGAAAAACCACTCTGATCAATATGATGGCGGGTTTGGAAAAGCCCGATGAAGGGGTCATCCGGCGTGAGTGCAAAGTGTCTTTCCCGATGGGGTTTACCGGTGGTGTCTCCTCGAAGATGTCTGCATTGGAGAACGCACGCTATATCGCCAAAATCTACGGAATGGACCCCGACTATGTCGAAGCCTACTGCAGCTGGCTGTGCGGTCTTGGCGAGTATTTCAACCAGCCTCTGGCCACCTATTCTTCGGGAATGAAGGCCAGATTCACCTTTGCGCTGATGCTGGCACTGGACTTCGACATGTACCTGATTGATGAGGGCATGCCGGCGTCCACGGATGTGGAATTCAACCATAAGGCCGGCGCGATCCTGCAGGAAAGGCTGCGCACGACAACGCTGGTCATCGTGTCGCACAGCCCCGCAACGCTTGAAAAATTCGTGAAACAGGCGGCCGTTCTGGTGGATGGTCAACTGCGCATGTTTGAAACCTTGGAAGAGGCAAAGCAGTTATATGACTACGAAACCCAAGGTTAGAAAATACAACTGGCGCCACAAGGCGCAATCAGACACCTCGCCCGAGGCCCGCTCGGACGCCATGGCGCGCATTCGCAGCGCCACGCAGGCCTCGTCAGGCGAAACGCAGCCCGGGGCCGAGCTGGACGATATCAAGCGCGAAGGCCTGACCGGTCGGCAATTGCGCATCGCCCGGCGTCTGGCCAGCAAACACGGACTGGCCGCGACCTCGGACTATGACGCGGTACGCCTGCTACGCAAGAAGGGCATTGATCCATTCCGGCGCAGCAATCTGCTGGAGCTTGCCTCGGCCAATGCTTCGGCGAAAACGGAGAGTGACGAAACGGCACCCGTCCAGTTGCCGCAACCGGTGAGCGAGGCTCCTCAGACCCTACCCGGACCTGAGATGAGCCCGGCCGAGCGGCGCGATCGCGAAATCGGTCAGATCCAGAAGGACATCGCGCTCCGCCGAAAAAAGAAACTGGCGGCGTTGTTCGCGCGGCTTGCGGTGTTCGTCTTTCTGCCCACTTTTGTGGTTGGCTACTATTTCTATCGCGAGGCAACGCCGATGTATGCCAGCGATTCGGCCTTTTCGATCCTGCAAGCGGACGGCGGTGGCGGAACAATTGGCGGCCTGTTGAGCGGAACCCAATATGCAACCGCGCAGGATTCAGTTTCCACCCAAGAGTTTCTCGAATCCAAGGACGCATTAGAGCGTCTGGAACGGGACATGGGCTTTTCCCAGATCTTCAAACAGGAATGGATCGACCCGATCCAGAGGCTGCCTCAGGACGCCAGTCTGGAAGACACCCACAAGCTGTATAAACGTATGGTGACCATCGGATATGACCCAAGCGACGGGATCGTCCGTATGGAAGTCGCTGCCCCCGAACCTGAAATCGCTGTCGAACTGTCGCAACGCCTGATCTCTTACGCGGAAGAGCGGATCAACAGCCTGTCCGGCCTTAAGCGCGAGGATCAGATGCGCGATGCGCGGGAAGGGTTCGAGGCGGCGCAGTCAGAGCGGCGCAAGGCGCAGGAAGCATTGATCGAGTTGCAGCTGCAGGGTGCCTTGCTGGACCCTGAAAACGTCATCGCTGGTCTTCGCGGTCGGATCAATGAGATCGAGGTCGCCATTCAGGATAAAGAGCTGGAACTGGCCGCCCTGCAGGACAACCGCCGACCAAACCAAGCCAAGGTCGATGGAGTCAGTGCCGATATCGCCCGCTTGGAAGTGGTCCTAGCCGAGTTGAACGCCGAGATGCTGGACGCATCCGCAGGCGAAAACTCGCTGGCGCGGTTGAGCGTTCGAATCCAGATGGCGCAGGCCGATCTGGCGGCGCGTGACATGATGCTGCAAACGGCAATGCAACAAATGGAAACCACGCGATCCGAAGCGAACCGCAAGGTGCGGTACCTGACCGTTTCGGTGAACCCCGTTGAAGCGCAGGATCCGACCTATCCCCGAAAGTTCGAAAATACGATTTTGGCTTTCCTGTTGTTTGCTGGTATCTACCTGATGATCTCGCTTACCGCGTCGGTCCTTCGTGAACAGGTATCCTCGTAAGACATATGAAACATGTAAAAATCTCCGACCTGACGGTCGGCAACGACCTTCCGCTGACTATCATTGCCGGCCCTTGCCAGCTTGAGACGGCAGACCATGCCCAGATGATTGCGGGCGCCATGAAAGAAGCCTGCGACGCGGCCGGGGCGCAGTATGTATTCAAGGCGTCTTACGACAAGGCGAACCGAACCTCTTTGTCCGGCAAGCGTGGCATGGGGATTGATGCGGGGCTGAAGATTCTGGATGACATTCGCAGCACCATGGGCATTCCGGTGCTGACCGATGTCCACACCGAAGCCCAATGCGCCATCGCGGCTGACGCCGTCGATATTCTGCAGATCCCAGCTTTTCTGTGTCGCCAGACCGATATGCTTTTGGCGGCGGGCGCAACGGGCAAGGCTGTGAACGTCAAGAAAGGTCAGTTTCTCGCCCCCTGGGAAATGGGCAACATCGTCGACAAGATCGAAAGCACCGGGAACCAGAATATCCTCCTGACGGAACGTGGAACCTCGTTCGGGTACAATACTCTGGTGGCCGATATGCGGGGCCTGCCGCAAATGGCGAAGACGGGCTATCCGGTCGTGATGGACGCGACCCATTCGGTGCAACAGCCCGGTGGCAAAGGTGGCTCCTCGGGTGGGCAGCGCGAATTTGCGCCGGTGATGGCGCGCGCCGCCGTATCGCTGGGGATCGGAGCGGTGTTCATCGAAACGCATCAGGACCCCGACACAGCACCGTCTGATGGCCCCAACATGATCCCTTTGGATCAGATGCCCCATCTTGTTGACACATTGATGCGTTTTGATGCGCTGGCCAAAGCGAACCCGATTCAGATTTAACGATTGAGACCAGTTATGACCAAACCCATTCCCGAGGTGACCCCAAACACCTGGAGCTTTCTGCGCGACCCGATGATTAAACCCACCGGGTTCCGCGAATATGATGCACGCTGGAAGTACCCTGATGCGATCAACCTGCCGGGCATGACCGCCCTTGGTCTTGGGATCGGTACTCAGATGCACAAACGCGGCATCGCGCCGGTCATTGCGGTTGGCAATGACTACCGCGACTATTCTCTGGCCATCAAAAACGCGTTGATCCTCGGCCTGATGCAGGCGGGTATTCAGGTGAAGGACATCGGCCCTGCCCTCAGCCCAATGGCTTATTTCGCGCAGTTCCATCTGGATGTTCCGGCGGTGGCGATGGTCACCGCCAGCCATAACCCAAACGGCTGGACCGGGGTTAAAATGGGTTTCGACCGACCGCTGACCCACGGCCCGGATGAGATGTCCGAGCTGCGCGACATTGTGCTGAATGGCGAGACAGTGGCGCGTGAGGGCGGCTCGTATGAATTCGTCGATGGCGTTAAAGAGGCCTATATCGACGATCTGGTCGGTGATTTCAAAATGTCCCGCCCGCTTAAGGTGGTTTGCGCCACGGGTAATGGCACTGCCTCGGCATTTGCACCCGAGATTTTTGAGCGGATCGGTGTTGAGGTTGTGCCCAGCCACACCGAACTCGACTACACATTCCCGAACTACAACCCGAACCCCGAAGCCATGGAGATGTTGCATGACATGGCGGATGCGGTGAAATCCAGCGGTGCCGATCTGGCCTTGGGATTTGACGGCGACGGCGATCGCTGCGGTGTGGTTGATGACGAGGGCGAAGAGATCTTTGCCGACAAGGTCGGTGTCATCATGGCGCGTGATCTGGCCAAGCTGCATCCCGGCGCGACCTTCGTGGCCGACGTAAAATCAACCGGCCTGTTTGCCAGCGACCCGGAACTTCAGGCCCTTGGCGTCAAGGCAGATTACTGGAAAACCGGCCACAGCCATATGAAACGCCGGGTCAAAGAGATCGGAGCCCTCGCAGGGTTTGAGAAATCCGGCCACTACTTCCTCGCCGAGCCTGTTGGGCGCGGATATGACTGCGGGATGCGCGTTGCGGTGGAAATCTGCAAATTGATGGACCGCAACCCGGGTCAGAGCATGTCCGACCTGCGCAAGGCCCTGCCCAAGACGTGGTCCACCCCGACCATGTCGCCCTACGCGGCGGATACCGAGAAATACGATATCCTGCAGCGCCTCGTGGACAAGCTGGTCGCCAAGGCCGACGCAGGCAATAGCTTCGCGGGCCGCGCGATCAAAGAGGTCGTCACCGTCAACGGTGCACGTGTCATTCTGGATAATGGCAGCTGGGGCTTAGTGCGAGCCTCGTCGAACACCCCCAATCTGGTGGTTGTCTGCGAAAGCAGCGAAAGCGAAGCAGAGATGCGGGCGATTTTTGCCGACATCGATGCTGTCATCCGGACCGAGCCGGGTGTCGGCGACTACGACCAAACGATCTAAAGGAAAGGGGCGTCGATGCGCGCCCCAATCAATCCCCTCCGAACAGCTTGAGCAAACCTTTCTTGGCTTCTTTTTCTAGCTTGTCCTTCAGCACTTCTTCGATTTGATCAGTGTCTGTGATGGTCGAGTCCAGCTCTCCTCCGACCTTTTCCAGAACCTTGGTTTTGGCGTCGTTTTCCAGATCTTTCAGCTTTCCTTCTGCCGCTGCCTCGATGACCTTTGTCAGGTCAGGGCGGATCGAAGGGTCGCTCCACGGACCGACGATGCGCACCGGCACGGCGATCCCTTCGCCTGAATTGGCGCGCAGGGCGACCGGCGTGAACAGATAGTCGATATCGCGCGCGCCGATCCCGACGCGTCCCGCGCCATCTGCCCTGAAATTATCCAGCGACATGAGCAGGTCGTTATTCGTCAGATTGCCGCCATCCATGGTGAAACTGGCCGTCAGGCTGTTGAACACCGTGGTCCCTCCGGACCCTTCGCCGCGCCCCATCAGCCGGTTCAGATCGAAGCCGGAGATCACGCCTTTCCCGACCGCAATATCTCCCTTCCCAGACAGCGACCGCATGATTGCATCTTCGGTCTGCCCCACGCCCAGAAACTCCAGCGAAGCCGAAGCCGTGCCCGTCAGCCGTTCAACCCCTCCGAGCGTTGACAGGGCCTGCTGCACATTGATCCCTTCGGCTTTGAAATTTCCACCGACGGATAGGCCGTTGCGATTATTGGCCACCACCTGACCGTTTAACTGCCCGGAAAACAGGGTCGCGGGCTGCATTTTCAGAACCGCACGCGACCGGTCGAGGTTGAGCGTCAGGTCGCTTTGTCCAAGCGTCATGTCCGGCACGGCGATGGAGGACGCGGTCAATCGAATCGAACCGTTTGCCAAACCCAGCGCCGACGCGTCGATGTGTGTCGTCGACCACCCGTCGCTGGCAGAGGCCCCTCCACCTCCGGATCCTGTATCGACGGTGTCTGCAAAGGTTGAAAAATCCAAATCCCCCGCCCGCAACCGGGCTGTGATCTGCGGAGGGTCTGAAATCACGATATCGGCCTCGCCATCAAACCGGTTGTGATCCAACACGGCGGTCATGTCTCGCAAAGAGATGCGACCGTCCCGCGTGTAAGTCATCTGCCCCGACACGTCTGCCACACGCCCCAGACCATTGGGCACCGACACACCCGCCTGCCCGAACGCGGCCAGCATGGCGTCGGTATTGCTGGTCTTGACTTCGGTCTTGCCGTCCATCTCTCCTTCGATGGTGGCCCGCCCGTTGAAGGCGATACGCCCGCCCGGCACTGTCATCGAAAGCACCAGAGGTGCCGCGCCGCCCGAGGCAAAGGCTGGAAGATCAGGCAGTTTCAGATTTACCTGAACAGTGCCACCGGGCACGGCCATATTAGCCTCCATGATCATCGGGGCCGAGACATCCGGCCATTGCGCCGAGAGGTTTACGTCCCGGAAATTCCACTTGGTCGCGCCGTTTTCGACAAAGATCAGGCGCGCGTTGCTGAGTTCCAGCCGGTCGAGCGTGATCGGTTGCGTCGCCTGAGGCGCGGGCGCTGTTCCTCCACCTGTCGTGGCGGCCGTAGTTGCGGTCAGCTCCCAATTTCCGCGCCCGTTGGCATATTCCAGCCGCAGAACCGGGCTGTCGGCAAAGACCCGTTTGATCCGGATCTCGCCGGCCCACAGCGCCGCCGCATCCACACCGAAAGACAGGCTTTCAGCGCTCAGCATCGGCTCAGACCCCGCCCAATCAGCGTTGCCGAAGGTGACCGGCCCGGTTTCGAGGCCCAGAACGGGCCAGAATGAGATCGACACATCGCCCGAGAAGGTCAGCTCACGCCCCGTTTCCGCCTTGACCTGTTCAGCCAGAAGCGCCCCCAGCTTGTCGCCGGGCATCAACAAAAGCGCGCCCACGACAAGGCCCACAACGGCCACCAAGATGAACAGGGTACGTATCAGCCATTTCATCGAACTGCTCTCCGCCTTTTTTGGCTTGTGTTTTTGGTATCATTCAAACCCACGGCTGCATTTGCAAGGGGAACCAATCCAAACTATATGCGGCCGCATGAGTAGCAATCCGCCAAACCTCCGCCCCGACCTTGCCCCGTCTGCCCGGATCACCGACACGCCGCGTTCAGGCCAGCCGACCATTGGTATGGTCTCATTGGGCTGCCCCAAAGCGCTGGTAGACAGCGAGCGCATCCTGACCAGGCTGCGCGCCGAAGGGTACGGCATTTCACCCGATTATTCCGGGGCCGATGCCGTGATTGTGAACACCTGCGGGTTTCTGGACAGCGCCAAGGCCGAATCTCTGGACGCCATCGGCGAGGCTCTTGTCGAAAACGGCAAGGTCATCGTTACTGGCTGTCTGGGGGCAGAGCCGGACTATATCCGGGAACACCACCCGCGCATCATGGCGGTCACCGGCCCGCATCAATACGAGCAGGTTCTAGACGCAGTTCATGTGGCGGTGCCGCCTGATCCGGACCCATTCGTGGACCTGTTGCCCGCCAGCTCGGTGCAGCTGACTCCGCGGCATTATAGCTATCTCAAGATCTCGGAGGGCTGTAACCACAAGTGCAAGTTCTGCATCATCCCCGACATGCGCGGCAAGCTCGTCAGCCGTCCGGCCCATGCGGTGCTGCGCGAGGCCGAAAAGCTGGTCGACAACGGCGTGCGCGAGTTGCTAGTGATCAGTCAGGATACCTCGGCCTATGGGTTGGACCGGAAATACGATGTGAACCCGTGGAAGGACCGCGAGGTGCGCAGCCATATCACCGATCTGGCGCGCGAATTGGGGCAGCTCGATGCCTGGATTCGGCTACACTATGTCTACCCCTACCCGCATGTGCGCGAGTTGATCCCGCTGATGGCAGATGCGGGCTGCAACGTGCTGCCCTATCTGGATATCCCCTTTCAGCATGCGCACCCGGATGTGCTGAAGCGCATGGCCCGTCCGGCCGCAGCCGCCAAAACACTCGATGAGATCAAAGCCTGGCGCGAGATCTGCCCGGACATCACTCTGCGCTCGACCTTTATCGTCGGCTATCCGGGCGAGACCGAGGCTGAATTCCAGACCCTGCTGGACTGGATGGACGAAGCGCAATTGGATCGTGTTGGCTGTTTTCAGTACGAAAACGTTGATGGCGCGCGCTCGAACGATCTGCCCGATCATGTGGCCCCTGAGGTCAAGCAGAACCGATGGGACCGTTTCATGGAGAAAGCGCAGGCGATCTCTGAAGCCAAACTGGAAGCCAAGGTCGGTCAGACCCTCCAGGTCATCGTGGATGAGGTCGATGACGAGGCCGCCACCTGCCGAACCAAGGCCGACGCGCCCGAGATTGACGGCAACCTTTTCATTGATGAGGGGTTCGAAACCCTCAAACCCGGAGACCTCGTTACGGTCGAGGTCGATGAAGCGGGTGAGTATGACTTGTGGGGCAAACGGGTTTGAACACCCCTAACCCTATGATCTGACAACTACAAATAAGTTGGGGCAAGCGTGAGCCGAGTTTATTGGCGCTTGCCCGCCAAAGCCGCGATGCTGAACTCGACACGGGTTGGAGGGTTTCATGTTTCGGTTTCCGAAGATTTCATCGCATTTCAAATTGCTGGCGGTGGCGGCCATGATGCTGGCGCCTCCGGTCGCGGCGCAGCACGCGCATAGCGGCGCGGTCACGATCTTGTCAGTCGGTGGCAACAAGCTGGTGATTTACACGCGCAGCAAACACTTTGTTCACCGGCATCACGCGGCTCCGGTCCTCAAACACAAGGTCAAACTGGGCAAGCGTGTCCTGCATCCGCGTCGTAAACTGGTTCTCAAGCATCACAGGCCGCGGCATCTGAAACACAGATCATTTGGTCTGCGCCACAGGATACATCGCAAGTTTCGCTGAGCGCTCCACGGCGTTTAAAGCGTAGCTTAAGGCGGTCTAGATCAGGCCGATCAGCGCTACGGCCCAGGCAATCCCAGCGGCAATCGCTGTCAATGCAACAGCTGCGCTCGCAGCATCTTTGGCCTGTCCCGCCAGCGGATGATGGTCGGTCGAGGTATAGTCGACCGCCCGCTCGATGGCCGTGTTGAACAGCTCGGCCACGAGCACGAGGACGCCCATGACAAGGATCAACGCACGCTCGACCCCGCTGATCGGCAGCCACACAGCAAGCACCGCCGAGATCAGGTTGGCATAGCCCCAAACGCGAAAGGAGTACTCCTCCCGCCAGGTGGCGACCAATCCTTGCCAGCTCCATTTGGTGCGGTCCTTTAGGCGGGAAAAGAAATTGAGCATGGGTCCTCGGGCGATTGCTTTCGTGCCGTTCTGAAGGGTTGGCAAGCGCAGTGCAATGGGCAAGAAAAAACCGCCCCAAGGGCGGTATCCACTCCGTTGGATGTGCAGACGGCCCGCATCGGGGCCGCCTGCAAAACCTTTATTGTATCGGGTCACAGACAGTCTGGCCTGCTTCGGTTGTTGCCAGCTGATACCCGCCCGGGCAGCTTGGTGTGCCAGCTTTATCATAGCTCGGCTGAACGTATACTGGGGTCGGTTCTTCCTGCTGCGCACAGGCAGTCAGGATCAGAGCAAACGCACCAACGGCGGCAAACTTCAGTTTCATGTCCATCATTCCTTTATTACTTTTCTGATATTGCCCAATTTTCGGGGCCACGACCAGAATACGGGCTGACAAGCAATCTGGCAACAGAATCAATCACAAAACCGTGAAACGCAGCGATTCCATGCCAGCATGACCGGCAAATTGCGACCTACTCGCCAAGACAGGCTACCTTTTTCGAAACATAACCCTAGACTTTTTTCAGACATCAGCCAAAGGACGGAGTAGCCAAATGTCTCAATCGCCGACCATCGCCCAAGACTCGCCCATTCCTGTCGAGGTCGAAGAAGGGAAAAGCTATTTCTGGTGCTCCTGCGGCCAGTCTAAGCGGCAACCTTTCTGCGATGGCTCCCACAAAGGCAGCACGTTCGAGCCGGTCAAATATACCGCCGAGGCCAGCAAAAAGGTGTTCTTCTGCGGGTGCAAACATACGTCCAAGCAACCCCTGTGCGACGGATCGCATTCAAAGCTCTGAAAGGCATTTCAGGTCCTGAGACTTCAGGCCTGTTCAGTTTGCGCGGCCTTGAGCGCGGCAAATTTCGCCCGATTCGGACAGGTCTGCGGTGCGTCTGTGCCCGCGGCCTGCCGATCCATCCATTCGGGGCAATCCTGCGCAGATGAGCACCCCCGGCAGAACTGGATCATCTCGGCCCATTCCTCTTGGCTGAGCTTGCCGGACCGATGCGCGTGAACAAGGTCTGCGCCGGTTGTCTGCCCCATGCGCAGGACCAGACGGAAATGGGTCATGATGTTTCCCAGATGCGGCATCCCACTAACCCGCTCTAGGGCATCAGTTTGTGCAGCAAGTCTTTGTTGCGGCAGTATTCAGGGGTCCGGCTTAGAGACGATGCTTGAGCCAACAGCGTTTGGCAATTGTCGGGATTGGGGCAATCGGTGCAGCGCAGTACCGCCTCTGAGAGCTGGTCCAGAGACACATCGCCCCGGATCGTGGCTTCCTCCAGATCGACATCCAGCATGTTTGCCATGTCGTCCACCAAACCGGCATGCAATCGCAGTGATTTCAGGCTGGGCATGTTGCGTCCTTTCCCTGTCGCGCTGTCAAACAGGGTAGCAAGCATGGGCCAAAGGACTTTGATTCAGGTCAAGTTGGGGCGCTGATCCGGTCCAGGTAGGCACGCGTGGCGTCCTGAACGCGACGAAAGCGGTCTCCGCCCAATTTCTTGCCGCCATACCAGCGGGTGACGATGATCACGTGATTGCGCAGCCCCTCACGCTCCAACATACGTAGGATCACCATGCCAGCGCCGCTTTCGCCATCATCGGCCTTTAGCCCGCCAGTCGGCAAAACCGCCGCCCATGTATTATGCGTGGCCTTGGCATAGCTTTTGTCCGAACGCAGCGCGTCCAGCACCGCGTCAATCTCGGCCCGCGATTCGACATGCGCGCCCGACACCGCGTATTTCGAGCCCCGATCCGTCAGGACGACCCCCATCCGCAGCACATCCGTCATTGGGTCAATCCAAGTTGCCGAGCCGTTTGCTGAACGATCTGCACGCGCTGCGCGTTGGGCGGATGTGTGCTGAGGAACTTGTCAGCGGGATCCGGAATGCGGTCGAAATACTTGGCACCGACCAGAGGGTTATATCCGGCATTATAGGTAATGATGGTACCCAGTTGATCGGCCTCAAGCTCGAAGGTCTGGACATAGGCCTGCACGCCCACTTTAGCACCCAGTTTCTGCGCCTCTTCAATCTCTGCATCGGTGCCGCCACGCAGCCGCGCCAGATCTCCGAATTTCGCGGCGCTGGCGCTTGCGTTTTCGCTTTGACGGGCGATATGACTCAGAACGTGATGCGCCGCCTCATGGCCCATGACAAAGGCCAGTTCATCCGCGTTTTGGGCCGACTGGATCATCGAGCGGGTAAAAATGATCACCGGCTGGTTTTTGTCGTCCAGCGTCTGAAACGCATTGGCCGGAGCTTTGGGGTTCAAGTCTACCAGAATTCGGAAGTCGCAGTTCTGCCCCTTTGAGGTACGCAAACATTGCGCGCGTGCTTCGTCACCGATTGCCTGGCTCACTTCCCGGAAGGTCTCAACAGTCACGGGCGCTTCCGAGGCCTCCCACTCGGCGACGGACTGCTCACGCAGGGTTTCCGCGCTGCATGCTGACAGAAACAGTGCAATCACCAGAAGAATAAGTCGACGCATCAGGTTTCCTTCAAGCGGTCAGGCCTTAAAGGGAACATAGCGCGCGCATGACGGCACGACCATACCCGGATCGCGCCCAAACGGCTTGCATTGCGAGGCGGTCGCGCGCACTCTGAACTCATGTTTTCGATTGAGCATGAATTCGACTCGACGGTGATTACTCTGGTGGATGAAGGCGACAAGCCTTTGAACGAGGACGTTGTCATCAACAGCTTCGCGGAATGCGTGACGTTGGAGCAATTCGATCCCCGCACCGGTGAGGTCCAGAAAATAACACTGTCGCCTGAACAGGTGCGTGATCTGGCAGCCGCGCTGGATCTGCCCGAAGGCGTCTATCAGATTCGCGAAACGCAGGATTAAGGCTCCGATAGCGCGCGCATGGACGGCGACACGCCGATGCCTTAGATATCCCAAATGTAGCCATTCAAACCCCTTTTCCGTAGGCCCCACCGTCCGGCCAGAAAAGACCCAGCGAACTTGTCCTGCCCCTTGAAACCCAAGCCGTGGCAACCAAAATACAAACCGCTGATGTAAAGGAAGTTAACATATGTCCCTGAAAAACCCCGCCGCGCTGGAATTTCTGCAGGTGCGCCGCTCTCGCCCTGCAAAAACGCTGATCGCCCCGGCTCCGACGCGGGATGAGCTGTTGCCGCTGCTGACCGCAGCCGCGCGCAGCCCTGATCATGGCAAGCTTGAGCCTTGGCGGTTCATTGTGTTGGAAAACGGCGCCATGGCGCGTCTGGCCAGCCTGACCGAGGACTGCGGCACCGCTTTGGGCAAAAGCCCCGAAGACATTGCAAAGGCGCGCAGCCAGTTCGACTTGGGACATCTGGCTGTAGCCGTGATCGAGGTTCAGAAACCGTCCGAGAAAATCCCGGCCATCGAACAGACCTATTCGGCGGGCGCGGTCTGTCTGGCGCTGTTGAACGCGGCATTGGCCGCAGGATGGGGCGCCAACTGGCTGTCCGGCTGGCAAACCCATGACCGTGCCTTCTGCCAGAAAGCATTTGGTCTCGCCGACAATGAAAGCGTCGCGGGCTTGATTCACATCGCCACGGAAGGCAGCGCCCCGCCCGAGCGCCCTCGGCCCGATGTTGCCGCCCTGACGGAATGGGTCGCGGAATGATCATCCTCAACGCGTTTTTTGCCGCGCTGGGTCAGATCGGAGACCCAAAATTCCGCTCTGTCCTGTTTCGGGGTATCGGTCTGACGATTCTGTTATTGATCCTCGCCTGCGCGGGCGCGATCTGGTTCATCAATTCACTGTCTGGAAACGAGATATCATTGCCATTTGTCGGCACGGTGTCGTGGTTGAACGACGTGCTGAATTACTCGGGCATTTTTCTGGTGCTGGTGTTGCCGGTGTTCTTAATGGTGCCGGTCGCCTCGGCCATCACCTCAATTTTTCTCGAGGACGTGGCGCAGGCCGTTGAGGACAAGCACTATCCAACCCTGCCCAAGGCTCCAAGGATACCGGTATCCGAGGCCATCATGGATGGGTTGGGCTTTTTAGGCGTGCTGATCCTAGCCAATATTCTGGCACTGATCCTCTACGCGATCTTCCCACCCTTCGCGCCCTTCATTTTCTGGGCGATGAACGGATTTCTGCTGGGTCGAGAGTACTTTACGCTGGCCGCCATGCGCCGCTTGGGCCGTGACGGGGCACGCAAGCTACGCGCCAAACACGTCACCACAATCTGGGCTGCAGGAACGCTGATGGCGATCCCGCTTTCCGTTCCTTTGGTAAACCTGGTGATCCCGATCCTCGGGGCGGCCACGTTCACCCATATCTACCACAAGCTTTCGAACACCTGAGGTCAGCGCGGCTCTAACTGGTTCAACCAGTCGAAGTCGCGCACCGAAATCGCGCCTGATAGGATGATCCCGGCTATGATCGCCCACAGAACGATCGAAATGCCGGTGGTGATCCACATCTTCTTTTTCATGTGATGCTCTTCCGGCGCACCCGCATGGGTGCCCGGAACGATATCCCCCAGATCGCCCTGCGTCTTGATACGGATAGGCAGAACGATCAGCAGCGTCATGAACCAGATGACGGCAAACAGAACCAAAGCGGCAGTGATAGTCATGTCAGGCCCTCCGGGCTGGCGTTACACCTGTTCCAACTCGACCAGGCAACCATTGAAATCCTTGGGGTGCAGGAACAACACGGGTTTGCCATGGGCACCGATCTTGGGTTCACCCGAGCCCAGGACGCGCGCGCCGGTTTCCTTCAGGTGGTCACGTGCGGCGATGATATCGTCGACCTCATAGCAAACGTGGTGGATACCTCCGGCGGGGTTCTTTTCCAGAAATCCGTTGATCGGGCTGTCATCACCCAGCGGGTACAGAAGCTCGATCTTCGTGTTGGGCAGTTCGATGAAAACAACCGTCACACCATGATCGGGTTCATCCTGAGGCGCGCCCACCTTGGCGCCCAGCGCATTGCGGTATTGATCCGATGCGGCCTCAAGGTCCGGAACGGCGATGGCAACGTGGTTCAGGCGTCCAATCATGATAGTCTCCTCTGTCCTGCATTGCTTGGGTTATGGGGGCTGCCCGGTCAAAGGACAAGTGCGCCAAATTGCCCGTTAACCCTGTGTTAGCCAGAAGTTCATAGCGTGAGGCATCTGCTGGATAGGAGAGCTGCCATGGACGATTCGGGACCATTGACCACCATTGCCACACCCACCGCGACCCGACCGTTGCGGGGACAGACCATTCTGGTTGTCGAAGACAGCCGATATTCCTGCGATGTGATCCGCCTGATGTGCCTGCATAGCGGCGCGCGGATCCGGCGTGCAGATTGCCTGAAATCGGCACGGCGTCACCTGCAGATCTATCGCCCCTCGATCATCGTCGTGGATATGGGGCTGCCAGATGGCTCGGGCGCTGATCTGATTGCCGAACTGGCGCAGGCCACCCCTCGGATCGGTGTCATCATTGGTATGTCCGGCGATGACTGCATCCGCGAAAAGGCGATGCAGGCCGGGGCAGATGGATTTCTGGACAAGCCAATCAAATCCATGGCCTTCTTTCAAAGAACCATTCTCGAACTGCTGCCCGAAAACCGCCGCCCCAGCGAACTACACGCGGTCCGGGATGAGCAGATCCATCCAGATCCCCTCGCCTATCAGGACGACATGGCCCATATCGCCGATGTGCTGGCCAGTCCGAATGATCACCGCACGCTGGACTATGCAGCCCAGTTTCTCGGCAGCGTCGCGCGTGAGGCCAATGATCTGGTCTTGATCAAGGCGGCAAAGGACCTTGCAGCTTCGCGCTCCGAGGGCACGCCGATCACCGCACGCGCCGCGCAGGTTGCCGGGATCGTTCAAGACAGATTGCAGCAGAAAGAGGCTATCTGAATTGGTAACCGCCTATTTCATCACCGCATCTTTGTTGTGTTTGTGGATGTACCGACAGGCCCGCAGCTCGGCTCGGGCCATCCGGGCGAAACGGGTCGGGGTAGCCAATCCTCTGGACTAAAGCGTTTCGGGTTTTACCTGAATCATCAAGTGACACGAATGTCCCGAGAACGCTGAATGCGTGGCAGGGTATTCGTGTCACAGGTTTAACCCGAAGCGATCTAGGTCAGGTTTGCTTGAAGCATTGAGCGGCACCACCGTCCCGAGAATGTCACAAGCATATTAGGGGATTGAGGTAACGAGACAGAATCGAAACACAAACGCATTCTTGCCTCGGTGATCAACGCGATCAGGTTATACGCACTTAAAGCCTTGTTTCACCCCCTCAAAAGCAAACCGCCCGCTTGAAGCGGGCGGCTGTTTCTTTAATCCTGCGGGATAATGCGAAGCCCCAGCTCCATCAATTGATCCGAGCTTGGCTCGGACGGCGCATCCATCATCAAATCTTCGGCGCGTTGGTTCATCGGGAACATCATGACCTCGCGAATGTTGGCTTCATCCGCCAGCAGCATCACGATCCGGTCGATGCCCGCGGCACAACCACCGTGTGGCGGCGCGCCGTAGTGGAACGCGTTGAAAAGGGCACCAAAGCGGGATTTCACTTCGTCCTCACCATAGCCCGCCAGCTCAAAGGCTTTCAGCATGATTTCTGGCTTGTGGTTCCGGATCGCGCCCGAGACTAGCTCATACCCGTTACAAGCCAGATCGTACTGATAGCCGCGCACGTTCAGAGGATCGCCGTTCAGCGCCTCCATACCGCCCTGCGGCATCGAGAACGGGTTGTGTTCAAAGTCGATCGCGCCGGTTTCCTCGTCCTGCTCGTAGATCGGGAAATCCACGATCCAAGCAAAGGCGAAACGATCTTTCTCGGTCAGGCCCAGCTCATCGCCGATCACATCGCGCGCCTTGCCCGCGACCTTTTCAAAGGTTTTCGGCTTGCCACCCAGGAAGAACGCCGCATCGCCGACACCCAGACCCAGTTGCTGACGGATCGCCTCGGTCCGCTCGGGACCGATGTTCTTGGCAAGCGGGCCAGCGGCCTCCATCCCATCGCCCTGATCGCGCCAGAAGATGTAGCCCATGCCGGGCAGACCTTCTTTCTGGGCGAAAGCGTTCATACGGTCGCAGAACTTGCGGCTGCCGCCAGTCGGCGCGGGGATGGCGCGGATTTCGGTGCCTTCCTGCTCCAACAGCTTTGCGAAAATCGCGAAGCCAGAACCGCGGAAGTGGTCGGAGACCACTTGCATTTTGATAGGGTTCCGCAGGTCGGGCTTGTCGGAGCCGTACCACAGGGCCGCATCCTTGTAGGAAATCTGAGGCCATTCCTGATCGACCTTGCGGCCGCCACCGAACTCTTCGAACACGCCGGTCAAAACGGGCTGGATGGTGTCGAACACATCCTGCTGTTCGACAAACGACATCTCAAGGTCAAGCTGGTAGAAATCGGTGGGCGACCGGTCCGCTCGCGGGTCTTCGTCACGGAAACATGGCGCGATCTGGAAGTATTTGTCGAAGCCAGACACCATGATCAGCTGCTTGAACTGCTGCGGCGCTTGCGGCAGTGCATAGAACTTGCCCGGGTGCAGGCGCGAGGGCACCAGAAAGTCACGCGCGCCTTCGGGCGACGAGGCGGTGATGATCGGCGTCTGATATTCACGGAAGCCCTGATCCCACATGCGGCGACGCATCGAGGCCACAACGTCCGAGCGCAGGGTCATGTTCTGCTGCATCGCCTCGCGGCGCAGGTCGAGGTAGCGATAGCGCAGGCGGGTTTCCTCGGGGTATTCCTGATCGCCGAACACCATCAGCGGCAGTTCGTCGGCGGCACCCAGAACCTCAAGCTCACGCACGTAAACCTCGATCTCGCCAGTTGGCAGTTTCGGGTTCACCAAATCGGCGTCACGCGCTTTGACGGTGCCGTCGATGCGGATACACCATTCCGAGCGAACTTTTTCAAGCTCGGCAAATGCCGCGCTGTCGCCATCGCAGAGAACTTGTGTCACACCGAAATGGTCGCGCAGGTCGATGAACAGCACGCCGCCATGATCTCGGACCCGATGCACCCAACCGGACAGGCGGACGGTTTCACCGACATTGGCGGCGGTCAGAGCGGCGCAGGTGTGGCTGCGATAGGCGTGCATGGAATATCCCTTCGGGCGCAGAATTCGTCGCGCCGATACACCCTGTCAGGCTTGGAAAGTCAAGGCGGGTCGCGCCGTCAAAACGGCCTTTGAACGTTGCCGGAATAGAAATACACGCCCAGGCCCACGGCAAAAATGATATTCCCCGCAATCGCGTGCAACAACACCGCGTAGAAGAAGGACCCTCGTTTGCGATAGGCCCAGCTAAACAGCAGGCCGCCAACAAAAGTCATGACGGCGACGATCCAGCTCCAGTACATCAGATGGGCGAAGGAAAAGATGGCCGCGTTCAGGAGGTCGGCCTTGTGGCCGTCAGGTAGGATCCCATGGTAGCGGCGGTAAAACAGCGGGCGGAACAACAGCTCTTGCGGTAGCGCAGACAGTAGCGGATAGCCGACCCAGATAAACGCCAGCATCTCGGGCCGGTGCATCAAAAGGAAAAAGGCGGCGTCCGGGCGGGTTAGGTAGATCAGCGCCGTGCAGAACAGTGCTGTAGCAGCCGTGAAAGCGGCCAGTTCGCGGACCGACCAGTTTGCCCAATTGTAGCGAAGTTCGGCCCATTGGAAGCCCGGTGTGGCATGCAAGAGGACAATGCCCAGCCCAGTGAATGCGAACAAGGCCGGGAACATCCAGTTGGGCGGGAACAGGACTGCAATCAGCAGAGGGACCGCAACAAAGAACGCACCGAATTCAAGCCGCAGACGCCCAATCGCCACCGGGCGGTGGTCCAATGCGCTGTCGTTGCTCATAGCGCCACCATATTTGCGGGGATTAGACCGCGCAGAGAGTTGCCCATATAAATCGCCTTGGCGGAACTCAGATCATTCATGGTTAGAACGGCCTCGGCCCAACCCTCCTCCAAAAGCTGTTCGCGCAGAATGCCCGGCAAAAGACCGCAGGACACAGGAGGCGTAAGCCTGCGCCCGTCCGGCCTTTCAATGAACAGATTGGTGATGGTTCCTTCGCACAGCTCTTCCCGCTCGTTGAAGAACAGCAGCTCGTCAATGCCATCCGGCAGGGAGGCTCGGGCAGTATCATAAACCACGCGGCGCGTGGTTTTGTGCTGCAACCATATGTCGTCTGAGTTCAGCCGGGTCTGAGAAATCCCCAACCGCCAGATCTCAGGGTTGCCAGCTAACGCGGCCGCGGTCAGGTCAAAGCCTCCGTGGACATCCATGGTCAACCGACACCGCAAGGGGGCATCGCTGGTAACGCCGGAAAATATCGCAAGCGCCGCATTGCGGTCGAAGGACAGCGCCAAGTCCTTTGCCGTGCGCGCCATGCGGTCAAGGTGCCGATCACGCCGCACGAAGCCCTGATCGGGTTGAAAGCC
This sequence comes from Ruegeria sp. AI3, assembly GCF_056541245.1. Classification (NCBI taxonomy): domain Bacteria; kingdom Pseudomonadati; phylum Pseudomonadota; class Alphaproteobacteria; order Rhodobacterales; family Roseobacteraceae; genus Ruegeria; species Ruegeria sp. AI3. The sequence goes on from NZ_JBQFYA010000012.1 coordinate 44,343, forward strand.
AAGGGTTTCGATCAGGCGGAAATCAGGCTCAACTGGTGGGCGAAGCGGGCTTTCCATAGGGCCTCCTCGTATTCAGATGGGGCTGTGCTGTCCCAAACCACGCCGCCGCCGACATTCAGGGTGGCGTTTCCATCGTCCATCATCAGTGTGCGGATGGCGACGTTGAATTCCGACCGGCCATCCGGCGCGGCCCAGCCGATGGTTCCGCAATAGATATCACGCGCCCAGGGCTCCAGCTCGGACAGGATCTCCATCGCACGGATCTTGGGCGCGCCGGTGATGGAACCACAAGGGAACAGAGCCGTGATGATGTCGGACAGCCCGGCCCCGACCTGCAGCTGCGCCCGCACCAGCGAGACCATCTGATGCACCGTAGCATAGGTTTCGACCTTGAACAGCTCGGGCACGTGAACCGAACCGGGCAGCGCCACGCGGCTGATATCGTTGCGCAGCAGGTCAACGATCATCAGGTTCTCGGCCCGGTTCTTCTCATCCGAGGACAGGAAGTTGCGGCGGCGGGCATCTTCTGCCATGTCCTCACTGCGCGGTTGGGTGCCCTTCATGGGCCGCGTTTCGATCCGGCCAGTCTCATCCGTGCGGAAGAACAGCTCGGGCGAGCGGCTTAGAAGGTCCGGCAGACCGTCCTGTTGAACCAGTGCTCCGTGGCCGACCGGTTGGCCGGACGTCAGCGCCGCGTAGAGCGCCGCGCTCTCCCCATCGACCTGCAGATCAATCGGGAAGGTCAGGTTCGCCTGATAAATATCCCCTGCCCCGATAGCATCATGCACTGCCCGGAAGGCCTGACTGTAGCGTGCTTCATCCCAACGCGGCTGAAACGCGGATACGCCGCCTTGCGCTTTGGGTAGCGCGCCTTGATCCGGTGCGTCATAGACGCCGAAACACAGCAGCGGCAGTTTCCGTTCACGAGGCAACAAACCAAGCAGCCGAGGTTCCAGCACATAGCCCAGCTCATAGCTGGCATAACCAGCCAGCCAACTACCCGCCGCGCGCGCGTCATCGAGGGCCGCCAACGCCTGTGGCACCTCGTCCGCGGCATCCGCCCGGATGATGTGGGATGGCCGGTCGAACCGGGTTCCCGGACCGGCAGGTCCCTGATCAAAACGAATACGCAAGTGCATCCTCATAAGCCGTGATGCGCGATATAGAGAATACTCTGCCAAGGGAAAGGGGGGAAAGCGGCAATTTCACCTCTGTTCCCGATACCTCTTGCACCTTTTCGCGCGGTCCCTATAACGCAGGACAATTTGGGCGCTGGGGCGGTGCCCTGACTCGCTGACAATCGAAGGAACAAGGCCATGCCGAGAAGAACCGACATCAAGTCGATCATGATCATTGGGGCGGGCCCCATTGTTATCGGACAAGCCTGCGAGTTTGACTATTCCGGCGCTCAGGCCTGTAAGGCGCTGCGTGAGGAAGGATACCGGGTCATTCTGGTGAACTCGAACCCCGCGACGATCATGACCGATCCGGGTCTGGCCGACGCGACGTATATTGAGCCGATCACCCCCGAAGTGGTCGCCAAGATCATCGAGAAAGAGCGCCCCGATGCCCTGCTGCCGACCATGGGTGGCCAAACCGGCCTGAACACCTCGCTAGCGCTGGAAGAGATGGGCGTGCTGAACAAGTTCGGCGTCGAGATGATCGGCGCTAAACGCGACGCGATCGAAATGGCAGAAGACCGTGCTCTGTTCCGCGAGGCGATGGACCGGTTGGGCCTTGAAAACCCCAAGGCAACCATCGTGACCGCGCCCAAGCGTGAAGACGGTTCTACCGATCTGGATGCCGGTGTTCAGATGGCCTTGGACGAGCTGGAGGAAATCGGCCTGCCCGCCATCATCCGACCTGCCTTTACGCTTGGCGGTACCGGCGGCGGCGTGGCCTATAACCGCGAGGATTACATCCATTTCTGCCGCTCGGGCATGGATGCCTCGCCGGTGAACCAGATCCTCGTCGATGAAAGCCTGCTGGGCTGGAAAGAATACGAGATGGAGGTGGTCCGCGACACCGCCGACAACGCCATCATCGTCTGCTCGATTGAAAACGTTGATCCGATGGGCGTGCATACGGGTGACTCGATCACCGTGGCCCCTGCCCTGACGCTGACCGACAAGGAATATCAGATCATGCGCAACGGCTCGATTGCCGTTCTGCGCGAGATCGGGGTTGAGACCGGTGGCTCGAACGTACAGTGGGCGATCAACCCTGAAGATGGCCGCATGGTCGTCATCGAGATGAACCCTCGGGTTTCCCGGTCGTCCGCGCTGGCATCAAAAGCGACCGGTTTTCCGATTGCCAAGATCGCCGCGAAGCTGGCCGTCGGCTACACGCTGGACGAGCTGGACAATGACATCACCAAGGTCACCCCCGCGTCGTTCGAGCCGACCATTGACTATGTCGTCACAAAGATCCCGAAATTCGCCTTCGAGAAATTCCCGGGGTCTGAGCCCTACCTGACCACCGCGATGAAGTCGGTGGGTGAGGCCATGTCCATCGGCCGCACGATCCACGAATCGATGCAGAAGGCGCTGGCCTCAATGGAATCGGGCCTCACCGGCTTTGACGAAATCGAAATCTCCGGCCTGAATGTAGGTGTTTGGGAAGAAGCGGACGACAAGGCTGCCGTGATCAAAGCGATCAGTCAGCAGACTCCCGACCGTCTGCGCACGATTGCGCAAGCGATGCGTCACGGTCTTTCCGATGATGAGATTTTCGGTGTCACCAAATTCGACCCTTGGTTCCTGGCCCGCATCCGCGAGATCATCGAGGCCGAGCGCCAGGTCCGCAAAGACGGCCTGCCGGTCACCGAGGACGGCATCCGAAAACTGAAAATGCTGGGCTTCACCGACGCACGTCTGGGCAACCTGACTGGCCGTGACGAAGACAACGTCCGCCGCGCCCGCCGCAATCTGGGCGTAAAGGCCGTGTTCAAACGCATTGACACCTGTGCCGCCGAATTCGAAGCGCAGACACCTTATATGTACTCGACCTACGAAGCTCCGATGATGGGTGAAGTTGAGTGTGAGGCGCGCCCAAGTGACCGTAAAAAGGTCGTCATCCTTGGCGGTGGTCCGAACCGGATCGGTCAGGGCATCGAGTTCGACTATTGCTGCTGTCACGCCTGCTTTGCGCTGACCGACGCGGGTTATGAGACCATCATGGTCAACTGCAACCCCGAGACGGTCTCGACCGACTATGACACCTCGGATCGTCTGTATTTTGAGCCGCTGACTTTTGAGCACGTCATGGAAATCCTGACGAAAGAGCAGGAAAACGGCACGCTGCACGGCGTCATCGTCCAGTTCGGCGGCCAGACTCCGCTGAAACTGGCGAACGCGCTTGAGGCCGAAGGCATTCCGATCCTCGGCACAACGCCCGACGCGATTGACCTGGCCGAAGACCGTGAACGCTTCCAGGCGCTGGTCAACGAGCTGGGCCTGAAGCAGCCGAAAAACGGCATCGCTTCGACCGATGAACAGGCGCTTGAGATCGCCGAGGAAATCGGCTTCCCGCTGGTGATCCGCCCCTCCTACGTTCTGGGCGGCCGCGCGATGGAGATCGTGCGCGATATGGATCAGCTGCGGCGCTACATCAACGAGGCTGTTGTGGTCTCGGGCGACAGCCCTGTTCTGCTGGACAGCTATCTGGCTGGTGCGGTGGAACTGGACGTCGATGCTCTGTGCGATGGCACCGACGTTCACGTTGCAGGCATCATGCAGCATATCGAAGAGGCGGGTGTTCACTCGGGCGACTCGGCCTGTTCGCTGCCGCCCTACTCGCTGTCGAAAGAGATCATCGAGCAGATCAAAGATCAGGCGTTCAAACTGGCCAAGGCGTTGAACGTGGTCGGCCTTATGAACGTTCAGTTCGCGATCAAGGATGCTGAGATCTACCTGATTGAAGTAAACCCCCGCGCCTCGCGTACCGTACCCTTCGTCGCCAAAGCCACCGACAGCGCAATTGCATCCATCGCCGCGCGTGTCATGGCGGGTGAGAAACTGGCGGACTTCCCGAAACGCCCGCCCTACAAGACAGTCGACGACAGCAAGATCGCCGACCAGATGACACTGGCCGACCCGGACATGCCGTGGTTCTCGGTCAAAGAGGCCGTGCTGCCCTTCGCACGCTTCCCTGGCGTCGACACCATTCTGGGCCCGGAAATGCGTTCGACTGGTGAGGTCATGGGCTGGGATCGCGACTTCCCGCGCGCATTCCTGAAGGCACAGATTGGCGCTGGCATGGTGCTGCCCTCATCCGGCCGCGCATTCATCTCGATCAAGGATGCCGACAAAGGGCCGGACATGTTGGAGGCCGCGCGCGTTCTGGTCGATCAGGGCTTTGAACTGGTCGCCACACGCGGCACGCAAACCTGGCTGGACGCGCAGGGCGTACCTTGCGAAGTGGTCAACAAGGTCTATGAGGGACGCCCCGATGTGACTGACCTGATGAAAGACGGCGGTGTTCAGCTGGTGATGAACTCAACCGAAGGCGCACAGGCGGTGGAAGACAGCCGGTCGATCCGCTCGATCGCTCTGTATGACAAGATCCCCTATTTCACCACCGCCGCCGCCAGCTACGCAGCAGCGTTGGCGATCAAGGCGCAGGCCGAAGGTGACGTCGAGGTGAAATCGCTGCAGGGCTGACCTGCAGCACCAAGGAAAAAGCAAAACCCCCGGTCTTTGACCGGGGGTTTTTCATTCAAGCGGTAACCGCTTGTCGTTTCTCATCTCGCTGAAAAAACAGCATATAGAAGACCGGGGCCGCGACCATGGTCAGGACCGTGGCAAAAGCCAACCCGCCCATGATGGTGACCGCCATCGAGACAAAGAACGCATCCGTCAGCAGCGGGGCCATCCCAAGGATCGTTGTAATCGCCGCCAGCATCACCGGCCGTAGACGCGAGACGGATGCTTCGATGATCGACTCCTGCAGGGGTTTTCCCGTTGCGCGGACCAGGTCAATCTCTTCGACCAGAACGATGCCGTTCTTGATCAGCATTCCCGACAGGCTGAGCAGACCGAGAAGCGCCGTAAAGGTGAACGGCAGCCCGGTGCCCAGCAAACCGATGACCACGCCGTTCACCGACATGGGCACCAACAGCCAGATGATAACCGGCTGGCGGATCGCATTGAACAGCAGCACCGAGATCAGCACCATGATCAGCAGGCTCAGCGGCAATTGCCTACCAAGGCTTTCCTGGGCATCGCCCGAGTCCTCGAACTCACCGCCCCATTCCATACGATAGCCGGGTGGCAGGTCTATCTCTTCAATCGTTGCGCGCACCTCGGAATGCACCTGCGCTGCAGTCACATCCGGCGGGATATCCGCGCCAACGGTGATGGTCAGGACCCGGTTGCGCCGGTGGACCTCGGTGTTCAGCAACTGGTATTCGAACCCGTCCACCATCTGTTCGATGGGTACGAATTGGCCTGACTGATCGGAATACACGACCTGATCGACGATCGAATAGTCACCCTCCGCAGGGCGGCGCAGAATGATTGGGATCAGGCGGTCGCGCTCGCGCAGGACGCCTCCGGTGATGCCATCGGTCGAGAATTGCAGCGTGGCCGCAATATCTTCGCGAGAAACACCAGCTGTCTGCGCGCGTTCGGTTGCGTAGATCGGTTGAACCGCCAGTTCTTTTTCGCGCCAGTCATGGTGGATGTTCAGCGCGTTCGGCGTAGCAGCCGCCATGCGTTGAACCGCTTCGTCCGCCAACTGCCGCAGCACGGCTGGGTCGCTACCCGAAAAGCGGGCTTGTATCGGGGTGCCTCCACCCGGACCAAAGACCAGACGTTTGGTGCGAAACTCGCTTTCAGGGAACTGAGCCACCCCAAAGGCCTCAAGCTCGGCCTGCAGCACTGGGATATCCTCGAGCGTTTCCGTCCGAATGATCATATGACCGTAGCTTGGGTTCGGGTCCTCCGCGCTGTAGGTCAGCATGAAACGGGTTGCGCCCTGCCCGACAAATGTGGTGACGGACACCACATCGTCACGTTCGGCCAGCCAATCCTCGACCACGGCCATATCCGCTGACGTACGCGAGATTGGTGTGCCCTGAGGCAGTTTGTAGTGGACAAAGAACAGCGGCGTATTCGAGTCCGGGAAGAATTGCTGCTTCATCAGGCCAAAGCCCGCATAACAGGCCACCGTGACAGCGATCAGCCCGGCCACAACGAGCCAGCGGAACCGCAACGCCCAGCGCAGGATCGCGCCGTAAACGCGGAACAGAAGGCTGCCATAGGCGTCAACTTCACCCTCTTTGCCCTGCTTGAAGAAGTAATGCGCCAACATCGGTGTTACTGTGATTGCCAGAACCCAGCTGAGCAGCAATGAGATCCCGATAACCGCAAAGAGCGAGAACAGAAACTCTCCGGTCGCATCGGGGCTGAGACCGATGCCCGCAAAGGCCATGATGCCGATGACCGTCGCGCCCAGCAGTGGGATCTGCGTTTTCGATGCCACCTCATCCGCTGCATCGCGCGAGGATTTGCCGCGCAGCATCGCGATCTGCATGCCCTCGGCCACCACGATGGCATTGTCCACCAACATCCCCATCGCAATGATCAGGGCACCCAGCGAGATTCGCTCCATCTCAATCGAGAACAGCGCCATGAACAGTAGCGTCCCGACCACGGTCAGAAGCAATGTCGTCCCGACCACAATGGCGGCGCGCCATCCCATAAAGAGGCCCAGAACCGCGACCACGATGATCACCGACATGGCGAGGTTCACAAGAAAGTCGTTCGAGGCTTGCTCGACCACCACATGCTGCTGGTAGATGGGCAGAATCTCCACGCCAAAGGGGATTTGCGTATCCAGTTCCGCGAATTTGGCATCCGCGCGCTTGCCGACTTCGACAATGTTTTCGGCGGCCAAACCGGCAATGCCCAGCGTAAAGGCCTCGGTCCCATCGAAGCGGATCATGATATCCGGGTCGGTCTGACGGGCGCGGTAAACGTTGGACATGTCAAACAGGTTGATCACCTGCCCTTGCGAGCCGACCGACAACCCTGCGATGGCCGACACACTATCCGACCCTTCGGCTGTCAGAATGGTGGTGCGGTCGTTCTCGGACCGAACCGAGCCGGAGGAGTTGACCGAATCCGCGTTGGCAATCGCCTCGTTGATGGCTTGGATTGGGACATTCTGGTTCACCGAGATGGACAGATCCGGTTCGATGAAAATCGCCTCTTGCGGCAAGCCCTGAACCTCGACATCGGCAACGCCGTCGACCGTTAACAGCTCACGCCGCAGAAACGTCGCCAATTCGTGCTTTTCGGCGTCCGAAAACCCCTCGGCCGTGACTGCGTAGAACAGGCCGAACACGTCGCCGAAACCATCATTGACGAAGGGCTGGTTTACGCCAGATGGCAGGCCCCGCGCCGCATCGCGCACTTTGGCGCGCAGGCGGGTCCAGATGGCTGGCAATTCGCTACCGTCATATGTGGATTTGATCTCAACCTCGATCAGGGACTGCCCCGGCTGGTTCAACGAGGTGATCGTATCCACTTCGCCCATTTGCTGGATCGCCGATTCCAGAGGTTCAGAGACTTCCAGCGCCACTTGCTCGGCCGTGGCGCCGGGGTATTGCGTGACGATCACCGCGTTTTTGATTGTAAAAGCCGGGTCCTCCAGGCGCCCCAGGGAAAGGAAGCCCCAAATACCGCCAAACAGGGCGATCAGGATGATCAGCCACGTGTAAAGCGGCCGGTCGATAGATGCGCGTGCAATTCTCATTAGCCCGCCCCTTAGTTCGAGAAGCCGGTGAAACGGCGCACGCTCTGGCCGTCTGTCAACGCCGAGCCACCTGCGACAACCACCTCATCGCCGTCTGACAAGCCGGTCAGAACACGGACTTCGCCGGTCTGCGTTGGTTCGATGGTTACGGGTGCAAGGCGTACCGTGCCCTCGTCTGCGCCAGCCGGAGAAAAGACCATCACGCCCAGCGCGCCATCCGCGCCAGCGACGATGGCTGACGCCGGCAGAACGATCCCCGTGCGGCCATCCCTGACATGCACGTTCACCGACACGGACGAGCCGGGCAGAATCTGCAGCCCCTCAGGCGGGGTCAGGCCGAACTGAATGCGGAATGTCTGCCCAACACTCGAGGTCTCAGCGTCGAACTCACGGATTTCCAGCGGAAAAACTTCGTCGCTTACGGGGAATTTGGCCGTGATCGTGATGTCATCCTGCTGACCCGAGCGTTGGAACAGGATCTCGGGGACGTCCACCTCGATCCGAAGTTCGGACATGTCGTGGATGCGCACGATCGGAGTTCCCGCCGACACGGTGGTAAAGGCCTCAACTGCGCGGCTTGATACAAGCGCGTCGAACGGCGCCGTCAGCGTTGCGTGTTCCAGCTCGTATTCCGCGTCGCGGAGGGCGATAGCGGCCAGTTGCGCTTCGGTTTCGGAATCATCGACCGCCACTTGGCTGGCGGTTGTGCCGCGCAACCGCGACAGGCGCGCGACGGTTCGGTCAGCTTGTTCTTTCTGCAACCGGGCGCGATCCAGCCTGAGTTCGAACGGTTCCTGATCCAGTCGGGCAATCAGACCGTCCTTCGGGATGACGAACCCTTCGGTGACAGGCATCTCAACAATCTGCCCTGGAACCTGAAATGCCAGATCAACGGTCTGACGCGCAGCGACGCGGCCGAAAAACTGTCGAGTGAAACCCGGAGCCGTTTCCTGCACCTGCATTAGCTTGACCGGTTTCGCGGTCTCTTGCGCGACAAGCGGCGTCGCCAAAACGGCCAATAGCAGGCCCAGAGAAGTCAGCTGTTTCATTTCTTCAATCCCTCGGGAATTCCCGTTTTCAGTACGTTGTCACGAATCTTGCTCGCCATCCGGGCGAACTCGGCTGTTTCTTCTGCATTCAGGCCAGATGCCTTGTGAAACAGATCTCCGGCTGCTGACACCAACATATCTCGCGCGCTCTCGCCTTGTTCGGTCAGCACCAGCAACCAGGCACGGCGATCGTTGGGATCGCGCTGGCGCGCCAGATAGCCGGCTTCTTCCAGAGCATCCGCAGTGGCCGTAATTGTGGATGGCACGCTGAGCATATCGGCTGCCAGAACACCCATTCGCTTAGGTTCATCCAGCTTGATCAGCATATGGCATTCCGGGTGGCTCAGGTCAGTTTCGACGGTGTCGAAGGTCTCTTCGAGTTTCCAATAGAGCGCGTAGACGCCCATGATGGCCTGAATTTCTGGGCTCAAACGGCTAAGCCTGTCGCTGATACTGTCTGACATTGAAGAGACTCCGAGACGTCGTTGCGGGTCATATACTTCAAATTATGAACTATTCAATAACTGAAGTGGAGAATCATCCTCGGGCCTGGCTTCCCTCGGGTAACCAAGACTTGATCAAATGCCCCTGTGACTGCATTTTGAGCAAATCCAAAACGTTCAGGACTTGCCATGTATATCCCTGCAATCACCGGTACAGGCGTTTTCACGCCGGAAAACGTCATCACCAATGCCGAGCTGGTGCAAGCCTTCAACGCCTATGCCGACAAGGTGAATGCAGAGAACGCCCAGGCCATCGAAGCCGGACAGATGGAGCCGATGCAGCACTCCTCTGAGGAGTTCATCGTCAAGGCGTCCGGCATCGAAAACCGCTATGTGATGGATAAATCCGGCGTGTTGGACCCCGACACCATGCACCCCGCTTTGCGCCAGCGCAGCGATGACGAGCCGGGGATCATGACCGAAATGGCGGTGGATGCCTGCCACAAAGCACTGGCGCAAGCTGGTCGGACGGCGGCAGATGTCGATCTGGTGATCTGCGCGGCCTCGAACCACGAACGGGCCTACCCGGCCATTGCCATCGAGATACAGCAGGCTCTGGGCATCAAGGGTTTTGGGTTTGACATGAATGTCGCCTGTTCCTCGGCCACGTTTGGCATTCAGGCGGCGGCGGATATGGTGCGCTCGGGTTCGGTTCGGTCCGCATTGGTCGTGAACCCCGAAATCTGCTCGGGCCATCTGGAATGGCGCGACCGGGATTGTCATTTCATCTTCGGCGACGTGGCCACGGCCACCCTGATCGAACGCATCGAAGACGCGCAAGGCCCGCATTTTGAGGTCCTGTCGACCCGATGCGCCACCAGTTTCTCGAACAATATCCGCAACAATAACGGCTTTCTGCGCCGCTCGCGCCCTGATGGGATGATCGACCGGCGCGACATGCAGTTCATGCAGAACGGGCGCAAGGTCTTCAAGGAAGTGCTGCCCATGGTCAGCCAGCATATCAGCGACCACATGGAGGCCGAGGGCATCGGCAGCGACGACCTGACACGCCTGTGGCTGCATCAGGCCAACAAGACCATGAACGATTTCATCGGAAAGAAGGTCCTTGGACGTGTGCCCGAGGCGGGTGAGCAACCCAACATCTTGCAGGACTATGCCAACACGTCCTCAGCCGGGTCGATTATCGCCTTCTCCAAATACTCGGACGATCTTGAAGACGGGGATATCGGGCTAATCTGCTCGTTCGGAGCGGGTTATTCGGTAGGGTCCGTAATTGTAAAACGGAAATCCTGATCTGACACTGTATAGGAGAAGCTGTCAGGTGGCAGTGCAATAAGCACGTTCTAACAACGACCGCCCAAAGGCGTCTGGTGCCAACTCTTAACTAACGCTTTCTTCTTCGAGATGTAGTTTCATCTCAATAAGAACCTGCTGCAAAAGGCTGGTTTCCTTCAGCAGGCGCTTGGCTTCGTTGACGGTAATGATCCCGTCTTCGATGGCCGCCTGATACTCGGTCATCAGCATGGCGAAACGCTGGCTCAGGGCGATGACATCCGCGTTCACACCACCTGTACGCGGAGAATCCGTGTTGCGATCCCCGTAGGACAGAGTGATGTTCTTCAGGTCCGCCAGCGCCGAAGTGACATGCGGATAGTTAGCCGCATTCTCTAGCCGTGCCACTGCGTCAACGGGCATGAACCGATCCGCGTGCTCCGAATTATCCGAATAGTAGCGGCCGAGCGTCGCCTTGGATTTGCCCGTGATCTCACACGCGGCTTCGATCCCGACATCTTTCACCAAGGCTTCGGTGTGTTTCTTAAGATAGGCCCCGATATCTGCCATAGTTCTACCTTTGCTACCTGCACGCGCCGCCCCTTCTATCCGTTTTGGGGGAAAGCATAGGGAAATTTCCCATAACCGAGTCATAATTGAAATGCCATAAATTGACTATCCCTCAGATATGCGAGGGTTTTGTGAGTGAGTGGCGGCCGTTCAGTGCCGGTAATGAGTAATCGTGAGGCAATATTGTTCAGCCTCACTCCGTTTTGGTCACATGTTGACCGATGGCGTCGCTGTTGCATGCGCAAGGTTCCATCCCCAAAGAGCATCTGCTCGGCCTCTGCAATGGTAACGGCGACGTCGCTTCCCCCTGAAAGATTGATGGGTTGTTCGATTGGCGTCGGCGCTTTAGACCCGCCGCATGGCTAAACTGTATTTCAACTACTCGACCATGAATGCGGGCAAATCGACCGTATTGCTGCAGGCCTCGCACAATTACCGTGAGCGCGGCATGAAGACCTATCTGATGACCGCTGCCGTGGACGGGCGCGCTGGTGTGGGGCGGATCGCCTCGCGTATCGGGATTTCCGAAGAAGCCGATACCTTCCGGCCGGACGATGACGTTTTTGCCATGATCGAAACGCGCCAGAAGGCCAATCCGATCGCCTGTGTCTTCGTGGATGAGGCCCAGTTCCTGTCCGAGGATCAGGTCTGGCAACTTGCCCGCGCCGTGGATGACCTGAAGCTCCCGGTGCTGGCTTATGGCTTAAGGGTAGATTTCCAGGGCAAACTCTTCCCCGGCTCAGCAGCCTTACTGGCCTTGGCCGATGAGATGCGCGAGGTCCGCACCATTTGCGAATGCGGACGCAAGGCCACGATGGTGATTCGGCAGGACGTCAATGGCCGCGCGATCACCGAGGGTGCTCAGGTTCAGATTGGCGGGAACGAGACCTATGTCTCGCTCTGCCGCAAACACTGGCGCGAGGCGGTCGGCGACTAGACCGGGTTTGGCAAGTCGCGCCCTTCGACAAAGGCGGCCACATTGTCCAACGCCATATGTCCCATGCCGGTTCGCACCTCTTCGGTGGCGGTACCCAGATGCGGCAGCAAGGTGACGTTCTGCATCTCGCGTAGTGCCTGCGGCACAGCCGGCTCGAACTCGTAAACGTCCAGCCCGGCCCCGGCGATCAGCCCTGCTTGCAGCGCGCTGATCAGAGCGGTCTCATCTACCACCTCACCCCGCGCGATGTTTACCAGAATGGCCGAGGAGTTCATGGCCTCAAGCACTGCGGCATTGATCAGATGGCGTGTCTCAGCCCCGCCCGGAACCGCCAGAACCAGGAAATCGACCGAGGCCGCAAGTGCCAAGAGATCGGGGATGTACTCGGCCTCAAAATCAAGCTGCTTGGCACTACGGGATTGATAAGCGACATGCATGCCGAACCCGAAGTGACAGCGCCGCGCGATGGCCTGCCCGATGCGACCCATGCCGACGATGCCCACGCGCTTGCCCGTCACATGATGCCCCAGCATTTGCGTGGGATGCCAACCCTGCCAGTTGTCAGCCCGCACCAAACGCTCCCCCTCACCCGCGCGGCGCGCGGTCGAGAGTAGCAAGGTCATGGCGATATCGGCGGTCGCATCTGTGACCGCTCCGGGCGTGTTGGTGACGGCGATGCCTAAGGCGCGCGCGGCCTCGACATCGATGTGATTGTAGCCGACGCCGAAATTGGCCAACAGCTTGCAGCGCGGCTCGGGCACTTTGGCGAAGACATCGGCCGAGAACAGGTCGCCCAGAGTGGGCACAACCACGTCATAGTCCTGCAACGCCCCCACCATCTCATCCTTGGAAAGCGGAGTGGTTGCAGGGCGGATCTCAACATCGAACTCGGTAGCGGCCCGTGCTTCGACCGCCGGTGTCATCGGGCGCGTGATCCAGAGTTTCATCAGTGCATCCTTCCGCCAACGGGGACTTTGCCATCCGGGCCGATCAACACGATCTCACCTTTTTCATCCGGCAGGCCAAGGACCAGAACCTCGGACATGAATCTCCCGATCTGGCGTGGCGGGAAGTTGACCACAGCCATCACCTGCTTGCCGATCAGTGTCGACGGATCGTAATGCGCGGTGATCTGGGCCGAGGTTTTGCGCTCACCAATTTCGTCGCCGAAATCGATCCACATCTTGATCGCGGGCTTGCGGGCTTCGGGATAGGGCTCGGCGCGGATGACCTCACCGACGCGGATGTCGACTTTCAGGAAGTCGTCGAAGGAAATCTCACTCACGACCCAACTCCTTTGAACGGTCGGTCGCGGCCTTGACGGCGCGGTGCAATAGATTTGGGAAACCCTCTGCTTCGTGCATCAGAACCTCCAGCGCGGCCTGTGTCGTGCCATTGGGCGAGGTCACGTTGACCCGCAGCTGCGAGGGGTCTTCCTCGGCGGCCATGGCCAAGGCACCGGCGCCGGCGACCGTGGATTTCGCCAGTCTCATGGCCAGCTCATGCGGCAGACCCTGCGCCTGCCCTGCGGCGGCCAGCGTTTCGATCAGGTGGAACACATAGGCTGGGCCTGAGCCGCTGACGCCAGTGACCGCATCTATCTGAGCCTCGTCCGACAGACGCACGGTCTCGCCTATCGCCGAAAGCAAGTTTTCCGCGAGGTCCAAATCGTCACCGGACACATGTGCGTTGCCGATCATCGCCGTGATACCCTGACGGATCGCCGCCGGTGTGTTCGGCATTGCCCGCACAATCGGTGTGCCCTCACCCAGCACGTCCTCAAATGTCGCAATCGAGGTGCCCGCTGCGACGGAAACGAACAGGCTGCCTCCACCACCGAGGGCCTGGATCGCCGGCAGAGCCTCACCCATCATTTGCGGTTTGACGGCCACCAGCACGACTGCGGGGGATTCGGGCAGTGGCGTGTTGATGTTTACGCCCTGCGTTTTCAGCCAGTCCGAGGGGTAAGGATCAATCACCCAAACGGAAGCGGCGGGCAGGCCGTGATCCAGCCAACCCGCCAACATCGCGGACCCCATCTTTCCGCAACCCAATAACACAAGGCCCTGCTCGGCCACGCGCGACATGTCCATCTGTGCCCCTCCCCTATTCAACGGTTCAGGGCAAAGGTTTACGCTCGGCCGTAGGCCTCTGCAATGGCGACTTGCATCGCTTCTTCCGGATCGCGATTGCCCCAGGTGACCAGCTGAATCGCCGGGTAGTAGCGCTCGGCGCTCAGCACCGCAGCGTTGATCATCGTGTCGATCTGATCGGGGCTTGCGGTCTGACCACCGGCCAGAACCAGACCGTAGCGATAGACCATCAGCTTCTGGTTCGCCCAATAGGTAAACGCGCCCGCCCAACACTGATCATTCATCTTGTTGAGCAGCTCATACAGCTCACTCTCACGCTCCGCCGGAGGCTCCATCTCGAATGAGCAAACCATGCGCAGCGTTTCGTCATAGTTGGACCAGGCCAGCGTGATCGAATAGGTCCGCCACTGCCCTTCGACAGCCATGGCGATCTGATCGTCACCGATGCGGTCAAAATCCCAGTCGTGATGCTCGGCCAGATGTTCAACAATATCGATTGGATGAAGGTCTTCTTCGAGAAACTGCTCGGAAAGGGCCATAATGCCACCTCACTACTCTCTAGCATTTCGGGGCTGGCAGCGCCCCAGCGCTAGTTGCCTGCTCTACAAGCCGGGCTTCCCCCGTAGGCCTGTACCAAATATGGTGCGCCGCAAGAGGTGGTCTGGCAACCCCATTTCTTGGGGATAACAGCAATAAGTTGTGGACAGTCGGCAACGACGATCAAAATATTGGCGTCTCGCGCAGCTTTGTCTTGATTAATTTCTGCAAGGCGGCATGATACACAACACCGCACAATCCTACCTTGGATTGCGCGGCTCTAATCTTTTCTTCAAAATCTGGATATGGGCGTTACTTGTCCAGTTTCGCCTCAAGCGCGGCGATGCGCGCCTCAAGCGCGGCGTTCTCTTCACGGGCCTTTTGGGCCATTGCGCGCACAGCGTCGAATTCTTCACGCGTGACGAAATCGCGGTCGGCCAGCCAACGGTCGACCATCGACTTCATCGCATTCTCGGCCTCTTCGCGTGCGCCCTGCGCCACACCCATGGCGTTGGTCATCAGCTGGGAAACGTCGTCGAGGATCTTGTTGCGGGTTTGCATGGCTTTTCTCCGAAATCGCGGTTGTTCCCTATATGGGGAAGGATTGGCGCAGGCTCAAGGTTGACTTGCCCTGCAAACCCCGGGCAATGAGACGCACATGCAGGCTGTTCTGAATTTCCCCGATCTGTCGCCCGAGCTGTTCTCGATCTCACTGTTCGGGATGGAGTTCGCGCTCAGGTGGTACGCGCTGGCATATATTGTCGGCATCCTGATTGCTTGGCGTCTGGCCGTGATGGCCTTGCGGCGTCCGGCTCTGTGGCGCAATCAGACGCCACCCATGAAGCCCGAGCAGTTGGACGACCTTCTGACTTGGATCATTATTGGCGTCATTCTCGGTGGGCGGCTGGGTTTTGTGCTCTTCTATCAACCGGCCTACTACCTGTCGCACCCGGCAGATATCCTGAAGGTCTGGCAAGGCGGCATGGCCTTTCACGGCGGGCTGCTGGGGGTGATCGTCGCCTCATACCTCTATGGTCGCCGTCACAACATTCCGGCCCTGTCGTTGGGCGATCTGGTGGCCTACACCGTCCCGCCCGGTCTGTTGCTGGGGCGGCTTGCCAATTTCATCAACGCCGAGCTTTGGGGCCGACCAAGCGAGCTGCCATGGGCCGTGATCTTTCCCGGCTTCGCAGCGCAGGACTGCCCAGGCGTCGTGGCCGGTATGTGCGCCCGTCACCCCTCGCAACTATACGAGGCGGCGCTTGAGGGTGTCTTATTGGGCGCAGTCCTTTTATGGCTGGCCTACCGGCGCGGCGCGTTCCGGAAACCCGGCCTGATTATGGGCGTTTTCCTCGCAGGCTACGGGGCATCCCGCTTCGTGGTCGAGTTTGTCCGGCAGCCCGACGCGCAGTTCATCTCGCCCGGTAACCCGCTTGGGCTGGCGTGGCATATCGGCGGCTACGGCCTGACAATGGGGCAAATCCTGTCCCTGCCGATGATCGCCTTGGGCCTATGGTTCGCCCTGCGCGCCCGGCGAACGGTATGAGACTGCACGAACTTCTGATCGCCCGAATCCGGCAAGACGGCCCGATGACGCTGGCCGATTACATGACCGAATGCCTGCTACACCCAACTTGGGGCTACTATTCCACGCGCGATCCATTCGGTGCGCAGGGAGATTTTATCACCTCGCCTGAAATCAGTCAGATGTTCGGCGAGTTGATCGGGCTGTCGCTGGCGCAAAGCTGGATAGATCAAGGGCAGCCATCCCCGTTTGCTCTGGCCGAACTTGGACCGGGTCGCGGCACGCTGATGGCGGATATCCTACGGTCGACCCGCTCGGTTCCAGGTTTTCATGATACGGCCAAGGTTGTTCTGCTGGAAGCCTCAGAAACGCTCCGCGACGTACAAAAGGCAACCCTGAAAGATCACAACCCGCAGTGGATCAGCGACGTGGCAGAACTGCCGGACTTGCCGATGTTTCTGGTGGCGAATGAGTTCTTTGACGCCCTCCCCATCCGCCAGTTCCTGCGCGACGGCCCTGCTTGGCGCGAACGATTGATCGGAGAGGCCGATGGCGCGCTGAGTTTTGGCCTTGGCCCCGCTGCGCCGCATACTGCGCTGCAGGACAGGCTGTCCGATACGCGAGACGGGGATCTCGTCGAACTCTGCGCACCTGCCATTCCGATTCTGACCATCCTCGCCAGCCGAATCGCGCAGAACGGAGGGGCAGCTCTGATCGTGGACTATGGTGACTGGCGCTCGCTTGGCGATACGCTTCAGGCCCTAAAGGCGCATGAGCGTGTGGACCCTCTGCAAACTCCCGGTCAGGCAGACCTGACCGCGCATGTGGATTTTGAACCCCTGGCGCTGGCAGCAAAGGCCGCAGGCTGTGCTCATACCCGCCTGACACCACAGGGCATTTTTCTGGAACGTCTGGGAATCACCGCCCGTGCACAGGCTCTGGCCAAGGGTATAGGCGGCTCCAAGCTTGATGAACTGGTGGCCGCACATCGCCGGTTGACGCATCCCGATGAAATGGGAAATCTGTTCAAAGTGCTGGGCCTCTACCCGCCCCAAGCTGCGCCTCCACCGGGACTGGAACCATGACTTTGGAAATTCTCACGTCGGATATGCTGGCCCCCGTAAAACACGGCTTTTTCAGCCGTAGAGGCGGCGCATCCTCGGGTGTCTTTGCGGGATTGAACTGCGGCTATGGCTCGTCCGATCAGACTGAGATCGTCGCCTTGAATCGCCGACGAGTTGCTGACGCGATGGATGTCACGCCCGAGGCGCTGGTTGGCATTCATCAGGTGCATTCGCCCGATGTGCTGACGGTAGATGCGCCCCTTACGGGTGACAAACCCAAGGCGGATGCGCTTGTGACCGCCACGCCCGGGTTGGCGCTGACAATTCTGACCGCGGACTGCCAGCCTGTGCTTTTCTGCGACCCTGACACGAACGTGATCGGCGCCGCCCATGCTGGCTGGCGCGGAGCTTTGGACGGAGTACTAGAGGCCACATTGGACGCGATGGAGGCACTGGGTGCCAGACGCGAAAACACGCGTGCCGTGATCGGGCCATCCATTTCGCAGGCGGCCTATGAGGTCGGCCCCGAGTTTCTGGATGCGTTTATGGCGGAGTCCTCTGAGAACAGCCGATTCTTCGCCAATGGCACCGACGACCGGATGCAATTCGACCTGCCCGCCTTTGGCCTACATAAACTGCGCCAAGCAGGTGTTGGGCAGGCAGAATGGACCCGGCACTGCACTTATTCCGATCCAGATCGTTTTTATTCATACCGCCGGACAACACACGCCAAAGAGGCGGATTACGGGCGTTTGATTTCGGCGATCAGATTGTAGATTAGGCCCCGATTAAGGCAAAACCGCCACCTTTCCGCCACATTTATTGTGTTTATCTGACACAGAATCGTAGTGAATTTTGTGCCAGTACTCAGAAGGTTATCTGTCTTTGCCGACAAATGAATGCTGGCACCTCAAACAGAGGAACCGCCAACCTTTATTCTTTGTCCGTTTTTGATCCCGGTTAAGCCTTATCCCTGCCGCAAACACGCGGCACGTTAAGTCTACACACACGGAATGAGGCTCAGACCTCCGATCGAGCAGGACCAGAAAATGAAACAGAAATCTCGCTTTCTAAGCGCGGTCATTCAGGCCGCACAGGATCCGAAACTGGACATGCCGTGGAAGCGAGTTTCAAGCCATTCTGTCAGGGTTGCCCGCCGTCTCGCGACGCGACGCTGAAACAGAAAGCCAACGGAACCAAGCTGCCGGTTCCATTTGGTCAACGCGCACCGGGTAGTGCTCCGGTCCGGTGAGCGTGGGATGCAACGAAAACTGCATCCTGAGTTCGGAGCGTGTTTGTGGGCATTTTCGCCCGCGCTGTACGAGTTTGTCTGGGGGGTCAATGGATTGACCAATGGAATGCGAAATTGCTTCGCTGTGCGCTACGGCCATCGCCGGTGCCCAGGGGTTACCCATTTATTTCAAGACAAAGAACCGAACCGACAGATGGGCCTGCATGGGGGTATGCCCCGTCTGATCCGGTTCTAAAAGGAACGGAATATTTATGACTATTCCAAAATCACTGGCCATTGCTGCCAGAAATGCTGTCGAAACCTCGGCTTTGCTCCGCGACACTCCGCGGCCGACTACAAAACAGAAAGCCCAGCTGCGCCGTTACGAAGTGAGCGCTTTGCTCAAAAACGGAGACATCGCGCAAACCCGGCATATCGCACCGGCCCTGCCGATGTTCGAGGACGCCTTTTGCGCCTTCTCACGGGGGTCGCTTGTGGAAACCGAACAGGGGCCAATGGCAATCGAGGATCTGCTGCCCGGCGACACGGTACTTACGCAGGACGGGACCTCTGAGACCGTTTTGTGGAAGGGCTCGGTGACGCTGATACCGGGCCGCGAGGACTCCCGCGGGCGCACCCGCCCGCTGACCCGCATCATGGCCGATACATTTGGCATGCAGAAGCCAATGTCCGGTGTGATAGCCGGGCCTGCCGCGCGCCTGCTTGGCACGCCCGCCCATTTGCGACGCCTGCACGGGGGGTCACCGATTCTGACGCCTGTCGCCGAATTTCAGGACGGAATGGGCGTTGTGGAAACAATGCCGCCCACTCCGGTGGAATTGTTTCACATATGCCTGAAAAAACACTCTGTCATACGTGTAGACGGCCTGCCCTTTGAAACCTATCATCCAGGTGCTAATGCGGTTCGCATGATCAGCCATTCGTTACGGTCGATCTATCTGAACCTGTTCGCGCATATCGAATCGTTGAACGATTTCGGCCCGTTGCTTATGCCACGCGCCGGAGACGGAGAGATCGACGCGATATCGGCGTGACGTGTTAACGAGTACTGCAGAGTGGGGGCTTTATGCAGATTTTGATAGGATGGGCTTTGACCCTGGCGGTGGTGGCTATGCTGCCACCTTGCCCAACAGAAACACGACGGATGTGGTTTAGGCCGAGCGGTTCATTCGGTCTTCCAGCACATCGAACGGGACGCCTGGGTCGTCTTTTGCGCCGCGGATAACAAGCGATGTCTTGACGCTGGCCACGTTTGGCGTGGTCAGTAGTTCTCCGGTCAGGAACTGCTGAAAACTGCTGAGGTCGGGCGCGACGCATTTCAGGATGAAGTCGACCTCGCCGTTCAGCATGTGACACTCACGGACCAGCGGCCATAGCCCGCACTGCGCCTCGAACGCGCTGAGTTCCGATTCAGCTTGGCTATCCAATCCAACCATCGCAAAGACCTGAACCTCGAAACCAAGCTCGCGAGCGTTCACTTCGGCGTGGTAGCCGGTGATATAACCCGATTCCTCCAATGTACGGACGCGGCGCAGGCACGGAGGGGCCGAGATACCGACCCTTTTGGCCAGCTCCACATTGGTCATGCGACCGTCCGCCTGCAATTCCGCCAGAATCTTGCGATCAATTTCATCCAGCCGGGTCGTGACCATAAAACGCTCCTGATTTTTCGGTTCTTATATCAGCACCCAGCCCACGCGCAATAATGTTTCGTAGCTGCGCAATTTTCTTTGTTTTCAAATCGCTCATTTGCGCAGAGTCATTCCAATAAGGCATATCAGCTTCCCTTCATGAAGGGGCTTTAAGCCCTGCCCGGCCATCGCTATATCCTTGCGACGGGCAAAAGGCCCAATTCAGGCAGTTCGAGCGGGGGTACCATGGCCGAAACACGACACACCAAGGTTCTGATCATCGGGTCGGGGCCCGCAGGCTATACAGCCGGGGTTTATGCAAGCCGCGCGATGCTGGAACCCATTCTGGTGCAAGGGATCGAGCCCGGCGGCCAGCTGACAACCACCACCGAGGTCGAAAACTGGCCCGGCGACACCGAGGTACAAGGCCCCGATCTGATGGTCCGCATGCAGGACCACGCCAAGGCGATGGGCTGTGAGGTCATCGGCGACATCATCAGTGATCTGGATGTCTCAACACGTCCGTTCACCGCAAAAGGCGACAGCGGCACGGTTTACACTGCTGACGCGGTCATTCTGGCGACCGGCGCACGGGCCAAATGGCTTGGCCTGCCGTCCGAAGAGAAATTCAAAGGCTTCGGCGTCTCGGCCTGCGCGACCTGCGACGGGTTCTTTTATCGCGGGCAGGAGATCGTTGTGATCGGTGGCGGCAACACCGCCGTGGAAGAAGCGCTATTCCTCACCAATTTCGCCAGCAAGGTGACCTTGATCCACCGCCGCGACGAGTTGCGGGCCGAAAAGATCCTGCAGGATCGCCTGATGAAGAATGAAAAGATCGAACCTCTCTGGTTCCATGAACTGGACGAAGTCATCGGGACCGACGCGCCCTTGGGCGTCGAAGGCGTGCGCGTCAAGAACGTGAAAACGGGTGAAATCTCAGAAATCCCGTGCAAGGGCGTTTTTGTCGCCATCGGCCATGCCCCGGCCAACGAGTTGGTCAAGGACACGCTGGAAACCCATATGGGCGGCTATGTCGTAACCAAGCCGGGATCAACCGAGACCTCGGTTCCGGGCGTTTTCGCAGCCGGAGACCTGACAGATCACATCTACCGTCAGGCCGTCACCAGCGCAGGCATGGGCTGCATGGCCGCCTTGGATGCCGAACGCTTCCTGGCCGAACAAGACTGAGGGGCCACAGGGTCAGGCCAGACCGGCTTGACCCTGTCCCCGCGCGGCCTCACACTGGGGCAAAACATGAGGGTCGCGCGTGGTCACAACGGACAACGCTCTTTGGCGTGGCGGGTGGTCAACCCGCCTTAGGATCGGCAGCGGGCTGGTCCTTTTTGTCTTTGCCTTCTTCCATTTTCTGAACATCGGCCTGGGCCTGTTTCACACCGACTATCTGCATGGCATGCAAGATGGTCGAAAGGCCGTCACGCGCCACGACGCCATGAGCGCGCTTCTCTACCTTGCGCTGATCGTGCATTCGGGCCTTGCGCTAACGTCGATCATACAACGACGGACTTTGCGCATGCCGTTCAGCTCGGCCCTGCAGGTCGTGCTGGGGCTGCTGATCCCGATCCAGCTGATTGTCCACATCATTCACACGCGATACGCGCATGAGATCTACGATGTGAATGACGAAATGGGCTATATCATCATCCTGATGTGGCCAAGCTCTGCGATTTGGATGCAAAGCCTTCTGTTGCTGATCGTGTGGGTACATGGCTGCATCGGGTTGCACATGTGGCTGCGGCTGACCCGGTGGTGGGGCAAGACCCTGCCCTACCTGATCGGTATTGCGGTCTTTGTCCCCTGTTTCGCCCTGGCTGGTGTGCTGACCGAGGGGCGCCGGATTTGGGCCGATTTTGCCGATGACTTCCTGCGCGCACAGTATATCGAACACTATAACTGGCCCTCGGCCGAGGCCTTTGAGGCCATGTTCCGCGTCGAAGACAACGCCATGACGGGTTTTTGGGCCGCGCTTGGTGCCACGGCGGCCTTCTATCTTGGCCGCAAGCTGTGGAGACGTCGGCATTCCGTGCAGGTCACCTATGCCCGAGGGCCCGAGGTTTTTGCCGAGAAAGGCATGACGCTGCTTGAGATGTCTCAGGCCAACGGAATTCCGCATGCCGCCCTATGTGGCGGCAAGGGCCGCTGCACCACCTGCCGCGTGATCGTCGAAGATGGCGGAGATCACCTGTCCCCGCCCAGCGAGATCGAAGCCCGCAGTCTGGCCGCTGTTGGGGCCTCGGCCCAGACGCGCCTGGCCTGTCAGATGCGCCCGACCGAGCCGGTAAAGGTCTTTCGTGTTTTCCGTCCCGACGGCAAGCACGACCGGGCTCATGCCAGTCAGGGGCAGGAACGTCAGCTGGCCGTTCTCTTTCTGGACATGCGCGGCTTTACCGCCCGTACCGCTGGGCAATTGCCTTATGACATCGTCTTCCTGTTAAACCGGTTCTTTGACGCGATTGTGCCTTCGATCACCTCCCAGGGCGGGGTCGTCGACAAATATATGGGGGATGGGTTGCTGGCGGTTTTTGACAAACCCGACCCCCAGCAATCCGCCCGATCCGGTCTGCAAGCGGCAATTGAGATCAGCCATGCGCT
The DNA here is from genome assembly GCF_056541245.1 of Ruegeria sp. AI3. NCBI lineage: Bacteria > Pseudomonadati > Pseudomonadota > Alphaproteobacteria > Rhodobacterales > Roseobacteraceae > Ruegeria > Ruegeria sp. AI3. The sequence continues at coordinate 67,105 of NZ_JBQFYA010000012.1, forward strand.
GGAACAGTTCAACCGACAGCTCTCATCCGAAGACAGCCCGCATATCCGTATCGGCATGGGGCTGCATCTGGGCGATCTGGTGCTTGGGGAAATTGGCGCGGCCGGACATGCCGCGCAAACCATCATCGGCGACGCGGTGAATGTCGCCAGCCGCCTTGAGGCCGAAACAAAACCGCTGGGGGTTGAGCTTCTGGTTTCGGCCGAGCTGCTACAGGCCGCCGAGATGGATATCTCGCGCGACCGCATCCAAAACTTCGAGCTGCGCGGCGTATCCAAGCCCGTTCCAGCCCTGCCGGTGCCCCGCGCCTCGGAATTTGAAAAGGCCTAAGACAACAGGAACACGCATACTTACTGTGGCACATTTGCGCTAGATTACCGGAACTTTGATCGCCGGTTTCCCACCCAATTGGAAAATTCTTCCAATCACAAGAAAAACCGCTCATATCCTCCTTAGTTTTATCTGACCCTGTGGACTCTGACTCAGTGGCGGGGCACATGCCGTTTCAAATGCCAAGATCACACTGGCGCATCATCACATCGACAAGAGAATTCCGATGACAATGTTAAGCAACCTCGCCCCCATTCCCGAACTCTACGTATCTTATGACTCGGCCCAGAAGCTGAAGGTTGAGGCTGCGGATCTGACCAGCCATGACCTGTCTCCGCGCCAGATCTGCGATCTGGAACTGCTGATGAATGGCGGCTTCAATCCGCTGAAAGGGTTTCTGAGCGAAGCCGACTATGACAGTGTGGTCGAGAACATGCGTCTGGCTGACGGCACGCTGTGGCCGATGCCGATCACGCTGGATGTCAGCGAAGAATTCGCCGAAAGCATCGAACTGGGCCAAGACATTGCCCTACGAGACCAAGAGGGCGTGATCCTCGGCACCATGACTGTGACCGACCGCTGGACCCCCGACAAATCGCGCGAAGCCGAGAAGGTCTTTGGCGCGGATGACGATGAGCACCCGGCCGTCAACTACCTGCATAACGTGGCAGGCAAGGTCTATCTGGGCGGTCCCGTTGTCGGCATTCAGCAGCCCGTTCACTATGATTTCCGTGGCCGCAGGGATACTCCGAACGAGCTGCGCGCCTACTTCCGCAAACTGGGCTGGCGCCGCATTGTTGCGTTCCAAACCCGCAACCCACTGCACCGCGCCCACCAGGAACTGACCTTCCGCGCCGCGAAAGAGGCGCAGGCCAACCTGCTGATCCACCCGGTTGTCGGCATGACCAAACCGGGCGACGTGGACCACTTTACCCGCGTGCGCTGCTATGAGGCGGTTCTGGACAAGTACCCGGCCTCAACCACCTCGATGTCGCTGATTAACCTGGCGATGCGCATGGCAGGCCCGCGTGAGGCCGTTTGGCATGGTCTGATCCGCGCCAACCACGGCTGCACTCATTTCATCGTTGGCCGCGACCATGCTGGCCCCGGCAAGAACAGCCAAGGTGAAGATTTCTACGGCCCCTATGACGCGCAGGATCTGTTCCGCAAATACCAAGATGAAATCGGCGTTGAGATGGTCGACTTCAAGCACATGGTCTATGTGCAGGAACGCGCCCAGTACGAGCCGAATGACGAGATCCTCGACAAAGACAATGTAACGATTCTGAACATCTCGGGCACCGAACTGCGCCGCCGTCTGGCCGAAGGTCTGGAAATCCCTGAATGGTTCAGCTTCCCCGAGGTCGTGGCCGAGCTGCGCAAAACCAAACCGCCGCGCAGCCAGCAGGGCTTTACCGTGTTCTTCACCGGCTTTTCGGGTTCGGGAAAATCCACCATCGCCAACGCGCTTATGGTCAAGCTGATGGAGATGGGCGGCCGCCCCGTGACGCTGCTGGATGGCGACATTGTGCGTAAGAACCTGTCGTCCGAGTTGGGGTTCTCGAAGGAACACCGCGATCTGAACATCCGCCGCATTGGTTACGTGGCCTCCGAGATCACCAAGAACGGCGGTATCGCCATCTGTGCGCCGATTGCGCCCTATGCCGCCACCCGTCGGGCCGTGCGCGAAGAGATCGAACAGTTCGGTGCCTTCTGCGAGGTTCACGTGGCCACCAGCATCGAGGAATGCGAACGCCGCGACCGCAAGGGCCTCTATAAGCTGGCCCGTGAAGGCAAGATCAAAGAGTTCACCGGCATCTCGGACCCTTACGACGTGCCCCAGAATCCTGAACTGAGCGTCGAGACCGAGAATGTCGAGGTCGACAACTGCGCGCATCAGGTTCTGCTGAAGCTCGAGAGCATGGGCCTGATCGCTGCGAACTAGGCGGTTGAGCTAAACCAGATTGGAAACGGCCTCCGGTCACCGGGGGCCGTTTTTCGTGCAAAACAACGACCGAGATTGACAAAGATGCGTGGCATTGATGCAGTCGGCCCAGTCAAGTTCGCTACAGTCAATACAAGATGCGCTCTCTTCCTCACATCGCCAGCTTCTGGTTTGGTTCCGATCTCAGCTGGCTTGAGGCGTTATGCATGCAATCGTACCTAGACCACGGCCATTCCTTCACCCTCTATGCGGCTCATGACATCGCGAATATCCCAAATGGCGTCGACCTGCGGCACGCGTCCGAGATACTGTGGCCCGCCCCTTTCGCGTTACGGCCCGAAGACCGGCTGGGCGTCGCGGTTTTTTCCGACATCTTCAGGCTGAGACTATTGGAACGTACAGATTTCATCTGGGTTGATCTGGATGCGCTCTGTCTGAAGCCCTTTGATTTTGCGTCCCCGTATGTCTTTGCCCCTTCTCAATCCGGCAAATTTCCCAATGGGGTGCTCCGCCTGCCCCGAGAATCCCAAACGCTTGCGCAGATGCTGGCATTTGTCACCTCGGCCAACCCGACCCAACCATGGCGCGGGGCCAAGCTGCGCAGGCACAACGAGAAGCGTATCGCGGCGGGTGAGTCCTGGGGGATCGAGGCGCTGCCATGGGGATGCTCCGGCCCCAAGGCGCTGGGGCATTTTCTGTGTGAGACCGGAGAGGACATCCACGCTATGCCTGCTGATACGTTCTACCCCCTAGCAAACGAGGCGTTTTGGAAGCTGCACGACCCAAGGATTCCGCTAAATGCAATAGAACGGGACGGGGTGAATTCCGTGCATGTATTTGGGCATCAGAAGAAATTTATGGCCCAACAGACTGCGGGCCTGCCGGTGCGGGGATCGTTTCTCAGCACGCTATGCGCGCGTCACGGGATTGACCCACAAGACAACCCGATCGCACAGATGGCTTGGATGGGGTTTTAACCGGACGCGCCCGATAGCTCATGCCGCAAAGCCCGCACGGCGCGTTCTTCGAACTGACCGTAATCTGCAGCTGTGCCCTGAATCGCCTTCAGATGGGGCAGACGCCGGGCATAGTCTTCTTCGGATGCAGATTGAATCGCTTCCTGTATATCTGCCTGTGTCTCGCAGAGGATCATCCCCGAAGTGTCCATGAAATCCTCGATATTTGGGCAGCCCCAATAGATCGGAACTGTCGCGCACAGGATCGAGTCGATCAGTTTCTCTGAAAAGTAGTTCCGCTCTCGCACGTTCTCGATCACGACCGAATAGCGGTAAGGGGCCAGACCATCCGACTTCTGGTCGAAAGGCGTGTATCCGCGCCCCATGATATCCACATCTGCCCCGGTTTCGCGGATCCAATCTATCACGTCATGCCGCAGCTGGTGGCCTACGAGGTCCCGCTTGGCCGAGGCAATCAGCGAACAGGATTTTACTTTCTCAGCCTGTAGCTCCTGCCAATCTGGCACCATGGTCACGCCATAGGGCAGAAACACAGCATTGGGCAGGTTTTCCAGCAGAACATCGTGAAACGTGAACACCCGAAAGAACCGCCGCCATGTCAGGCGCAACTGTCGGTCATGTTTGGCGTGGATGGCCGAAGGCTCACCCATCATCAGCGAAATCCGCGCCTTTGTGCCCCGCCGCAACCGCCAGTGAACCGTCGAATTGGGATATATGATCAGATGATCCGTCGGCGCGAGGTCGCCAACTGTTTTGCCCAGCAAACGATCCGGGCAGCCCTCGTGCCAGATCAGCTCGGACAAAGGCACCTCGGCCAGTTTCGGGCCCAGACGGTGGCCGTAGGGTAAAACAGCAATCGCTTGGGTCATTGATCCGTCTCAGGCAAGTCGACCTGTCCGCGCATCAGAACATAGCCTTGCCCCGCCACCTTGATCCCGGTCATGGCATCGCTTGGGCCGACGCGCGTCACCGTTGCTTGCCCCGGACGCCCCATGTCGTGACCCTGTTCAGCGATGAATTGGTCTTTCTCCATAAGCCCGTATTTCCAAAGATAGGCCGCCATCGCGCCCGTCGCAGAACCTGTGAAAGGGTCCTCGGGTGGGCTGGGCGGTGCCAGCAGCAGGCGTGAGAACGTATCCCCTTGTGTCGTCGCTCCCTGCAAGGTGACCAAAAACGGCTCTGCCATATCGGAACCAGAAAATCCCGCTAATGCTGCCACCTCGCGCAAAGGACCTTCGACCAGCCGCGCTGCGCGCAAGGCGTCGTGATCCCGCAGCACGGTGATACAGAACGGCAACCCGGTAGAGACAAATCGCGGCGGAGAAACAATCGCGTCCTCGGGCAACGATATCGCACTGGCGACTAGATCAGCAGGCACATAGGCTCCGAATTCCGGCGCAACCTGCGTCATCTCGATCTCATCACCGTTCAGACGAATGGCAACAAGCCCCGCCCCGGTTTCCAATGTCAGAGAGTCGCCTTCAACCAGACCGCGCGACCGAAGTGCCGCGACCGTTGCGATGGTCGGATGACCGGCAAAGGGGATTTCACGGCTGGCCAGAAAATACCGCACCCGGATATCGGCAACATCCGACTGGCCTGCAAAAGTACACTCGACCAGAGAGGTTTCGCGCACATAGGCCATGCAGACCTCATCCGACAGGTGGGCCGCGCCATGGACTACGGCGCAGCCATTTCCACCAAAGGCTTTGTCAGTAAAGGCATCCACCCAGTCAAAATCGAACCAGCTCATCCACCGTTTCCTTACATGAACATGTCATCCCGGATGCGATCCGGAGCTTGTGCATGTTTCGCTGGTGTCGGGCGGAATGTCACGCGCAAACGCGTGTGGCTGGGGCCGTTCAGTGAACGGCCACCGGCGAGAGGTCATGCTCGCGGGCCAGCACAAAGGCCAGCTTGCGGTCGGCGACAAGCGCCAGTTGCTGCCCGTCTGAGTCATGAACGGCGTAAAGCTGATCCAGATCACCCGCCTGATCGCGCAGATCGCTGGGCAGATCGGCAACCTCAACCGTTTTGACATAGACGATACGATCGCCTTCGGTGTTGATTTCAATCGGTGTGTTCATTGCTCTTACCCCTTCCGTATGTTGATTGTCTGCACCACGGTTTCCGGCACGGCGCGGGTCAGATCCACATGCAGCAGACCGTTCTCCATAATCGCCTCGCCCACCTCGACACCGTCGGCCAGCACGAACATGCGCTGGAATTGACGCGCCGCGATGCCGCGATGCAGAAAGATGCGCCCCTCGCTGTCGTCGCGTTGACGGCCCCGGATCACCAGTTGGCGGTCCTCGATGGTGATCGACAGATCCTCTTCCGCGAACCCGGCCACCGCCAGAGTGATGCGGTAGGAATAGTCCGAGGTCTGTTCGATGTTGTAGGGCGGATATCCTTCATTGCCAGCCTTTGCAGACCGTTCCAGAAGGCGTTCCAATTGCTCGAACCCCAACAGATGCGGGTATGAGCCCAAGGTAAGTTTTGACACGTGTTCTCGTCCTTTTATGTCAAAGCGACGTTTTGGGCGGCCCCATTTCGGCAACCGCACAAGATAGAATATGGGAAGAAACCGGGAAGTCCACAAGGTCTGGCGCGATAACGTCTTGCACACTATCTTGTTGGGGACGCACCACAACAAGCCCGAGTCGCCAATGAACGCGCCCACTGACCTTTCCATGAAAACCGACGAAGTTCTGCGGGTTGAGCTGGAGGTTTTTCGCCGTCAGCACCGTGATCTTGATGAGGCAATTGAGGCGTTGCAGGCCACCGGCACATCCGATCAATTGACGATCAAACGCTTGAAAAAGCAGAAACTGCGGCTGAAAGACATCATCCGCCTGATCGAGGATCGCCTGACCCCCGACATCATCGCCTGACGCATTGCCACGCATGCGGATTTGGCTATAGTGCGCGCTCTTTCGAACGGCAGGGACGCAAGCGGATGAGCGATGTGAAAGTGGGGATCATCATGGGCAGCCAATCGGATTGGCCCACGATGAAAGAAGCCGCCAATATCTTGGATGAATTGGGCATCGCGTATGAAAAACGCATCGTTTCGGCCCACCGCACCCCTGACCGTCTATGGGATTACGGCAAGACCGCCGCGTCGCGCGGTTTGCATGTGATCATCGCAGGCGCTGGCGGAGCTGCGCATTTGCCCGGCATGATGGCGTCGAAAACTCGCGTGCCCGTTGTTGGTGTTCCGGTTCAGACGCGGGCTTTGTCGGGTGTCGACTCCCTGTACTCGATCGTTCAGATGCCGAAAGGATTTCCTGTGGCGACCATGGCAATCGGCTCGGCCGGTGGGGCCAATGCGGGTCTGATGGCGGCCGGTATTCTGGCCTTACAAGACAGCGCACTGGCTGAACGGCTGGACACGTGGCGTGAGGCTCTGTCCGCCTCGATCCCGGAGGAGCCAGTTGATGAGTGACGCTCTGAAACCCGGCGCCCGGATCGGTATTCTGGGCGGAGGCCAATTGGGCCGGATGCTGTCGGTCGCTGCCTCCCGCTTGGGGTTTGTGACGCATATCTATGAGCCGGGCGCCAACCCTCCCGCCGCTCAAGTCGCCGACCGCGTGACAACCGCGCCCTATGACGACGCCGACGCGCTGCGCGCCTTCGCCGACTCGGTCGATGTCATCACCTACGAGTTCGAGAACATCCCGACCGAGGCGCTGGACCTGCTAGAAGCCCACCGCCCGATCCGTCCGGGACGCGAGGCGCTGCGGGTCAGTCAGGACCGGTTGACCGAGAAGAATTTCCTGCAAGGTCTGGGCCTCAACACCGCGCCTTTTGCAGACGTCACCGATCTGGCAAGCCTGAATACGGCCATTGAGGACATCGGGACACCCGCGATCCTGAAAACGCGCAGGTTCGGCTATGACGGCAAAGGTCAGGCCCGCCTGCGCGCGCCTGAGGATGCCGAGGCTGCTCTGGCCGATATGGCGCGCGCGCCTGCGATCCTTGAGGGGTTTGTGGACTTCTCACACGAAGTCTCGATCATCGCGGCCCGCGGGCTTGATGGTCAGGTCGCTTGCTTTGACCCCGGTGAGAATGTCCACCGCAACGGCATCCTGCACACCACAACGGTCCCTGCCAGCTTGCGCCCGGCGCAGCGGACGGATGCCGTTCTGCTCGCGGCCAATATCCTGAATGCTCTGGACTATGTGGGCGTGATGGGGGTTGAGCTGTTCGTCACACCTTCGGGCCTGATCGTTAACGAAATCGCGCCTCGGGTGCATAACTCGGGCCACTGGACGCAGAATGGCTGCGCCGTCGACCAGTTCGAGCAGCATATTCGCGCCGTGGTCGGATGGCCTTTGGGAGACGGGCAGCGGCATTCGGACGTGGTGATGGAGAACCTGATTGGCGACGATATGGACCGCGTGCCGGAACTGGCGCAGGAGCGGGACGTTGCCCTACACCTGTATGGCAAGGCCGAGGTCAAGCCGGGCCGGAAGATGGGTCACTTCAACCGCATCGCGCGCTGAGGGAGATCGCGCAGTCTGCGCGATGCCTCCGGCGGAGGTATTTTTGAACAGAAGAAGATGGGGCGGTCAGGCGAAAAATCTGGCCGCGATATCGCCGGACATATGGCTGACACGCCCGCCCGCAAAGGTGGCGGCGACGCGGTGGGTTTTTGCGTCCAGGATGACGATATCGGCGCGTTGACCCGGCAGCAGCGTGCCGCGATCTTTCAGGTCGAGAACCCGCGCGGGGCCGGACGAGACCAGCGCCCAGGCCGCCGCAAAATCCAGCAACCCGCTTTTTGCCAACATCAACGCGGCGCGGCGCGGGCTGGGGTAATGGTAGTCCGAGGCCAGAGCATCACACAACCCCATCGCGATCAGGTCCAGCGCGCTGGCGTTGCCCTTATGGGAGCCTCCGCGCACCACGTTCGGTGAACCAAGGATGATGTGATCTCCGGCCGCGTGAGCGGCTTCTGCTGCGGCGAGGGTTTCGGGGAATTCAGCGATCGAAACACCACGTTTAAGCCATCCTGCACGGGTCTCAGGCGTGGCATCATCATGGCTGCCCAAGCGCACGCCGCTTTGGGTCAACTGAGCGCAAAGCAAGTCAAGTGCGTCAGGGACTTCATCGCTGCGGGCATGCATGGATAGCAGCATCTCAAAATGCGCATCGGGGTTACGCCCCGCTTTCAGGGCCTGCCCCGTCAGACGCGGAGGTTTACGCCCTTCGGCCAGGCGGTCATGCGGCAAGTGGTCATTGAAGACGACATAAGGTACTTGCCAATCCGCGATCTTTTCGGCCAGCCCGTCATAATCGTCCAGCATATGCGTCTCGAACCGCAATTGCGGGATCAGATCCGTGACGGTGCGGTCCTTGACCTCGGTAATCGCCTTGAACACCTGCGAGGCGAAGTCTGGCCCGCGGACCCCGCCCTCCCAGCTGTAAAACTGGGCCAGAACGCCGGTGGTGATCCCGTTGGCTGCAAGCTCGGCCTCGACCGACAGGATGCCTTCGTTCATCTGCTTCATGGCACCGCGGCGTGGGGCGATGTGACGTTCAAACCCGTCCCCATGCAGGTCGATGATGCCGGGTAGAACCAAATAGCCAGACAGATCAACCTGCCGGCCCGTCCGGTCGCCCTGCACCTCCCCTTCGGCAATTGACAAATCGGCACGCGACAACCCGGCCTCCGGCAGCAGAACCTCTGCTCCGGTCAACGTCAGTTCCAATGCGGTCATTCCGTGCGCTCCGAGTCCGGCTCCGAGCAATCCTGCCCGATACAGATCTCGTCAATTGCGTCCATCACCCCGTCAAGCCAAGTGATTTGCGGGTCGAACTTTCCGAATTCGATAAAGTGCAGTGCCTGGGCCATCACGCGGGGATTGTTCATCATGAAAGTATGCGTCACAGGCAGAACGATGTGATCCGCCATACCTTCGACCCGGGTCGTCAGGATCGACACTTTGCCATCGTCTGGCCCATCAATCATCGACGAAAAGACCGGGTTCAGAGAGTTTTCACCCGCGATCACCCCAAGCTCGAACTCTACCGGAGGCAATTGGCGCGGGATCCCCTCGGGGCCTGTGCCCAACTGCAATCCTGCCGGACCGTTGAGGTAGCCGAACACCTCCCATGCACCCAATTCATCTACCAACTGGCTGCCCTGATTAGGCGGCCCAAGCATGACAACGCGACCCAAATTCTCTGGTTCGTGATCCTGCAGCCAATAGCGCAACAGGATGCCCCCCATGGAATGCGCCACGACATTTGCGGTGTCGTCCCCGCATTCGGCGAACGCATCGGGCAGAGTTTGCTCGGCCAGTTCCGGAATGCCCAAATCGGTCGACGGATAACCTGGGCGAATGACCGTGTAGCCATGCACCTCGAACAATTGCTCCATCACCGAAAAGGACGCCTCGGTCCGAGCCAGCCCGTGCAGCAGGATCACGCATTTCGCCTGGGCCGCAGCCGGGAGAAGGAGAATAAATATGGCAAGCAGAACTCTCATACCCGCCAGATAAGGCCTATTTTGGTTCGGGGAAAGATGTGACCTCAGGTTCTACGCTGTACTGCCAGCGCGATCCCGCCCAAAACCAGTGCCGCGCCGATGATCAAGCGCATGCTTGCCACCTCACCCAATAGCAAAATACCCGCCACGATTGCGATGACAGGGACGCTCAACTGTACGACTGCCGCGACCGAAGGGGCAAGCTGCGGCAACACGCGATACCAAAGCGCGTAGCCAAGGCCCGAGGTCACGCCCCCGGACAGAGCCGCCAGAAAATAGCCAAATCCGGTCATCTGCCAAGTACCACCTGTCACCAGCAAGGCCATAGCCGTGACGGGCAATGCGACAACAAAATTGGCCGCGGTGCCCTCCAAGGCGTTCGGCTCAGACCGCCCGGCCAATGAATAAGCGGCCCAGCCAATCCCCGCCGCGACCATCAGAGCAGCCCCCAAGGCGTCCACCTGAACGGTCCCCGATGGCCAAAGCACATAGGCCAACCCTCCCAGCGCAACCGCTGCGCCTGCCAATTGGCGCACCGTCGGGGTCGCTCCGGTCATAGCCCCGACTGCGAACATGGTGATCTGAACGACACCAAACAGAATCAACGCCCCTAACCCAGCGTCCAACGTCAGGTAAGCCACAGAAAAGCCAATCATATAGAGAGACAGTGAACCCGCCCCAATGATCCGACGTGGTGAGCGAAGGGGCAGAACCGCGCCTTTCAAAAGAACCAACACGGCCAGAACCACCGCCCCCGCAAGAACACGGACGACGGCGAACCCCGCAGGATCACTCGCCTCGCTCTCAATCGCCAGCCGGTTCAGAATCGAATTGGCCGCAAAGGCGCACATGGTCAGTGAGGTCAGAAGAAAAAGTCTCATGAATCCCGCATAGCGCGTTGGCCACGCTTTGCACACTCACTTTCCAGCTAAGTGCAAAGCTCACCCTTCTTCTGTTCAACAATACCTCCGCCGGAGGCATGACCGCGCAGCGGGCATTCCAAACGCAAACGGGGCCGCCAAAAGGCGACCCCGCTCGTAAGCACTATGGCCTAAGCAGCTTACATCATGCCGCCCATGCCGCCCATGTCGGGCATGCCGCCAGCAGGTGCCGCGCCTTCTTTGGCGGGCTTGTCAGCAACCATTGCTTCGGTGGTGACCAGCAGACCAGCAACCGACGCCGCATCTTCCAGAGCGGTACGGACAACTTTGGCAGGGTCAATCACGCCGAACGAGAACATGTCGCCATATTCTTCGGTCTGCGCGTTGAAGCCGAACGATACATCGCCGGATTCACGGACTTTGCCCGCAACGACCGCACCGTCAACACCTGCGTTCTCGGCGATCTGGCGCAGCGGCGCTTCGATCGCTTTGCGAACGATGTTGATACCGGCGTTCTGGTCAGCGTTTGCACCTTCCAGAGTTTCCAGTGCTTTGCCGGCCTGAACCAGAGCAACACCACCGCCGACGACAACGCCTTCCTGCACAGCAGCGCGGGTCGCGTTCAGAGCATCGTCCACACGGTCCTTACGCTCTTTCACTTCAACTTCGGTCATGCCGCCGACGCGGATAACAGCAACACCGCCTGCCAGTTTGGCAACGCGCTCTTGCAGCTTCTCACGGTCGTAGTCCGACGAGGTTTCTTCGATCTGAGTGCGGATCTGAGCAACACGTGCTTCGATCTCGGCTTTTTCGCCAGCACCGTCAACGATGGTTGTTTCGTCTTTGGTGATCTCGATCTTCTTGGCGGTGCCCAGCATATCCATTGTGACGGACTCGAGCTTCATGCCCAGATCTTCCGAGATGACCTGACCGCCGGTCAGGATTGCGATGTCCTGCAGCATGGCTTTACGGCGATCGCCGAAGCCCGGTGCCTTGACAGCAGCAATTTTCAGACCGCCGCGCAGTTTGTTGACAACCAGAGTTGCCAGCGCTTCACCTTCAACATCCTCGGCAATGATCAGCAGCGGCTTTTGCGACTGGATGACTTGCTCGAGCAGCGGAACCATCGGCTGCAGCGAGGACAGTTTCTTTTCGTGCAGCAGGATCATGCAGTCGTCGAGTTCTGCGATCATCTTGTCTGCATTGGTGACGAAGTAAGGCGACAGGTAGCCACGGTCGAACTGCATACCTTCGACAACATCGGTCTCGGTTTCCAGACCTTTGTTTTCTTCGACGGTGATAACGCCTTCATTGCCAACCTTCTGCATCGCGTCTGCGATCTGCTGGCCGATTTCAGCTTCGCCGTTGGCCGAGATGGTGCCAACCTGAGCAACTTCGGCCGAGTCTTTGACTTCACGCGACGCGTCTTTGATGCCTGCAACAACTTTGGCAGTCGCCAGGTCGATGCCGCGCTTCAGGTCCATCGGGTTCAGGCCAGCAGCAACCTGCTTCAGACCTTCGCGAACGATGGCTTGGGCCAGAACGGTTGCGGTGGTGGTGCCGTCACCGGCTTCGTCATTGGTGCGGCTGGCGACTTCTTTCACCATCTGCGCGCCCATGTTTTCGAACTTGTCTTCCAGTTCGATTTCCTTGGCAACCGATACACCGTCTTTGGTGATGCGCGGTGCGCCGAAGGATTTGTCCAGAACCACGTTGCGGCCTTTGGGGCCCAGGGTCACTTTAACAGCGTCGGCCAGGATGTTCACACCTGCCAGCATGCGGTTACGGGCATCGGTGTCGAACTTGACGTCCTTTGCAGCCATGTCGTTTCTCCTTGAGAAATAAGTTGTAAATGAAGATCAGAGTGAAGCGCGGCGGCTTACTCGATGATCCCCATGATGTCGCTTTCTTTCATCATCAGCAGCTCTTCGCCGTCGACCTGAACCTCGGTGCCCGACCATTTGCCGAACAGGATCTTGTCGCCAGCTTTGACCGCCATCGCGATCAGCTCGCCGCTGTCCTTGCGTGCGCCTTCGCCGGTTGCGACGACTTCGCCTTCGCTGGGCTTTTCTTTTGCGCTGTCAGGAATGATCAGGCCGCCTGCGGTTTTCTCTTCGCTTTCTGTACGGCGAACCAGCACACGGTCATGAAGCGGTTTCAATGCCATCTTTGCAGCTCCTTGGGCTCAAAGTTTATCTATCCTCCCCCCGCCGACTGGCGAGGCGTTAGCACTCAAGGGTAGAGAGTGATAACGACGCATAGCTAGGGGGTGCAATTCCCCGAGTCAACAAGCTGTGATGGATTTTTTTCGACCAAGACCCTCAATCAGGCTGGTCCCAACTATAGGCCCAGTGCTTCAAGCCCTCCCGCCCCGCATCCGTCAGGGCATAAACACCTTTTTCGACCTTGTCGAACCACCCGTAGTGATTGGTGCGCATCAGCCGAGTGGCCTCGGCTACGCCTGTCGACTTCGCGACCTCGGCCCCTTTGCAGGCGCCATGTTCGGCAAGATGGGCCGCGCATTTCAAAGCATCCTGGCGATAGGCGGTGACAATGCCGTGCCGCGTCGCGCCGCCAGAGTTCGGGTCGCCTTGCAGCCGATCAAACTCTCGCAGCATCCGACCCGCTTTGGCCTTGTTCTTGCGCGGCGCATAGGAGCCGGGATCGCATTGCACCTCGACCGCTCCGTCCGCGCGCACGGTGATCAGGCCCAAGCCCAACCTGCGGCAGAGCGCCAGATTGTCCCGCAACGCACGACGCGCGGTGCGTCCGATTGGCTTGCTCACCCCTAGATAGACCTGATCCGTGATCCTGAGTCGCGCGACGGCCTGATGGAACAAAGCCAGCGAAAAGCGCAGCTTCAACTCGACAATCACCGGCTCAGACCCGTCGCGCACCGCCATGATGTCGGCTGCGCCAACCTCACCTTTCACGGTATAACCCTGCCTCTCGAACAATGCCTTGATGGGGGGATAAAGATCCTGCTCGCGCTCCATGGCCCAATGCTATGCGTTTCGTGTCGAAATACCAGATGGGTCGCCTTGAATATGCTGTATTTGGATGCCTAAATCTTATGTCGTCTGTTTGACCAACCGAGGAAGGACCGCCTATGCGCCTGATGGCCCTTTTTGGACTATTGCTTCTGCCCCTGACCGCACATGCCGCCTGCGAAGGTCACGACCTGCGGCCCTTGATGTCGGAAGAGGATCAGGCCGCCCTGCAACAATCCCTTGCCTCGGTCCCTTACCCCACGGGCAATCACTGGATCGCCACCAAGGGCGACACGACCCTGCACCTGATCGGAACACTGCACACAAACGATGCACGGATGGGGCCGGTCGTCGAACGGCTGACACCCATCGTAGCCCATGCAGACGCGATCTATTTCGAGGTCACCGAGGCCAAAATGGAAGCGTTCGAGCAAGGCCTGGCCAATGACCTGAGCCCCGTGATGATCACCGAGGGTCCCACCCTGATCGACCTGATGAGCGCCGAGGACTGGGCGGCCCTTTCGACTTCTTTGGCCGAGCGCGGCATTCCCAGCTGGATGGCAGCCAAAATGCGGCCCTGGTTTCTGAGCATGATGCTGGGCATCCCGCCCTGCCTGATGCAGAACCCGGATGCGAACCATGGAATGGATGCCCGCCTAACGGACGTGGCCGAGGCGCACGGGATTCCGCAACACTCGCTGGAGCGGATCGAAGACCTGATGGCGATGTTCGACACGCTTTCACTGGAACAACAGGTCGACTCGCTGGTCCGCCTGTCCGGAGCAATGCAGGCCGATGCAAACCACCTCGCCACGATGGCCAATGCGTATCTCGAGGAGAAACACGCGCAGATCCTGCAACTAGCCCGGATTCAGGGTTTTGAAGCCTCCGGCCTGTCGCAAAAGGATTACGACGCCGAATGGGCGCAGTTCGAACAACAATTGCTGGTAGATCGCAATAACAGTTGGATGGACCACATCCTGCGTATTCAAGACCAAACGGCCGTGATCGCTGTTGGTGCCGGGCATCTCAGCCAGACATACGGTTTGCTCTCGCTTCTGGAAAAGGAAGGCTACACACTGACGAGGGCGCCGTTCTGAATTCTCAGCATGTCAGACCTTCAGTCGCATGGGCCAGCAAGCGGGTGACAAGCCATGACTTGCGCCCTATAAGGCGCGCAAATTTCCAATCCGCAGGACGCTGACATGACAACCCTAGTATTTGGTCACAAATCTCCCGACACCGATTCCACCGGCTCTCCGATCCTGTGGTCGTGGTACCTGAACGAAGTCAAAGGCGAGCAGGCTGAACCCGTGCTGCTGGGCGAGCCCAACACCGAAGCCGCTTTCATGCTGCAGCGCTGGGACCTGCCCAAGCCGCGCATCATCGAAGACGTGGAAGCGGACGCTCCGGTTATTATCGTCGACACCAACAACCCGGCCGAGCTGCCCGCCAGCGTCAACAGCGCCGACATCCGTGCCATCATCGACCACCACAAACTGGTTGGAGGTCTGGAAACCAAAGGCCCTATCGATATCACCGTTCGCCCTCTGGCCTGTACTGCGACCATCATGGTCGACCTGATGGGTGACGACGCCGCCAAGATGCCTGAAGCCATCAAAGGCGCAGCGCTGACCTGCATCCTGTCCGATACGCTGGAATTCCGCTCGCCCACCACCACCGCGCATGACCGCGAAGTGGCCGAGAAACTGGCCGCAGAACTGGGTCTGGATGTCTCGGCCTATGCGGCGGACATGTTCGCGGCAAAATCGGATGTGTCCTCGTTCTCGGATGCCGAACTGATCCGCATGGATAGCAAGGAATACGAAGTTGACGGCACCAAGTTCCGTGTCTCGGTTCTGGAAACCACTGCTCCGGGCGTTGTTCTGGACCGCAAGGGCAGCTTGGCCGCGTCGATGGTTAACGTAGCAAAAGAAGACGGCGTCGATCAGGTGCTGCTGTTCGTCGTCGACATCCTGAACGAAGAAGCCACCCTGCTGGTCCCAAATGAATTGGTCAAAACCGTTGCCGAGAAAAGCTTCGGTGCATCGGTCGACGGCGACGCTGTGGTCCTGCCCGGCATCATGAGCCGGAAAAAGCAGATCATTCCGAACCTCAAGGTCTGAGACCTTACTCTAAGGCGCCCCAAGCGGGCGCCTTTTTCTTTGTGCGAGGCTCTGCCTCGCGCTCCGGGATATTTTTAGCCAGATGAAGTGCGGATCCCCTGCTTCTTCTGTTTCAAAATACCTCGGGGGAGTCGCGGCTTGCCGCGGCGGGGGCAGCGCCCCCTCTGGCAAAACCTGCCAAGCTCTGCCATAGGCTTGGCTGTCCGCAGACCACGCCAAAGGGAATCCCATGACCCAGATCATCTCCGCCCTCCACGAGATCTCCGACCGTTACAAAGTACTTTTTGTCGATCTTTGGGGCTGTGTTCACAATGGGATCACTGCGTATCCAGAAGCGGTTGCCGCGCTGCAGACCTACCGCTCGAAAGGCGGTTTCGTTGTTCTGGTGACAAACTCTCCGAAGCCACGCGCGGGCGTCGCCGCGCAGCTTTCGCAGTTCAACGTCCCCGCCGACGCCTATGACACCATCGCCACAAGCGGAGATTCAGCCCGTTCAGCCATGTTCCGCGGAACGGTCGGCGAGAAGGTCTACTTCATGGGCGAATGGGACCGCGATGCGGGGTTTTTTGAGCCTCTGAAGCTGTTGGACCATCCTGTTCATATCGAGCGCGTCCCTCTGGATCAGGCCGAGGGGATCGTATGCTGCGGGCCGTTCGACACGATGGCGGACCCTGACGTCAATCGTCCGGACTTTCTCTATGCCAAGCAAAAAGGCATGAAGCTGCTATGTGCGAACCCTGACATCGTGGTCGATCGAGGCGAAGTACGGGAATGGTGCGCGGGCGCTTTGGCGAAGCTTTACACCGAGATGGGTGGCGAGAGCCTGTATTTCGGCAAACCCCATCCTCCGATCTACGATCTGGCGCGTCGGCGTGTGCAGGAAATGGATGTTGACGTCTCGGACAGCGACATTCTGGCTATCGGTGACGGCCCGCATACCGACATCCTTGGCGGCATGGGAGAGGGAATCGATACGCTCTTTATTTCAGGCGGGTTAGCCGCGGCCGAGACGAAAACGTCGCACCACCCCCACGCAGAATCCCTAAACGACTACATAGAAAGGGAAAAGATCAATCCCACCTATACAATCGGGCGTTTGCGTTAGTCATTTTTCACTTGATTTTCTGCAGTTGCGAAGTAATAAAGTTGCCAACTAATGTCCGGTGGTAGACTTTTATTACTCGGCAGATTTCAAGTGAGGGCACCATGTTGGACAATCTTCCACGCGGAACGATCTGTATTGAAGACATCGAGATGGGCATGTCCCGCCACCTGCGCAAAGTGGTGACGGATGAAGATATCGAGATGTTCGCCCAGGTCTCGACAGACCGGAACCCTGTGCATCTGGACGATGACTACGCCCGCGATACGATCTTTGAAGGCCGCATTGCGCATGGAATGCTGACGGCCGGGTTGATCTCGGCCGTGATTGGCGAGCAATTGCCCGGTCACGGGACGGTCTACATGGGTCAGTCGCTGAAGTTCCTGGCCCCCGTGCGCCCTGGCGACATGGTCTATGCCGAGGTCAAGGTGATCGACATTGATTTTGCCAAACGCCGCGTGAAGCTGGATTGTCACTGCGCGGTCGATGGCAAGAAGGTTCTGGTCGGCGAAGCCATGGTCCTTGCCCCATCGCGTAAGTTCGACTGAACGAGTAGACACGCATCCCTGTCGCAGAGGGTTTTAATCCCTGCAGCGATGACTAGCGCGCTGAAACGGTCATCGCTGAACCGAATGACGCTCTGCCACTCACCATCTAAGCGGGACGAATTGTCCGAAATTCTCGAAGGTCACGCTTGAACATACTGTTGATGAACAGTACCCAAAGCGCATGCAAATCATCCGGGACTTCCAGTATATCGAGCCAGAAGATCGCGGCGCCAGCGTGGCGATCGGGAACTTTGATGGCGTCCATGTGGGGCATCAGTCGGTTATCGAGCTGGCGCGCAATGCGGCTCCGAATGCACCTCTGGGCGTGCTGACGTTTGAACCGCATCCGCGTGAGTATTTTGCGCCCGATACGCCTCCGTTTCGATTGATGCGCGGGAACGCGCGGGCACACCGGCTTGAGAAGCTGGGTGTGCAAAAGCTCTATGAACTGCCCTTCAATGCCGCTTTGGCCGGGCTGACCCCCGAGGAATTCGCGCGCAATGTGATCTGCGACGGTTTGGGCTTGTCTCATATCGTTGTGGGTGCCGATTTCTGCTTTGGCAAAGGGCGGGTTGGAACGGCGCAGGATATGGTGCGCTTTGGCGAGCAAATGGGGTTCGGTGTGACCATCGCCCCCTTGATGGAGCGTTCCGAGAACGTCGTCTCTTCGACCGCGATCCGCACCGCGCTCAGCGAAGGCCGACCTGGCGATGCGGCGACGATGCTGGGCCATTGGCACCGCATCGAAGGCGAGGTCATCGGCGGCGAGCAGCGCGGGCGCGAGCTGGGCTTTCCCACTGCAAACATGTCGATCGAGGGCCTGCACCCGCCGAAATTCGGTGTTTATGCGGTACTGGTTGATGTTTTGGACGGCCCCAACAAGGGCTCCTACCAAGGCGCGGCGTCGATTGGCGTGCGGCCCATGTTCAATGGTGAGGTCCCCAATATAGAGACCTTCCTGTTTGATTTCTCCGGCGATCTTTACGGTGCAACCCTCTCGGTCGGATTGGTCGAGTTCCTGCGGCCTGAAATGAAGTTCGATGGTCTGGACGGGCTGATCGCCCAGATGGATGCCGATTGCGCGAAGTCGCGCGAGATTCTGGCGGCTCGATGAGCGTGGATCCGATCAACCGCGCGGACCTGCCCCCGCGTTTTTGGGAGCGCAAACCACTGCGCAGGATGAACCAGCGCGAGTGGGAGGCGCTCTGCGATGGGTGCGGCAAATGTTGCCTGAACAAGCTGGAAGACGAAGACACGGGCGAGGTCGCGCTGACCTGTGTTGCCTGCCGTCTTTTGGACGATGAAAGCTGCCGTTGCACCCAGTATGACATCCGGCACCAGTTCGTGCCCGAATGCATCGTCATGACGCCAGAAAACATCGACTCGCACGCCTACTGGCTACCCCAAACCTGCGCCTATCGCCTACTGTGGGAGGGTAAGCCTCTCTATGATTGGCACCCCTTGCTGTCTGGCACAGCCGATAGCGTTCATGCCGCCGGCGTCTCGGTTCAGGGGCGTACCGTGTCCGAGTTCGAGACCCCCATGGAAGAGTGGGAAGACTATATCATTGAGGAGCCGACCTGATGTATTTCGCTTCCGATAATTCCGGGCCTGTCCATCCGCAGGTACTGGCAAAACTGGCCGAGGCCAATCAGGGCTATCAGATGGCCTATGGGGCTGACGCGCTGATGAATGAGGTCCGAGACCGCCTTCGCAGCATTTTCGAAGCCCCCGGCGCGGCGGTCTATCTGGTGGCGACCGGAACGGCAGCGAATTCACTGGCGCTGGCCACCCTCTCCAACCCGTGGGAGACGATCTTCTGCTCTCCGGTCGCGCATATCCACGAGGATGAATGCAATGCGCCCGAATTCTATAGCGGAGCGAAGCTGACCCTAGTACCCGGCTCCGACAAGATGACCCCCGAGGCCCTGCACCGAACGATTTCGGTAGAAGAAACACGTGGTGTGCATGGACCGCAACGAGGACCGGTGTCCATCACACAAGTGACCGAGCGAGGGTCGGTTTATTCGCTGGACGAATTGCAAGCGCTGTGTGCGGTTGCGAAGGAGTATGACCTGCCGGTGCATCTGGATGGGGCGCGGTTCACGAACGCTCTGGTCGCGTTGGGATGTTCACCGGCCGAGATGACATGGAAGGCTGGCGTGGATGCGGTCAGCTTTGGCGGCACCAAGAACGGGTTGATGGGGGTCGAGGCGGTGATCTTCTTCGACGAATCCAAAGCCTGGGAGTTCGAGCTGCGCCGCAAACGCGGGGCGCATTTGTTCTCGAAGCACCGGTATCTGTCTGCCCAGATGGCAGCCTATCTGGACGATGATCTTTGGCTGACATCTGCCCGTCAGGCGAATGCAAACTGTGCTCGTCTGGCTGAGGGTCTTCGGGCGAAAGGAGCCGATTTCCTGCATGAGCCGCAGGCCAACATGATCTTCGCCTCCTTCCCGCGCGCCAAACACCGCCAGCTTCATGCGGCGGGCGCGGTCTATCACCTGTGGGGGGCGCAGTTGGAAGGCGAAGATGAGTCAGAGCCTCTGCCCTGCCGTCTGGTCTGCGACTGGTCGATCAGCCATGAACAGATCGACCAGTTTCTATCCCATCTGTAGGCTCAGCCTTTCAACTCGGCCAAATGTTGGTCGAGGTCGTCAAGGCTGTCCTGCCCCCAGAACCGCTGACCATCCGGCGTGATGTAGAACGGAGCGCCGAAAGCGCCGCTCTCCACAGCCTCTTCCAAATTGGCAGCGTAGGTCTCGGCCCCCACCAAAAGACCGCTATCGGCCAGATTGGCATCGAACCCGGCTTGCGTCAGACAGTCACGGATCACGTCGTCCTGCGCAACGTCTTTCTCTTCAGCCCAACAGGCCCGCAGCAGGGATTGGCATAGTTTACCCACATCCCCCGATCCATCTTTGGCCGCCGCAATCACAGCGTAAGAGGACGGAGCCATATTGGTCGGCCAATGCGCCGGTTTCAGGTTGAACGGTACGCCTAACTTTTTCGCGACCCGCACCAAATTCTGTGCGCGGTATTCAATACGGGAAATATGCCGGTCTTTTGGTGGCGTCCCGCCCGTGCGCCCGAACAGCGCCATGATGTCCAGCGGTTTGTAATTGATCGTCGCGCCATGCTTGGCTGCGATCTCCTCCAGCCGTGTGCCCGCCAGATAGGTATAGGGTGAAATTGTCGCAAAATAGTAGTCAATCTGGGTCATATGCACTTTCTCCGCTGCGTTGTCTTTGCGGAACGGTAAGGCCATGCTAAGCGGTGTCAACATCACGAATCTGTCACATTGCCAACGCTGCCCGGGGACTCCAGCCGATGCCGACACTCCACGAACCCAAGCTGATTGCTGGGAACGCTAACCTTCCGCTTGCCGAAACCATTTCACGCCGCATGAGCCTGTATCGTGGCGTTGATCAGGGCCTGGTCGATGCCCGCGTCGAGCGCTTCAACGACGGCGAGATTTTCGTCGAGGTATTCGAGAACGTCCGTGGCGAGGATATGTTCATCATCCAGCCGACCTCAAACCCGGCGAATGACAACTTGATGGAGCTGCTGATCATCGCCGACGCGTTACGCCGCTCGTCTGCGCAGCGCATCACCGCCGTGATCCCTTACTTTGGCTACGCCCGTCAGGACCGCCGCACCAAAGCGCGCACACCGATCTCGGCCAAGCTGGTCGCCAACATGCTGACCGGCGCAGGGATCGAGCGGGTTCTGACCATGGACCTGCACGCGGCCCAGATCCAGGGCTTTTTCGACATCCCGGTGGACAACCTTTATGCGTCGCCGATCTTTGCCCTGGATGTGAAAAACCAGTTCAAAGACAATATGGATGAGATCATGGTGGTCTCACCCGACGTCGGCGGCGTGGCCCGTGCACGCGAACTGGCCAAGCGGATCGAAGCCCCCCTGTCGATCGTCGACAAACGCCGCGAAAAGGCCGGTGAAGTGGCTGAGATGACCGTCATCGGCGATGTCAAAGACAAGATCTGCCTGATCGTCGATGACATGTGCGACACTGCTGGCACCCTGTGCAAAGCGGCGCAGGTGCTGCTGGACAACGGCGCGAAAGAGGTCCACTCCTACATCACTCACGGCGTCATGAGCGGACCCGCGGTTGAACGTGTGACGAATTCGGTGATGAAATCTCTGGTTCTGACCGACACGATCCAGCCGACAGATGCGATCCTGAAAGCCAAAAACATCCGCATCGTGCCGACCGCGCCGATCTTTACCCAGGCCATCCTGAACATTTGGAACGGTACCAGCGTCTCGTCCCTGTTCGAGGACAAGACCCTGACCCCGATCTACGAATCCATGTACCAGATGGACTGACCTGACAGGGCGGCTTGCGATAGCCGCCCTTTTCTTTTTAGCAGCGGCAGATTAGGACGCCCCTGCCCTTTCTCTACCACCATACAGCGGGACAGCGTTCTTATGACTGACACCAAACGCGTCGTTCTTTCCAGCGACCACGCCGCCATCGACCTGCGTCAGACCCTAGCCGCACATATCGCCCAAGCCGGGTGGGAGGTCGTCGATATCGGCCCCACCACGCCTGAAAGCACGCATTACCCTCTGCACGGCAAGGCTGCGGCTGAACGTGTCGCCTCGGGCGATTGTGCGTTGGGTATTCTGCTGTGTGGCACAGGCCAGGGGATCATGATGGCAGCGAACAAGGTTCCGGGTATCCGCTGTGGCGTCTGCTCGGATTCGTTCTCGGCCCGGATGATCCGCCAGCACAACAACGCCAACATGTTGTCCATCGGTGCGCGCGTCATTGGCGAGGGTCAGGCCCTCGATATCGTAGACGCGTTTCTGACGGCCGAGTTCGAAGGCGGCCGCCATGCAACACGCGTGGACATGATCGAAGACTGATCAAAGCATTGGCCCGCATGACCTGCGGGCCATGGCACCGGCCTTATGAGATGTCCCAATCATCCTCATGGGCAACTTCACCAATAGCCGTCCATGAGGCCCGGATACGCGCGATCTTCGTGTCGGACCAAGTTCGAAACACAGCCGTGAACCCTTCGGCCGTGATCTCTTCGGCCTGCACCTCGGCGCGCAGGGCCGAGGAAGTATCCACATCCCACAAAGACACTCCGATCTGGATCAACGGAGCTGACCGGAACGACTGGCTGAATTTCACCGGGGAACGACGCTCACGCGGACCATTGCCCGTCCACATGTCGCCGCCGTTCGAAAAGTCCGAGAACAGAACCGTCTCGCCTTGGTCAATACCTATAGGATGGGTTCGAAAAGTCTTCATATTATTACGTCTTTAACTCGTAATTACCGGAACTTATTCCACAGTTATCTCACAATCACGACAAAAAAACGGCCCCGCAAAAGCGAGGCCGTTCAATTCTTCTGCAGGTGAACCTGTTACAGGCTCATATGCGTTCCAAGGGCTTCCATATCGGCCAGCAGCTTGGCGGCTTCGTCGACGATGGACTGATCATCGCCTTCCTTGGCCGCATCATGCGAGGCACGCGCGTCGGCGATCAGGTCATCGAGATGCGACCGGGTCACTTCGGCAACCGGAATGGCCTTTTCGGCCAGAACCGACAGGCCATCACCGTTGATCTGAGCAAACCCGCCGGTCACCAGATATTCACTGGTGCCTTCGGGCGCGTCGACCTTCAGGATGCCCGGGCGCAGCGTCGTGATCGTAGGGGCATGATCGGGCATTGCCGTCATGTCCCCGTCCGCGCCGGGTAGCTGGACCGCGGTGGCCGCGAGCGAAGCGAGGCTCCGCTCGGGGCTGACGAGGTCGAATTGCATTGTATTTGCCATCAGGGATACTCCTTAGGCGGCTTCTGCGGCCATCTTCTCCGCTTTGGCGATCACTTCGTCGATCCCACCAACCATCAGGAAGGCCGCTTCGGGCAGGTGATCGTATTCGCCGGCCACAACAGCTTTGAACGATGCGATGGTCACGTCCAGAGGAACCTGAACGCCCGGCGAACCGGTGAAGACTTCGGCAACGTCGAACGGCTGCGACAGGAAGCGCTCGATCTTACGGGCGCGGGCAACGGTCAGTTTGTCTTCTTCCGACAGTTCGTCCATGCCGAGGATGGCGATAATGTCCTGCAGCGACTTGTAGCGCTGGAGGATCTGCTGAACGTCGGTCGCAACCGCGTAGTGCTCTTCACCAACGATGGCCGGGTCCAGCAGACGCGACGACGAGTCGAGCGGGTCAACAGCCGGGTAGATACCCTTTTCCGAGATCGCACGGTTAAGAACGGTGGTCGCATCCAAGTGAGCAAACGAGGTGGCCGGCGCGGGGTCGGTAAGGTCGTCCGCAGGAACGTAGATCGCCTGCACCGAGGTGATCGAGCCCGACTTGGTCGAGGTGATGCGTTCTTGCAGAGCACCCATGTCGGTCGCCAGTGTCGGCTGGTAGCCCACCGCCGAAGGAATACGACCCAGCAGAGCCGAAACCTCGGAGCCCGCTTGCGTGAAGCGGAAGATGTTGTCGACGAAGAACAGAACGTCGGTACCGGACTGGTCGCGGAACTGCTCGGCCAGGGTCAGACCTGTCAGAGCAACACGTGCACGCGCACCCGGAGGTTCGTTCATCTGACCGTAAACCAGCGCAACCTGCGATTCCGACAGGTTGTCAGGCTTAATAACGTTCGATTCGATCATCTCGTGGTAAAGGTCGTTCCCTTCACGGGTCCGTTCACCAACACCCGCGAACACCGAGAAGCCCGAGTGCACTTTTGCGATGTTGTTGATCAGTTCCATGATCAGAACGGTTTTACCAACGCCGGCACCGCCGAACAGGCCAATTTTACCGCCCTTGGCGTAGGGGGCCAGCAGGTCAACAACCTTGATGCCGGTGACCAGGATTTCCGACTCGGTCGACTGTTCGTCGAACTCAGGTGCGGGCTGGTGGATCGCGCGGGCTTCAGTTGCTTCAACCGGGCCTTTTTCGTCAATCGGCTCGCCGACAACGTTCAGGATGCGGCCCAGAGTTGCGTTACCAACCGGAACCGAGATCGGTGCGCCGGTGTCGGTTACAACTTCGCCACGGACCAGACCTTCGGTCGCGTCCATCGCGATGGTGCGGACAGTGTTTTCACCCAGGTGCTGAGCAACTTCCAACACTAGGCGCTTGCCGTTGTTGGTGGTTTCCAGCGCGTTCAGAATTTCAGGCAACTGATCTTCGAACTGCACGTCGACGACGGCCCCGATGATCTGTGTGACTTTGCCTTTTGCATTCGCCATGTTTCGTCTCCGGTTTTCTTACAGCGCTTCGGCGCCGGAAATAATTTCAATCAGCTCGTTGGTGATCACGGCCTGACGCGAGCGGTTGAACTGGATCGTCAGCTTGTCGATCATTTCACCCGCGTTGCGTGTCGCGTTGTCCATCGCGGACATCCGTGCACCCTGTTCAGACGCTCCGTTTTCGAGCAGAGCCGAGAAGATCGCGGTCGCAACCCCCTTGGGCAGCAGGTCGGCCAGAATGGCTTCTTCGCTGGGCTCGTAGTCGAAGATGGCACCGCTGTCGTCACCTGCCGCTTCGTCTTCGAACGAGGCGGGGATAACCTGCTGTGCCGTCGGGATCTGGGTCACAACGTTGACGAACTTCGAATAGAAGATCGTGGCAACATCGAACTCACCCGCATCGAAGCGAGACAGGACGTCCTTCGCGATGTCTTGCGCATTGGTGTAGCCAATACGTTTGACTTCGCTCAGGTCGACATGACCTACGAACAAATCGCCCAGATCGCGCTTGAGCGCGTCGCGGCCTTTTTTGCCAACGGTCAGAACTTTGACCGTTTTGCCTTTGCCGCGCAGCTCTTCCGCTTTGGCGCGGGCCAGCTTGGCGATGTTCGCGTTGAAGCCGCCACACAGGCCGCGTTCAGCTGTCATCACAACCAGCAGATGGACATCGTCACTGCCCGTACCACGGAGCAGCTTGGGGGCGCTATCGCTGCCCCCGACCGAAGCCGCCAGCCCCGCCATCACGGCATTGAACCGCTCGGCATAGGGGCGCGAGGCTTCGGCAGATTCCTGGGCGCGGCGCAGTTTTGCAGCCGCGACCATCTGCATGGCCTTGGTGATCTTGCGGGTCGATTTGACCGACTCGATCCTATTTTTAAGGTCCTTCAGACTAGGCATCGGAACCTCCTCTTATGCGAAGGTCGCGGCAAATTCGTCGATCGCTGCCTTGATCTTGTCGGACGCTTCACCTTTGATCTTCGGATCTTCGTCGGTGAGCCATGTCAGCAGGTCAGCATGCTTGCCGCGCAGGTGCGCCAGCAGACCGGCCTCATAGCGGCCAACATCCGATACGTCGATCTTGTCGAGGTAACCATTGGTGCCGGCGAAGATGACGCAGACGATTTCCGCGTTGGTCAGCGGCGAGTACTGCGGCTGTTTCATCAGCTCGGTCAGACGCGCACCGCGGTTCAGCAGCTGCTGAGTTGCGGCGTCGAGGTCAGAACCAAACTGCGCAAACGCAGCCATTTCGCGGTACTGAGCCAGCTCCAGTTTAACCGGACCAGCAACCGATTTCATCGCGTTGGTCTGAGCCGAGGAGCCCACACGCGAAACCGACAGACCGGTGTTCACAGCAGGACGGATGCCCTGGTAGAACAGTTCGGTTTCCAGGAAGATCTGACCGTCGGTGATCGAGATCACGTTGGTCGGAATAAACGCCGAAACGTCACCACCCTGAGTTTCGATAACCGGCAGAGCGGTCAGCGAGCCTGCACCGAAATCTTCGTTCAGCTTCGCCGAACGCTCCAGCAGACGGGAGTGGAGGTAGAAAACGTCACCCGGATACGCTTCGCGGCCCGGCGGGCGGCGCAGAAGCAAGGACATCTGACGATAGGACACAGCCTGTTTCGACAGGTCATCGTAGATGATCAGCGCGTGGCGGCCATTGTCACGGAAGTATTCTGCCATCGCGGTCGCAGCGTAAGGTGCCAAGAACTGCATCGGCGCCGGGTCGGACGCGGTTGCGGCCACAACGATCGAGTATTCAATCGCGCCAGACTCTTCCAGCTTCTTCACCAGCTGTGCAACGGTCGAACGCTTCTGACCAACCGCAACGTAAACGCAGTACAGTTTCTTCGACTCGTCGTCGCCTGCTGCGTCGTTATAGACTTTCTGGTTCAGGATGGTGTCCAGAGCCACAGCAGTTTTGCCGGTCTGACGGTCACCAATGATCAGTTCCCGCTGGCCACGGCCGATCGGGATCATCGCGTCGACCGATTTCAGGCCGGTTGCCATCGGCTCGTGCACCGATTTACGCGGGATGATGCCAGGGGCTTTAACGTCTGCAATGCCACGCTTGGAAGCATTGATCGGGCCTTTGCCGTCCAGCGGATTGCCCAGACCGTCCACAACGCGGCCCAGCAGTTCATCACCGATCGGAACGTCCACGATCGAGTTGGTGCGCTTAACAGTGTCACCTTCTTTGATGTCACGGTCAGAACCGAAGATAACGACACCAACGTTGTCGCTTTCCAGGTTCAGAGCCATGCCCATGATGCCACCGGGGAATTCTACCATCTCACCGGCTTGCACATTGTCCAGGCCGTATACACGGGCAATCCCGTCACCGACGCTCAGCACGCGGCCGATCTCGGCCACTTCGGCTTCCTGACCAAAATTCTTGATCTGGTCCTTCAGGATTGCAGAAATCTCTGCAGCTTGGATTCCCATTTATCCGACCTCTTTCATTGCATTCTGTAGGGAGTTGAGCTTCGAACGGATCGAGCTATCGATCATTTTCGAGCCCACTTTAACGACAAGACCGCCGATGAGGCTTTCATCCACGGTCGCATTGATAGTCACGGTCTTGCCCACACGCTCAGACAGCGTTTTGGACAGTTTTTCCATTTGCGTCTTGGTCAGTGCCTTGGCCGAGGCGACATCGGCGGTTACTTCGCCGCGCTCTTCGGCCAGCATGTCGCGAAGGACCTGCACCAGCTGCGGCACGACGAACAGGCGACGCTTCTGTGCCATCAGACCCAGCGTGTTGCGCAGGATGGCGTTCAGCCCCATCTTGTCAGCAACAGCGGCAATGGCGTTTTCCTGTTCGGCGCGGGAAACCAGCGGAGATGCGATCAGGTCGCGCAGATCGGCGCTTTCGCCCAGTGCTGCTGCAAGATCATTGATGCCGGATTCCAGACCTGCAAGGTCTTTGTTCTCTTTTGCGATCTCGAAAATCGCGGTGGCATAGCGCTCGGCGATGCCTGTGGAAATCGAAGCTGGTTCGGACACGTCCACCCTTCCGATACTTAGGCCCCGAAAACCGCGCGCGCAGCCAACCCGGGGGCGTGAAGATACCCCGTCCTTGAAGGGCGGGGATCAAAATCACCGGGGATGTATCAGAGGTGCTTCCACCAAGCAATACGCGATAGCGGTAACTGAATTATCCACAAATCGTTAGTTTTCATAAGCTTAACCCAAGTGCGACCGTTTGGACCCCTCGGCGCAGTTGAAAAATGTTACTGATTTGCAGGTTTTTGCGATTCCTGTGACTTTTTTCCCGCATTTTTTCCCGATGACTGCGCGGAATCGTCACGCCGGCTTCAGCAAACCGTCCAGCGCTTTGATCGGACGTTTCACCTTGTCTTTGGTGACCGTACCGCTTGGCGGGCGGATCAGCTTGCTGACCTCAACCATCAGCACGCCTCCGGCCATTACGGTGGGAATGCGCTGGCCGGTTTTTTCGATCAGGCTACCCGATTTTAGCCAAAACCGCCGGAACGAGGGCGGAAGATACAGCGCGGAACAGTGGTTTTCAGGCACGAAATGATGGCTGCGCAGGAGGTTCTCGAGTTGCGTGGCCGAATATGGGTGACCAAATCCGAACGGTGTCCGGTCGGACCGCGACCACAGCCCCGCCCGGTTCGGCACTACAAAAAGCGCTCTGCCCCCCGGCCCCAACACGCGCCAGCATTCCTCAAGCACCTTGCTGGGCTGTTCCGAGGTCTCAAGCCCGTGCATCACCACCAGCTTGTCCACGTGGCCCGTCTCAATCGGCCAAAGCGTCTCTTCGGTCAGGACCGAGACATTGGGCATCCCGGCAGGCCAGGGCATCACCCCCTGAGGACCCGGCATCAATCCGACAACCCGCCGCGCGTCGGCGAGGTAGGGCCGCAGAAGAGGGACCGCAAAGCCAAATCCGGCCACCGTCTGGCCCTTCGCCTCGGGCCAGAGGTCGATCAGCCGACCACGAATCGCAGCCTGCGCCGCACGGCCCAGCGTGCTGCGATAGTAGAAATTCCTCAGATCCTGCACATCAAGATGCATTGCGGACACCCGGTCAATCGGCTTAGCTGAGGCGCAGTCTAGCAACGAAAGGGCAAAAGGCCATGCCTCTTGAGATCGTAACCATCCCATGTCTCAGCGATAATTACGCGTTTCTTGCGCATGATGCCCAGAGCGGCGCGACCGCGCTGATCGACGCACCCGAAGCCGGGCCCATCCTGGCCGAGTTGGAGGCGCGCGGCTGGGCCCTCAGCCATGTCTTGCTGACCCATCACCACTGGGATCACGTCGATGGGCTGCCCGGAATTCTTGAAAAACACCCGGCCAAGGTGATCGGAGCAGCAGCTGATGCACACCGCCTGCCCCCGCTCGACCAACAAGTCAGCGACGGTGAGAACTTTGAGATCGCAGGTGAGCCAGTTCAGGTAATAGATGTCTCGGGGCACACTTTGGGTCACGTCGCCTATTACATGCCGCAAAGTGCCGCTGTCTTCACTGCGGATAGCCTGATGGCGCTGGGATGCGGGCGCTTATTCGAAGGCACGCCAGAGCAGATGTGGCGATCACTCAGCAAGCTTGCGGCGCTGCCGGATGACACGCTGGTCTGTTCGGGCCACGAGTACACCCAGTCTAACGCCAAATTCGCCGTCACTGTCGACCCAACCAACACGGCGCTACAACAGCGCGTCGTCGATATCGACCGCGCGCGCGCCGCGGGGCAGCCCACGGTGCCCTCGAAACTGGGTCTGGAAAAAGCAACCAACCCGTTCCTTCGAGCCGAAGATCCGGCGATTCTGGCCCATTTGGGCATGGAAGGCGCGGACCCGGTTGCTGTTTTTGCCGAGATCAGGGGTAGAAAAGACAAATTTTGATGCCTATTTGACCATCCTCACGGCCACTCTCACGACAAATGTGACTGTCAAGTGAAAGAAAACCCTTGAAGCCGGGCGTCGATCAACCAAACTCTAATAGTATGAGGACATGGTTGGGATGGGGATCCGGCCGCAAGCCTGCCCCCTTCTGACCCAAGACAGAGGAGCACCCGCGTGCCTTCATTCTCGAGCACTTTGGAACAAGCCATTCACGCAGCTCTGGCAGCGGCGAATGAACGGCGACATGAGTTTGCTACGTTAGAGCATCTACTACTGGCGTTATTGGAAGAGCCTGACGCAATCCGGGTCATGAAAGCCTGCAGCGTCGATCTGGACGAATTGCGCAGCACATTGGTCGAATTCATTGATGAGGATCTGTCGAACCTCGTCACCGATATCGACGGGTCCGAGGCCGTGCCAACGGCAGCATTCCAGCGCGTCATCCAACGCGCGGCCATTCACGTGCAAAGCTCGGGTCGGACCGAGGTCACAGGCGCGAACGTACTGGTCGCCATCTTCGCCGAACGCGAAAGCAACGCCGCTTACTTCCTGCAGGAACAGGACATGACCCGGTATGACGCGGTCAATTTCATTGCGCACGGCGTCGCGAAAGACCCGGCCTATGGTGAAAGCCGCTCGGTCTCAGGCGCGGATCAGGTCGAAGATGAAGTGCAAGCCACTGCCAGCGACGAAGATCAAAAAGAAAGCGCCTTGGGTAAATATTGCGTCGATCTGAACGCCAAATCGCGCGCAGGCGATGTGGACCCGCTGATCGGTCGCGCCGATGAGGTCGAGCGCTGCATTCAGGTGCTGTGCCGCCGCCGGAAGAACAACCCGCTGTTGGTAGGCGACCCCGGCGTGGGCAAGACGGCGATTGCCGAAGGTCTGGCGCATAAGATCGTTGCGGGCGAAGCCCCTGATGTACTGTCGAACACCACCATTTACTCGCTCGATATGGGCGCTTTGTTGGCCGGAACCCGCTATCGCGGCGATTTCGAAGAGCGTCTCAAAGCGGTCGTGACCGAGTTGGAAGATCACCCCGATGCGGTGCTGTTCATTGACGAAATCCACACCGTGATTGGTGCCGGGGCGACCTCGGGCGGGGCCATGGACGCATCCAACCTGCTGAAGCCTGCGCTTCAGGGGGGCAAGCTGCGCACTATGGGTTCGACTACCTACAAAGAATTCCGTCAACACTTCGAAAAAGACCGCGCGTTGAGCCGTCGGTTCCAGAAAATCGACGTGAACGAGCCTTCGGTTGAAGACAGCGTGAAGATCCTGCGCGGTCTGAAGCCCTATTTTGAAGAGCATCACGCCATCAAATACACAGCGGATGCGATCAAAACCGCTGTGGAACTCTCGGCGCGCTATATCAATGACCGTAAACTGCCGGACAAGGCGATCGACGTCATCGACGAAGCGGGTGCCGCGCAGCATTTGCTGGCCGAAAGCAAGCGTCGCAAGACAATCGGTGTGAAGGAAATCGAGGCCGTCGTCGCCAAGATCGCCCGTATCCCGCCGAAGAACGTCACCAAGGACGATGCGGTGGTTCTGAAAGACCTCGAAGCTTCGTTGAAACGGGTGGTCTTCGGACAAGATGACGCCATTGTGGCCTTGGCCAGCGCGATAAAACTGGCGCGCGCCGGGCTGCGGGAACCTGAAAAGCCCATCGGCAACTACCTGTTCGCCGGTCCGACCGGTGTGGGTAAAACCGAAGTGGCCAAACAGCTGGCCGACAATCTGGGCGTGGAGCTTTTGCGCTTCGACATGTCGGAATACATGGAGAAACACGCGGTCAGCCGTCTGATCGGGGCGCCTCCGGGCTATGTCGGGTTCGACCAGGGCGGTCTACTGACCGACGGCGTCGACCAACATCCGCATTGTGTACTGCTGCTCGATGAAATCGAGAAGGCGCATCCGGACGTGTTCAACATCCTGTTGCAGGTGATGGACCATGGCGAGCTGACCGATCACAATGGCCGCACAGTGAACTTCCGTAACGTGGTGCTGATCATGACTTCGAACGCGGGTGCACAGGAACAGGCGAAGGCCGCCATCGGCTTTGGCCGTGACCGTCGCGAGGGCGAAGACACCGCCGCGATCGAGCGGACGTTTACGCCGGAATTCCGCAACCGTCTGGACGCGGTGATCTCGTTCGCGCCGCTACCGAAAGAGGTCATCCTGCAGGTGGTCGAGAAGTTCGTTCTGCAGCTTGAGGCGCAACTTCTGGATCGCGGCGTGACTATCGACCTGACGCCCAAGGCCGCCGCATGGCTGGCCGACAAAGGCTATGACGACAAGATGGGCGCCCGTCCTCTGGGCCGCGTGATCCAGGAACACATCAAGAAGCCTCTGGCCGAAGAGTTGCTGTTTGGCAAACTCGCCAAGGGCGGTGTTGTTCGTGTCTCGGTCAAGAAAGGCGATCTACACTTGGATATCCTCGGCCCCGATCAGCCGCGTATTCCGGGCAACAAGCCTCCACTTTTGACGGCGGATTGATTGCAGATCATCGAATCAGAAAAACCCGCCAGTGTTTGGCGGGTTTTTTCATGTCGAAAACCCTTGTGGTCAAAGTCCGTTTGTCACAGCCCAGTTTGGATTTGACGCGCTGAAGCAGTATTGGCGACGGCCCATTTTCCCCGAACCGCCCAATAGCCGGATAGCAGGCTGGACGCATGGCGCATTCCTAGCTGACCTTGAAACAACGCCGACAGCACAGCGATGCTCAGATCGCGGGCTTTACGCAGCCTCCCCGCTTTGGTCGGCCTAAAGTACTCAAAATCGATGAACCTGATCTGCTGCCCGTCCCAGCACATATCGCGAAAGGCAGGGCGGCCATGGGCAATATCTGACGCATGAAGCCGCGCCAAGGCCCGGCCTGCGGCGCGACAGGCTGTTTGTTTTTTGAAAAGCTCACGGGAACGATCACCGCAAAACCGGGTCAGGCTGAGACCCGCATCCTCGACGGCGATGAAATCCGAACCCTCGGC
The DNA here is from genome assembly GCF_056541245.1 of Ruegeria sp. AI3. NCBI lineage: Bacteria > Pseudomonadati > Pseudomonadota > Alphaproteobacteria > Rhodobacterales > Roseobacteraceae > Ruegeria > Ruegeria sp. AI3. The sequence goes on from NZ_JBQFYA010000012.1 coordinate 99,613, forward strand.
CAAGATGCGCGGCACCGGCACGCCTTTGTTCCACAAATAGCGATGCGACGTCCGATCCCTGGCAAACGCCGCCTGAGGGCAGCCTTTGACCAGCCAGAGAAGGGGTGCAAAGCGCTCAACCCGTTTAAGCCAGAACTTGTCTCCGCCCGCGGTCTGGCACAACACCACCCGTCGGTATGAAGCTCGCAAAACCGTTTCAACCGTTTGGTACAGGTCTGCTACCCTATGGGCCACGCGCGTCTCCTCTCAACCTATGACAGTAATCTAGGTTTGAGGTGGGTGTGTTTCATCGGGTGCAGGCGGCAAATCCAGATCGCAAAGGCGGTTTTTCGCCACGCGAGGGCCTTAGCGCTCAGTCAGTTTCAACTCAATTCGCCGGTTCTGTGCCCGCGCCTCGGGCGTGTCTTCCGGGTTGACAGGCTGGAACTCTCCGAACCCGTTGGCGGCCAAGCGATTGGGTGGAATGCCCAGCGCTTCGACCATATAGCGCACGACGGAGAGCGCCCGCCCCTGGCTCAGTTCCCAGTTGTCGCGATACCGACCCGACCCGGCCAAGGGCACGTTGTCGGTGTGGCCATCCACCCGGATCACCCAGTTCAGACCTTCCGGGATTTCGGCAGCAACTGTGCGGAGGATCTCAGCGACTTTGGCGACCTCCTGCCGGCCTTCCAGCGACAACACGGCAGAACCTGTGGCGAACAGCACCTCAGAGGAGAACACGAACCGGTCGCCTTCGATCCGCACGCCATCCTGATCACCCAACACATCGCGAAGGCGGCCGAAGAATTCCGACCGGTAGCGTTGCAAATCCTCGGCCTGCGCCGCGAGTTCCTCATTCTGTCCGGCCAGTGCTTCGGCCTCAGCCTCTAGGCGTTGACGCTCGGCCTCTTCCAGCAGGCGGCGGCGGCGTTCCTCGGATGCGGCGCGGGCCAGAGCCGCGTTCAGGTCCTGCCCCAGAGACTGGATTTGAATTTCAGCGGCCGTATTGCGGTCCTCGTAGTCATCCAGCAGCGCCTGAAGCGATCCCAATTGTCCGCGCAATGCTGCGATTTGCTGGTTCAACAAAGCGGCCTCGCGCTGCGCCTTTTCTGAGACCGCTTGTTCCGCCGAAAGCGTCTCGCGAGCCACGGCCAGCAATGCATCGCGCTGTTCCGCCAAGGAACGCTGGGATGCTGCGTCTTCCTGCGCCTCGGCCTGCGCTGCCAGAGCGGCCTGCAACTGGGCCTCCAGCTCTTCCGCATTCAACTCGCCAAACTGTCGTTCCAGTTCTGCGCGGGCTGCATTTGCTGCGGCCAAAAGGGTCAGGGTATCCTCAGCCTCCTTGCGCTGCGCCTCAAGCGCTAGGGTCATGGCGGTCAGTTCCGCATCGGCGTTCTGCAGGCGATCCCTAAGAGCTTCGGCAGCGGCGGCCTCTGCCAGCCTGCCAGCCTCTTCTGCACTTAGCTGATCTTCGAGTTGAGCAATCTGCGCCGCGCGTTCCTCACCGCTTTGTTCCAAATCTGCGACCAGAGCCTCCAGCGCCTCACGGCGGGCTGCAGCAAGGCGGGCGGCTTCGGCTTGGGCGTCGATTTCTTCGCGGCTTTGCGCCAAGGCCTGATTCAGACTTTCGCGTTCGCCCAAAAGATCCGCCCGTTGCGTCTCAAGCGCCGCAATCGCGTCTTGCGCCCGCGCCTGGTCAGCCAACAGCGCCGCAACCTGAGCCTCAAATCCGGTAATCTGGCTTTGCGCCTCAGCCAGACTATCTTCCGTTTCGGTCAGTGTGGCATTCAAGGCCCCCAACCGCGCTTGCAGGCGGCTATTCTCACGCTCTTCCAACCCTAAAGCACCAGCCAGCGCAGCAACTTCATCCGCGAGGGTCGTCAGCTCATCCTCCTGACCCGAGATCGTCTCACGCAGCACGAATTGGATGACCATGAAGATGGTCAGCACGAAGGTCAGAACCATCAACAGACCCGTCATCGCATCGACGAAACCGGGCCAGACAGAGCCCTGGAACCGTTGACCAGTGCGGCGGGAGAGGGCCATTGGTTATTCCCCCTCGTGCGTGGTTCGAACTGCGCCGCGTGGCAGGGTCAGAGCCTTCACTAGCAGTTCGATATCCTTGCGGAATTCGTTCATGCTGTCCTGACGACCGGCAGAGATCTCTTCGAGGATGCGCAGCAACTGAACATCCATCGACCGCAGGCGCATCCGGCTTTCTGCATCGACGCCCTCGCCCGCCCCATGTTCGCGCATGTGATCCAGCAAGGCGTCCTGCCCCAACGCAACACGCTCCAACGCGGCAGCAACGCCTTCGTTATCCGCCTGACGCTGGTTCATTTGCCCTATGACAGTGACCAATTGACCAAGCTTATTGGACACGTCGGCCCGCTCGGCCTCCTGCGCCGAGAACAGATCCTGTAGTGCGTTCATCTGATCCGACATGGCGTCCAGAACAGGCGCCAGAACGGCGACCTCAGCCCCACCGTCCTCGCCCGAGGCGAATCCGACCCGGGTGATGCCCGACAGCCATTCCTCAAGCTCGCGGTAGAAACGGTTCTGTCCGTGGCCAGCGAAGACCTCCAACAGGCCCACGATCAATGACCCGGCAAGGCCCAGCAAGGAGGAGCCAAACGCAACGCCCATCCCCTGCAGTTGCGCCTCAAGGCCCGTCATCAGACGGTTGAAAACGGCCAGCCCCTCTTCCCCTTCTTGCGGGTTCAGGCTGCGGATGGTGTCGACAATGGCGGGCACCGTGGTAGCGAGGCCAAAGAACGTCCCCAAGAGGCCTAGATAGATCAGAACGTTGGTGATGTAGCGCGTGATCTCACGCTCTTCTTCTACCCGTTCCGCCACCGAATCCAGAATGGACCGGGTCGAGGTGGAACTGATCTGCGACCGCGCACCGCGTTCCCGCAGCAGCGAGGCCAATGGCGCAAGCAATTGAGGGGTGCGCGCATCCTCATGCACCACGCCGCCCACAAAGGCCTCGATCCAGCGAACCGAGCCGATCAGCTGCGCGACCTGATAGAAACAGGCAAACACGCCGATGATGAACACCAGCAAGATGAAGCCGTTCAGATAGGGATTCGCAAAGAAGACCGGCAGCACATAGGGCAGCGCAAGAAACACCCCGAGGCCCGACAGGCCGATTGCGATCAGCATCAGAAGAATCTGCCTGATCGGTTGCGAGAAATGCGGTCTCGCGCCCTGTTGTGCCTGCGCCATGCGCGTTATTCCTGGTTCTGCCTGCTCTGGCCTGAATCTAGCGAAAAGACGCCGATGACGCCAAGGGTTTATGCGGTGATGCTGCGCACCCGTTGCGACAACCACTCAAGATCGGGATCGTGCAGGCCGATCTCGGCCAGATGCTCGGTGGTGTTATACAGATATTCAGTGTTGGGACCGCGCCCGCCAACGGCATGAGCGATGATCTGCGCCTGTTCTTCCAAGGGCATGCCGCCGCAATATTGAACGTGATCTGCATCAATAACATAGGTCACGGCATTTACGACCTCACCATTGTCCAAATGCACGTCCAGCATCTTTTCGACATAGGCCGACGAAATCAGCTCGCGCTCACGCAGTTCGTGTAGGGTGCGGTCCTCATGCCCAGCTTCCACGGCCAGCGCCAAACCTTTGCACTGCGCCTCAGGCTGTTCGTCCAAAGCCAGCACAAGGCCGGGGTGGTCCTCGGTGCCGCGATGGTGGATCGAACTCATGCAGAAAGAGCGCGCATATCCGTGCAGCATCGCAAGCTCGGTGCGTGCCACGGGAAAGCCCGGGTTCCACAGTAGCGATCCATATCCGAAAACCCACATCGTCATTGCTCTGGTCCTTGCCCGTTTGGGCCTATAAACATCAAATCCGAGGCAGGAAAAAGGGCCAATGCTCATGCGTCGTCTGATACGAGTGTTCATTTTTATCGCCATCGCATGGAGCGCCTATTGGTTCATCGCGGGCTATGGTCTGCGCAATGCGATCACCAGCTGGTTCGATGCCCAGCAGGCGCGCGGCTGGCAAGCCGAATTCTCAGGCGTTGAAACGGCGGGCTACCCGACACATCACACCACCCGCTTAAACAACCCGGCGCTGGCCGATCCAGTCAACGGCACCGCCTGGAGCGCCGATTGGATCGAGTTTCAAAGCCCCGCAATCTGGCCCGGTCGTCAAACCCTGAGCTTTGCCGATACGCCTCAGCGCCTATCCTATTTCGACCAGACCGCGACGATCGAGGCCAAGGCTTTGCAGGCCGAGTTGGAACTACAACCCGGTGTCGCATTGGTGCTTGAGAAGATGGCCCTGACCGCTGGCCCCTGGCTGATCAGCGAAGACAATGAGGCACTGGCGGGCGGTGGTACCCTCAGCGTCATCATGGAGCAGACCACTGCGCCCGAAGCTTATGCGATCACGGCGCAAATTGACGGATTCACCCCCGGTGAGGATTTGCGTGCGCTGATGCAATCGGCGACCTCGCTCCCCCAGCGGTTCGAGACGTTGCAGTTGGATATGCTGACCACCTTCGACAAGCCTTGGGACCGGAGTGCGCTAGAGGACAGCCGCCCTCAGCCCGTCGCCATCGACCTGAACCTGGCCGAGGTCAAATGGGGTGAGTTGCGCCTGTTTGCAGCCGGTGAGTTGGATGTAGACTCACAGGGTATCCCGACCGGAGAGATTGCGATCAAGGCCGAGAATTGGCGCGACATGATCGCAATGGCAAATGCAGCTGGCGCCCTGCCCGATCAAGCCGTTGACCCGGTGACCCGCGCGCTCAACTTTCTGGCCGGACTGGGCGGCAACCCGAACGCGCTGGACCTGCAACTAAATTTCCGTGACGGGTTCGTGGCTCTGGGGCCGCTCCCTCTTGGCCCGGCCCCACGTCTCATCCTGCGCTAGCGGCAGTAGGAGCCCTTGCGATACCGCGCCGTATCCAGATGAAAATGGTCCCGATGATACCTGTCTGAATTGGGTCCCAACACGGTGCCAAACGGCCCGCAGGCCCCGCGCCATATCTTCTTGAGTTGCTTTTGTGAGGGGTTCTTGCGCCATCCGTTTAGGACGGTCACGACCTCTCCATCCGCCATGACAAAGCCGGAAATATCTATGGCGCGGCCCTTGCCATGCTCAGAGACTCGCGCGCCTTTTTGGTTGTTGCGCGTCCGGCAAGCATAGTGCGCAGCAACCTGCAGCTGGACCACAGGACCACGACGCTTGAACGTCGGTTTGACGGTTTTGTCGACCCATTTGTTCAACGCAATGGCCGTGCCGCAATCCATCGTCGAAGCCCGGCTCAGCGTCACCCCTGAGACCGAGGTGATCTGAACCGCATCTTTGACCCCGCAGGCCTTTGTTTTGCTGGAGACACGCCCGACAGGTTTGCCTTGTATCGCTATATCACCGCAGACCGACCCTTTGCGCAGTTTGCGCTTTTTGAACAGCACCTCCTGCTCCAATGATTTGGGTCTGAGATAGGGCATCAAAGAGGTATCGGGACCGAGCAGCGGCAAATCCGCCGGACGCGCTGCTGCAGCGATCAGCTGAGGCGACTCGGGCCGTGTTTCGGGGCGCAGGTTCGGGATGGTCAGAGGCGCTGCGGCCCGGCTGGAGATCGCGACGATGCCAGCAGTTTCGACTGCTGCGCTGGGGCGCGCAATTGGATACAGCGATTGCTCGGGTGCTGCGGCTTGGGTGGATGTGGTCCAAAGCGCGGCCACAAATGCATATCGCAAAACCTGTTTCATGACCCTGCCTTTCCCCGGCCAAAGTCCGGTGCGTCGGTATCCTGACCCGCATCAATAATCCCACGCCGGATCGCACGGGTGCGGGTGAAATAGTCGAACAGATGCTCTCCGTCCCCGGTGCGGATCGCACGCTGCAGGGCGAAAAGCTCTTCGGTGAAGCGGCCCAGAATCTCAAGCGTCGCGTCCTTGTTGGTCAGGAACACGTCGCGCCACATGGTTGGGTCCGAGGCCGCGATGCGGGTGAAATCCCGAAAGCCCGCAGCCGAGTATTTGATGACTTCGCTATCGGTCACCCGACGCAGATCATCGGCAACACCCACCATCGTATAGGCAATCAGGTGCGGTGCATGAGATGTCACGGCCAGAACCAGATCATGATGATCCGCGTCCATCTCATCGACATTGGCCCCCATGCCTTCCCACAACGCCCGCAACTGGGCGATTGCGTCTGGGTCCGATCCTTCGACCGGCACCAGCAGACACCAGCGATTGTCATAAAGCTCGGCGAACCCGGCCTCAGGCCCCGAATGCTCGGTCCCGGCCAAAGGGTGCGCCGGGATGAAATGCACGCCTTCGGGGATATGGGGCGACACGGCCTCGATCACGCTACGTTTGACAGAGCCGACATCCGTCACCGTTGCCCCCGGCTTCAGCATCGGGGCGATGTCCTGTGCGACCGCGCCCATCGCGCCGACCGGCACACAGAGGACGACCAGATCCGCGCCCTCTACCGCCTCTTGCGCGGTGTCGCAAACCCGGTCACACAAGCCGATCCTGCGGGCTGTGTCTCGGGTGGCCTCAGAGCGCGCGTAGCCGGTAACTTCACCAGTCAGACCTGCGCGTTTGATGGCCCAGAACATGGATGAGGCGATCAGGCCCAGCCCGATCAGCGCAACACGGTCGTAAATCTGGCTCATGCTGCACCCTCTTTGAATGTGGTGATGGCCGCGACGACACGGCGGCAAGCTTCCTCATCGCCCACGGTGATCCGCAGCGCGTTTGGCAGGTTGTAGCCCGCAACGCGCCGCACAATCAAACCCTGCGATTTTAGGTAGTCATCGCAAGCCTCAGCCTCGGCCTGATCGGCAAAGCGCGCGAGGATGAAGTTGGTGAAAGACGGATCCGACGGGACGCCAATCTTGGCCAGCTCATCCGACAACCATACCCTCAGGCGCGCGTTTTCAGCCTGACAGAAGGACAGGAATTCGACATCATTCACAGCCGCTTCGGCCGCAGCCAGCGCGGTCAAAGACAGGTTGAACGGTTGGCGCACCCGGTTCAGCACGTCGATGATCGACTGATGCGCATAACCCCAGCCCACGCGCATTCCGCCCAGCCCATAAACCTTTGAGAAGGTCCGGGTCATGATGACGTTCTCATGGTCATCCACAAGAGACGCCCCGCCATCGAACCCGTCGACAAACTCGGCATAGGCCCCGTCGATTACCATCAGACAACTATCCGGCAGACCTTGCGCCAAACGCTCAAGTTCCTGCTGCGAGATCATGGTTGAGGTTGGATTGCCGGGGTTGGTAACAAACACGATCCGCGTCTGCGCTGTAATGGCTGCCAAAATGGCATCCACATCGACCTTGCGCTCGCGCTCGGCCACCATGACCGGCGTGGCGCCCGCCATCCGTGCGATGATCGGATACATGGAAAACCCATGTTCCGTATAGATCACCTCATCCCCCGGCCCTGCATAGGCCTGAGCGATGAATTGCAGCACTTCGTCACTGCCCACACCGCATATGATCCGCGCCGGGTCCAGACCGTGACGAGCGCCCACCGCTTTGCGCAGGCTGGCGTGGTCGGTGCTGGGATAGCGATGCAAGGTGGCGGCGCTGTCGCGCACCGCCTCAATCGCTTTGGGGCTTGGACCAAACGGGTTTTCGTTGGAGCTCAGCTTGATCACATGCTCAACACCCGCCACATGCGACTGGCCGCCTTGATACAGCGCAATGTCCATAATGCCGGGTTGAGGGGTAATCTTGGTCATGAGAGGCTCCGTTTATTGGGCCTCTCATACCTGTCTCAACGCTTTCAGAAAAGCAGCAATTCCATCATGCGGCTTTGAAGCGCGCAGTCGCCGGGTCGGCATTGTAGAACGGCGCGAATTCTTCGGTCCGGCGGGACAGGTCATTGACGCTGTCGATGATGAACTGAACCGTTTCCTGGCGCATCAGATACGAGAAGTTCAGACGCACCCATCCGGGCTTTTTCATCTCTTCACCGGCGGTCAGAGCGGCGTGCAGCTCCTCTGACGCGGCGCGATCTATACCCAGAAGCCGATGCGCGTATGGCCCAGCACAGGCGCACCCTCCGCGCGCCTGAATGCCGTATATGTCGCTGAGCATACGTGTGAACAGTTGCTGGTGCACCGGTAGCCCTGCATTGTCGCGCACTAGGAAGGAAAAGATCGGCAGTCGATGTGCATTTTCCACCCCAAGCAATGTCAGGTTCGGGTTGTCCTTCCACCCCTCCAGCGCCATTTGGTTATATTGCGCTTCGCGGCAGGCGATCTCATCTGTTCCGACGACATCCTTGACGATGAAGGCTAGTGCCGCGCGGATATCCCCGATCACGTTGGGCGTTCCCGCTTCCTCTCGCGTTGACAGGTTTTCGCTATAGTCGTGACGCCAAGGCGAGACGAAACTCACCGTCCCTCCGCCTGGCCAACTGGGACAACGACGCTGTACAACGCTCTGGTTCACGACCAGCACGCCCGACGCCCCCGGCCCGCCCGGAAACTTGTGCGGAGACACCACGATCGCATCTTTGCGCGCATCCGCAGGCCCCATGTCCATCGGCAGGTAAGGCCCGCCCCCGGCATAGTCCCAAACGGCCAAAGCGCCATGAGACTTGAGCAAACGCGTCACCGGATCGGGATCGGTGATGATCCCCGTCACATTGGACGCAGCTGAAAATGACCCGATCACCAGATCCGCATCGGCGTAAGTGTTCAGCGCCTCCTGCAGCGCGCGCAGATCAACGCCCCCTTCAGCCGCTTCCGGAATCTCAACCACCAGAGCCTTGCTCTCGCGCCATGGCAAGATGTTCGAGTGATGCTCATAGGGACCGATTAGGACAACCGGTTGATCAGCTTCCGCCACCCCGAGCAGACTGACCAACCGGTTGAGCCCCGCCGTGGCACCGGACCCGGTAAAGATCACCGCGTCTTCTCCCCTCGCGCCAACAAGGCGGGCTATCTCATCGCGCGCTTCGCGACGCAGGCGGGTCATGTAGGACCCGCAGAAGGAGGCTTCGGTGTGGCTGTTGGCATAAAATGGCAACACGTGATCGGCCACAAAGCCTTCGACCTGTCGCAACGCGCGACCCGAAGCAACGTAATCCGCATAGACAAGCGGCACGTCCCCCTGCAGACCCGGGATCAGAACATTCTCTCCGATCAGCCCGTCGCGCAGGTGGAAATTGTGAGTGGTGGAACAAAGATCCGCACGAAATTTGGACAGGGTCATAGCATTGGCTCCTTACTGTAAGTCCAATGTGATCCATTCGAACTGTGGAAACATTATCATTCTTTGCGTAGAAATCAAAAATTTTGTGTCATATGATTAGATATGAGTCAAAACTTAGATCAAATAGACACTCACATCCTGAGAGAGCTTCAAAAAGACGCCACCCTTTCGCAGCGCGAGCTGGCCGATCGGGTCGGGCTGTCCCAGAACGCGTGTTGGCGCAGGTTGAAAGCGCTGAACGAAAACGGGGTTCTGATCGGGTCAACTGCGCGCATTGCGCGCGAGACTTTGGGGTTGAACCTCGTTGTCTTCGTCATGCTGCGCACCCGACATCATTCAGCCGAGTGGCTGCAGGCGTTTCGCCGCCATGTTCTGACCATCCCCGAGGTTGTGGATTTCCATCGGATCGGCGGTGACTATGACTATCAACTGAAAGTCGTGACCCAGGATATGGCCTCATATGACAAAGTCTACCAACGCCTGATCGAGAAGGTCGAGCTGGACAGCGTGACCTCTTATTTTGCGATGGAAGCGATCGCCGAAGGGCGACCACTTCCGATCTGAACTCATGCCAAACCAAGCATCGCTTTCATGCCGCCGATAAAAGTTGCGTCGTCCAAAGCCTTGCGGTTGTCCAGGTATTCAACGGCATCTTCGCCGGCCCGATAGCGCAAAGTGTCAGTGTCGTCCGTCACGGCGGTCAAAATGACATCGGCGACAACACTCGGCGGCGACGTTCGCGCTGCCATCTCTTCCGAGCCCCACGCGCTGAACAAGGCCTGCACGACAGGTTGATACTCGGCCATGCTCTCGTCATTGACGAAATCAAACGAGCGGCCACCAAAATCGGTGGCAATCAGACCAGGCTCGACAATCTTGACCTTGATACCTGCCGCAGCAAGCTCGTAGTGCAGAGACTCTGACAGGCCTTCAACCGCGAATTTTGTGCCGTGATAAAGCGTTCCAAGGGGGAAGGTAATTTGTCCACCAATGGACGAGATATTGACGACACAGCCCGAACCATTTGCGCGCATATGCGGTAGAACGGCTTTTGTCACAGCCAATAACCCGATGACATTGGTATCGAATTGCCGCCGGATACGCTCCATCGGGAAGGCTTCTAGCGGGCCGTAAGCGCCGTAGCCGGCGTTGTTCAAAAGAACGTCAATCTGACCAAACCGTTCAATCCCCCCGGCAACTGCGGCCGCAATTGAACCCTCCTCGGTGACGTCAAGACGTGTGACCAGAACATTCTCGAATTGCGTAAGCTCAGCTTCCTTGCTGGGGTTGCGCATGGTGGCAATGACATTCCAGCCCCGCCTGTGAAACAGCTCAGCCGTAACTCTGCCGATACCCGATGAAGCGCCAGTTATGAGGATAGTCTGTGCCATGGTCATTCTCCGCAATTGTTAGCCTGACCACTAGATAGGTTAGAAAACCGCGATGCGCCTGCCGAATTCTCCTCAATATCTGCCTAATTCTCTGACCGTCAGGATTCTGGCTAGCACTGACCTCTTGCGCGAAATATGCTGAATGAGGCAGTGGGGATACCATGACACAACATGATTTAGTTGAAAAAATCTGCGAAGCTGTGGGCGGACGGGCAGAAGAGGCTGCTTTCTACCCGACCGCATTGGACGGTTTCGGCCTTCTTCATGACGTCAAAACGAAGTCAATAGAAGCGCAGGTGTATGAACCGATTGTCTGCCTAGTTCTACAGGGGAAGAAAGAAACACGTATCGGAGATCGCCTTGTTCACTTCGGAGCAGGCGATTCCCTGATCGTCAGCCATTCACTTCCGGTTTTGGCCGCTGTCACCGAAGCAAGTCGGGAAAAGCCCTATGTCGGCCTCGTATTCTCGTTGGACTTGTCCATCTTACGTGGTCTCTACGACTCTGTCGGCTCAGAACCTACTGAAATCGAAACAGTCCAAAGCCTTGCCGCATCAAAAGCCTCGCCCGGTCTGATTGACGCTATGACTCGCCTGTTTCACGCCAGTCAAAACCCTACGGATGCAAAAATTCTCGCACCGATGATCAGCCGTGAAATCCACTACCGACTCCTACAGGCAGATCACGGTGGCATGCTGCGGCAAATGCTATGGCGCGACAGTGCCGCCAGCCGTATCGCGCGCGCCATCGACATCATCCGCGCGGATTTTCGAACAGCCCTGCCCGTCTGCGATCTGGCACAAAGCGCTGGCATGAGCGTTTCTGCCTTTCACGCCCATTTCAAAACGGTAACAGCCACCTCTCCACTACAGTACCAAAAAGACCTCAGGCTGCTGGAAGCCCGCAGGCTATTGTCGCACGGTTCGCTCAGTGTGACGCAAGCAGCTTTTGAGGTTGGCTATGAAAGCCCGACCCAGTTTAGTCGGGAATACTCGCGCAAATTCGGAGTGCCACCTCGTCGGGACATCGGGTCAAAATGCATAGCTTAGAAACTAAAAAGGCCGCGCTGAAAGCGCGGCCTTTGTAATCTGGAATGTGAGCGAAGATTAGTTCTTCGCGTAGAATTCGACAACCAGGTTCGGTTCCATCATGACTGGGTAAGGCACATCGCTCAGGCCCGGTGCGCGTACGAAGGTCGCGGTCATTTTCGAGTGGTCGGCGTCGATGTAGTCAGGAACATCACGCTCGGCCAGAGCAACAGCTTCCAGAACAACTGCCAGTTGCTTGGACTTGTCACGCACTTCGATCACGTCGCCTTCTTTGACACGGTAGGACGGGATGTTGACCCGCTTGCCGTTCACTTTGACGTGGCCGTGGTTCACGAACTGACGTGCAGCAAAGACGGTCGGTACGAACTTGGCGCGGTATACAACGGCGTCCAGACGGCGCTCCAGCAGACCAATCAGGTTTTCACCGGTGTCGCCTTTTACTCGCTCAGCTTCGGCGTAGATGCGACGGAATTGCTTCTCAGTCAGGTCGCCATAGTAGCCTTTCAGCTTCTGCTTGGCGCGCAGCTGCAGACCGAAGTCCGACAGTTTGCCCTTGCGGCGCTGGCCGTGCTGGCCGGGGCCATATTCACGACGGTTGACCGGGGATTTCGGACGACCCCAGATGTTTTCGCCCATCCGGCGGTCGATTTTGTACTTGGCAGACGTGCGTTTGGTCACGGCTGATCTCCTTTAAAGTGGCATTTCAGCTTGATCCGAAAACCGGTTCCCACTTTTCGGGCCGAAATAGCGTCTCCGCTCGGACCGGGCAGTTCCAGTTCAGACCAGGCGTGGTGCCGGGTTATAAAGGGCGTTGTCCTCTTGAGGTTTCCCCCATGACAGGCATCCCCTTGCGGGGGCCACCAACACCAATGAAGCCGCGCTTATATCTGCGGAACTGTCAGAGTCAACACGTCCCGACGCCCCTGCTCAAAATTCTTGAAGGGTTTTTAGGCCAACGGGTTCAGCGCCAGCTAGGTAACCAAACCTATGAAAAGAAACCCGGCGCGGATTTTCCCGGAAACGCCACCACCTGTGCAGTCGGTTGCGGTACGCTCTGCAGGTCGACACCGGCATGTGTTACTTCGCTGATCCAGAAATCCTGATCCCGAGGCGGACAGCCAGTGTTGAACACCAGGGTCGGCCATTGTTCGTCATCTGCTACGATCAAATCTGCCGCAAAGCGTCGCGCCCCATTGGTCAATGTGACCGTACCGCAATACTCGCCCGAGATATCTTGCGGGGCTGAGAACGCGTCGCGGGTGCGCACAGCGGTCGCACCCATATGTCCCAGTTGCTCAAGATTTTGCTCTGCCACTTCGCCCAACACCAGCGCCTGACCACGCCAGGACCATGCGGACCCGACCGCCAAAAAGGCCAAAGGCGCTGCCTCAAGCCCATCAAGCTCGGTTTGATTCCATGAAATGGCTACACGACCGTTATATCCGGCTCTCATATACCTGCTCGCACTTATCAACACCCCACCCAGTACTCAACCCGCTTTATCAGGGGAGATTCCGGCGGAAAAGAGACAGAATTTGAGCAATCACATGAATGTTGCCGAATAGAATCAACTATCCGTGATCGAACCTGTGCTATCCAAACTTCCCGAAGCGCGTATTGGGGCGATAAGTATCTGAGATCAATGCAAATACTTAAAATTCTGAAACCGCAGGCGGCCGCAGCCGTCCTGCAGTTTCAGCATGAGACTTCCCGTTCACACCTCAACTTCGACCTTGCCGATCGGGTTTGAACAGCATGCCAGAATGTAGCCTGCTGCGATGTCATCCTCGGAGATACCGCCGTTGTGAACCATGTGCACCTCACCCGAGGTCTTTTTGACCTTGCAGGTGCCGCAAACGCCAAACGTACAGCCCGAGGCAATGCTCAACCCGACGGCACGTGCGGCGGCCAGAACCGTATCTGTCTCGGCGACTTTAGCAGTGACACCCGAGGTCGCAAACACGATCTCGGCGGCGCTGTCATCGTCAGGAACGATATCATCCAGATCGGGCTGATCCGCTTCGGTCTCAACCGGAGCTCCAAAGCTTTCCTGATGATAGTTGTCCATGTCAAAGCCAAGACCCGACAGAGCGTCCCGAACAGCTTGCATGAACGGCTCCGGACCGCAGCAATAGACCTCACGGTCCAGATAGTCTGGGGCCATGAGGCCCAGCATCAGCTGGTTGAACTGACCCTGGTAGCCGGTCCAGGGGCTGTAACGATCCGCTTCCTCTACGACGAACTTCAGATCCAGACCCGGCGTCCGACTTGCCATCTGCTCCAACCGTTGGCGGAAGATGATCTCGGACGGGCGCTTGGCGCAATTGATGAAGACTACATCCAGATCGCGGCCTTCGTCCCACATGCAAGTTGTCATCGACATCATAGGCGTGATGCCCGACCCCGCCGAGACGAACAGATACTTGGCGGCGACGCTTTCAGCATTGGTGAACAGACCCGCCGGGCCAATTGCCCGCATCCGCATACCCGGCTTCAGATTGTCCAGCATCCAACGAGTACCGATGCTGTCCGGCTGCGCCTTGGCCGTGATCGTAATGGATCGCGGACGTGATGGGGATGACGAGATCGTATAGGTCCGATGCACAACGCCTCCCGGCTGCCCCGGTGCCGGAATCTCGAGCGTCAGGAACTGACCCGGATGGTAGGCAAACAAAGCCCCGGACGGGGCGCGGAACGTAAAGCTGGCGGTGTTTGGCGTCTCGGGCACGACCGAGACGCATTCCAGCCTCTCATCATCCTGCCAGATCGAGGCAACAGCGTTCAGGTCTTTCATCTCCGTCACTCCGCCGCCATCGTGTTGGGCGCAAAGTGACGCGCCAAAGCGCTGCAATACCAATCAGTGAATTGCAGAACACCGGATTCCTGGACCCCCGAATACGGCCCCGGCACATAGGCCGGACTGTTGATGCCCATCTGGTTGTCTTCCACCACGCGGCGATCTTCATCATTGGTGGCCATCCAGACCTCAGTCAGGCGCTTGACGTCATAATCGACCCCTTCGATCGCATCCTTGTTGACCAGCCACTTCGTGGTGACTTCGGTCTCGGTCGGGCTGACCGGAGTGACGCGGAAGACAATCGAGTGATCGGCCAGGAAGTGGTTCCATGTGCTGGGATAGTGGAACTTCAGCAACGTCCCCGCATCGGCAAAGGGCGCGCGGCCCAGAAAGCGGCGCACCGCAGATTTGCCGTCCAGAGTGTAGCTTTCCGCCCCTTCCTTCAGCGGCATCCGCGCCAGACGGTATTGCCCGTCATCATGCAGATAGAACTGCGACGGCATCCCTGCAGCCTCGCAACGGTCGAAGTGAGCTTGCATGAAGGCCGGGGCTTCACCCCCTTCAATACCGGTTACCGAGGGATCATCAGGGAAGGTCCGGCACAGCGAAGGGTGGTTGCCGCCGCAGTGATAGCACTCGCGGTTGTTTTCCCAAACAAGCTTCCAGTTGCCCTTTTCGATGATCGTGCTTTCAAAGGCGACCTTGGCGTTGTTCAAATCATGCGGCTCCAGATAGGGCCGTGCTTTATTGGCGAAGGTGTCGAAATCGGGGGCTACATCTGCAAGACAGATATAGACCAGCCCGGCCAGTTCCCTGCAGTGGACGGTTTTCAGCCCGTGTTGTTTGGGGTCGAAATCAGGCCCCATATCACGCGCCCACAGCAATGAGCCGTCAAGCTCATAGGTCCACTGGTGATAGGGGCAGACCAGTTTGGGCGAGTTCCCCTTGGCCGCTTTGCAGATGATCGACCCGCGATGGCGGCAGGTGTTGTGGAAGGCCCGGATCTGATTGTCCGCACCGCGCACGATGATCACGCGGTATGCGCCCACAGTGTAGGTTACATAGTCGCCTGTTTTCACCAGTTCACATGCCGGAATGGCAAATAGCCAGTCGCGGTAGTGGATGGCCTCAAGATCGGCCTGAAATACATCTGGATCTGTATAGAATGCCTGTTCAAGGGCATAGGCCGGGTTTCGACGCGCCAACAGGCTTTGAACGTTGCTCACTTCTGGCTCTCCTGCCGCGCCCCGCGGCTTAGCTTGGGCAGATGACATCAGAGGCCAGTCCGGAGCCGTGCGAGGATCACGTCCGAAACTTGTGCCCCCACCGCCACCCGCGGTTTGACATATATGCAAGGCTGGTTTCCGGACTTGAAAGGGGCTTACGCCCGGTTTCGACACCTTCCCGGGATCCTCGTCCCAGTGGTTACCTGTCGAACCTGACCTTTCTTACCGTTGCGGGGGCAGCGCCGGAATTGCACCGGCTTCCCAATTCTCTGCCGCCCGAGAATCAGACAGCAGCACCTCACACGCGCAACCTACGCGGGGATGAATTCGCGGCTGAAAGCCTTGCGACATTTCCAGAAACAAAACAGACATGCCCAGCAGAAATGGAAACCTGAAACAGGGCTACAGCTTGAGGCAAGAACAAAAAAACGGAATTCACCCGTGTTGTGATGTGTCCCACAAATGCGCGTGCATGAAGGGCGCAATCGCAAGTGTTTTGCCCGCCAGCTTTTCAACACATCCTGCAGTGAGCTCAAGCGTCATCCATGCCTCGGGGATCGTCAGAAGGTCCGGATATGGCGTCTCTTTGTCAGTCGGGACAAACCCGAATAAGGGGTAGAAAGTCGGCACGCCCAACACAAAGACAGCGTCTGTTCCAATGGACCTCAAGTGCTTGATGCTGGTCTCCATCATCTCTCTGCCAACTCCGCGGCCTTGATGCTCGGGCGAGACACCGCAGGGCGCCAGAAGATAGCATTTAACGTCCGGGTGATCCTGGAAGACAAACGGGGTGAACATGACATTGCCCGCGATCTGCCCGTCACGCCTCACACTGATTGAAATCGTTTCCGGATGCTCAAGGAGATCTTCGGCGAGTTGAGCGATTTCTTCACCTTCCGGTTCGCCAAAAGCCAGCCTATGCACATTCAAGATGGCATCGGTTTCTGAACGGTTCATGATCCATCCCTATCCTGAGCTAAACAGCTTGCGCCGCGTCATACGGCGCGAGATTACCCAAACGACGCCCCAGAGGTCGCATTGGGCGAGCTTCGGCAAGACGAGCCGCTCAGGTCAATATGTTTCTTCGTACAATCGGCAGCGTGCGTCTGTGTCCAGGTGTGCGGTTGTCGCGATCTCGGATTGTTTGTGAGCTTGGTACACCTCGGCGAAGCCTTCGGGGAACCAGCCGGTCACAACCGGGTTGGAAACGAACCGGTCGAGCGCGTCTTCCAAGGTCTGAGGCAAGCGCACCAGCCCTCTTTGGTTCAGTTCTGCGACGTCCAAAAGCGAAAGATCCTCTTCAGTTGGAACGGGCGCGGGTAGCCCTTCTTCGATCCCCTTCGCCCCGGCCATGACAACCGCAGCAAGCGCCAGATGAGGCGAAGCTGCAGCGTCCGCCGCACGGTATTCGATATTGAACTGCCCCGCGATTGAGGCGGGGTCTTTTGCGGTCACAGGACAAATCCGCAAGGAAGCCTCGCGGTCGCGAAAGCCCAGATTGTTGAAAGCCGCAGACCAACGATGCGGTGTCAGGCGTTCATACGAGATCACCGAAGGCGCAGTCAGGGCCAGGATCGCATCCAGATACTTCAATACTCCAGCAGCGAAGGCACTCGTCAGATCCGACATGCCGCAGGGGCCGTCTTCGGCGTAGGTCAACGGCGCGCCATGATCATCCACAAAGCTCATATGGATATGGACCCCATTCCCAACGCTCGCGACATCTCGAATAGGGGTATAGGTAGCCCGCTCGCCATAGGCCTGTGCAGTCGCATAGGTCAGTTCGCGTACCATGATGGCCGCGTCCGCCGCGCGAACACCCAGCTCGGGGCCGATGACGACCTCATATTGGTTTGGGCCATATTCCTTCATGATCGAATCCGGCTTCAGACCGACCTGAGAAATCGCGTTGATCAAGGTCTCGCACAGATCCCGCTGCAGGCCAAAGCCCCGGTGACCATAGGCTTCGTTGGCCTGACTTGGCGGATCTTTCAGCTGGAACTCATGCTCGAACGCAGCCAATAAATTTGCCCCAGAGACCTTGTGCAGCCGCTCCAGCGCCGCCCTCAAAAGACTGCGCGTGCAGAAGTCCCACGGGTCTCCATCCAGCGTGACGATATCGCCCATAAGAAAGTGCAGGCCAGTTTCTTCGCCGAACTCGACCTTTGCCTCGGCCGTGGCGTCCGGGATCAGAAGAAGATCGCCCAGCGCGCCAAACGGGCTTTCGGCAATTCCGTCAAAGCAGTTGATCTGAACGTTCGTTGGTGTCCACCCGACCCCACGCTGCAACCGCTTGTTCAGTTGATCCGCCGGAAAGGCCTTGCCCCGTAATTTCCCGGCAAGGTCAGAGGTGGCGACAAACATCAAGGGGGTTTTGGGCATCATGGGTTGGGGTCCTGATTGTGGGATCGCATGGCATCCCAGGCTTCGATGCGGGATTTCGTCTGGTCCCAGTTGTCTTCGGCGATACGCGTCACGAGCGCCTCGGTCACGGCAAGGGCCGCTGTATACGTGTCCCAGAGCGTGCCGCTTTCGATCGGAACTGGCAAGATTTCCGCCGCATGGCGGGATATGGGAGACAGCCATTTGTCTGTCATGAGGACAACGCGAACCCCTCGGTCCTGCGCGGCAGTCGCGGCCAATCGCGCCAGCGCGGGTTGGTAGCGGCGAAAATCGACGAGAAACAGGATATCGGCAGGCTTCATCCGCAGCAAGTATTCCGGCCAGACCTCATTGTTGGCCGGAAGATGATACACGCCGCTGCGGGTTTGGCGCAGGTGAAAAGACAGGTGCTGCGCGATGGTATCACTGATCCGACCGCCCAAAATATAGACATCGCTTTTTGGCTGGCTCAGTACCGAGCATATGCGCTGAAACTGAGCCTCGGTGATACCTTCTGCCGACAGCGCCATCTGAGACGAGGCGCGCGCGATGAAATCACGTAAGAACCCTCCATCAACACTGCGCCCTTCCCCGTGCAGATCGGTGGGCGAGCGTTGGCCTTCTTTCAATTCCGACAAGAGAGCACGTTGGAATTCCTGATAGCCGCCCAGTCCGATCTTGGTGACAAACCGAGAGATCGACGGGGCCGAGACCTCGGCCCGGCGCGCGAGTTCCTGAATCGTGACCAGACCCGCATAGGGGTAGTCGCTGAGCAAGGCAGCGGCCAGCTTGCGCTCGCTCGCCGTCATGTTTTCCGCCTTCGCTTCAATTCTCTGCCTAACCAGCAAGCGGCACCTCCTAATCTGAATGGATCGCATGGAATAAAAATTTCAGTCAATCTATTTTTTATTGACTCTGAAAAAACTTGTTCTCTAACGTGGGCCACATGAATACATCAACCGCAACCCAAGAATTGCTTGTCGCCGGGGATCCCGCCCCGGTGGAATGGGTGAATCGTGACAGTGATGCAAAGATCGCGCTGCTCTGCGAACACGCCGGGCGCGCGATCCCGCAAAAGCTCGGTGATCTTGGTGTCTCGGAAGAGGTGCAGGCCAGCCATCGCGGTTGGGACATCGGGGCCGAGGCCGTGGCCCGGCAATTGGCTGACCTCCTACGGGCTCCTTTGGTCTTGCAGCGCTATTCCCGCCTTGTGATTGATTGCAACCGCCCGATCGAAGCCCCAGATTCGATTCCGCCAAACAGCTTTGGAGAGCAGATCCCAGCCAATCTGAACTTGACCGCTGCGGATCGCGCTGTACGCCAGCGCGAGATTATGGCCCCACTGAACGGTGCCATTGAAGATATGCTGGACCGGGCACCGCGCGTGCTTGCGGTGTCGATCCATTCCTTCGCCGCACAGGTCGATGGTGAGGCGCGGCCTTGGCACGCCGGATTTCTAACCCGCGTTGACCCGACCACGGGGCAGGCCGCTATCGACCATATCTCGGCCCTGCGTCCCGATCTGCATATGGCGTTGAACCAGCCCTATCAGATCGACAGTGAAAGCGACTGGTTCATACCGCGTTTCGCCGAACCGCGTGGACTGGCACATTCGCTGGTCGAGATCCGCAATGACCTGATCCGCGATGCAAAAGGCGTTGAGGATTGGGCGCATCTTCTCGCCGAGGCCTTTACCCGGATATTGGAGACCAAGACGTGAGTTTGACCCGAAATGTTCCACTTATCCCATCGCAATCCGCGCTGTTGTTCATCGACGTGCAGAACTATTCGGCACACCGGGAAGGAGCCGAATTCAAAGAACTGCCTGAGGCCGAATTCAATGAGAAATACGGCTGGTTTTTCGATCAGCTGGACACCCGCGTGATCCCGAACATGCAGGCCATACAGGCCGCCTGCCGCACTGCCGGCGTCGAGGTCATGTACACCAATATCGAAAGCCTGACGCTCGACGGGCGGGACCGGTCACTGGACTACAAGATAACGGGTTTTCATGTTCCCAAGGGCAGCTGGGACGGAAAGGTCATTGACCAGATCGCGCCCCAAGGCGATGAGATCGTGCTGCCGAAGACGTCCTCTTCAGTGTTTGTGTCCACGCATGTTGACTACATCCTGCGCAATCTTGGCGTTCGTCAGGTCGTTTTGTCCGGCCTTTTGACGGATCAATGCGTCGAAAGCGCCATCCGGGACGCATGTGATCTGGGCTACCTTGTCACTCAGGTCGAAGATGCCTGCCTGACTCATACGCAGGACCGGCACGACAATTCTCTGCGCGCGATCAAAGGCTATTGCCGACAGGTCACCACAAAAGAACTGGTCGAGGAATTGGCCGGTGCTTGATCTGAACGGCATCACCAAGACCTTTGGCGGGGTCCACGCCGTCGAGGATGTGACCATGTCCGTCGCACCGGGCGAGGTGCGCGGTCTGATCGGCCCCAATGGCGCAGGCAAGACGACGCTGGTCAACCTGATCTCTGGCCTGCTGACCCACTCGGCAGGCAGCCTTTCGCTGGATGGCGAGCCACTGGACAACCTGCGCGCCCACGAACGCGCGGCGCGCGGTGTGGCGCGGACGTTCCAGAACCTGCGGGTCTTTCCAAGCCTCAGCGTCGCGCAAAACATCGACGTCGCCCGCTATTCTGGCCGCGGCGCCGAAATCGTCGACGCCGCGATCCCCGAGTTCGGCCTGTCGGACAAGCTCAACCACAATGCCGGGTCGTTGGCATATGGGCAGCTTCGGCGGCTGGAGATCGTTCGCGCGCTGGCCCTGAACCCGCGTGTCCTGATGCTGGACGAACCCGCCGCAGGGATGAACGAACAGGAAACGGACGCTCTGGGCCGGTCACTGACATGGGTGCGGACACATTCGGACTGCGCGATTTTGGTGATCGACCACGATCTTAAATTCATCATGTCGCTCTGCGACAAGATCACTGTTTTGAACATGGGTGCCATCATTGCCGAAGGCGCACCCGAAGAAATAACCAAGAACCAAGAGGTTATCGACGCTTATCTTGGCGAAACCGATGAACGTGCCGCGTGACGCAGGCGGCTTTCAACAGGAGAACAAGTATGAAGAAGTTGACCCTTACGACTCTGACCGCCATGAGCCTCGCCCTACCCGCGGTCGCTGAAGATACAATTAAGATCGGGCTGGGCGTACCGATGACGGGTGATCTGGCCATCTATTCCGAATACCTGGGCGCGCGCTGTATGGCCGATATGATCAACGCCGACGGCGGTGCTGGCGGCAAGAAGATCGAAGTTCTGGTTCAGGATTCCGCAGGTGATACGCAGGCGGCGATCTCGTTGGCGCAAAAGTTTCTGGACGAAGGCGTTGTGATGCTGGGGACCACGCCGTTCTCTGACACGATGATCCCGGTTGCTCAGATCGCCCAACCTTACGGCGTTTCCATCTTCCAGCCACAATCCACGCAGGTCGAGATGCATGCGGGCATCGTGGACAACTTCTTTACCGGCGTCTCGCCTGACCCGTTCACGGCAACGGCAGCTGCCAACCACGCGCTTAGCGAAGGGGTCAAGAATGTGGTTCTGTTGACCTCAGACGAAGGCGGGTCGTGGTCCGCGCGTACCCCGCTTTGGTTCGGTCAAGTGATCGAGGAAGGCGGCGGCAAGGTGCTGGCCAAGATGAATTTCAGCTTTGGCACATCGGACTGGTCACCTCAGATCGCCGACATGAAAGCACTGGGTGAAGAGATCGACGCCGTTTATATTTCTTCGATCATGCCCGATATCGGTGTGTTGGTCCGACAGCTACGCAGCGCAGGTATTGACGCGTGGGTGGTCGGCTCGGATGGGTTTGACGATCCATCCCTGGATGCTGTCGCAGCTGATGATCCTGCAATCCTCGACAAGGTGTTCTTTGCCACACTGGCCCCCAGCCATGACGAAAGCGCCGTGGTTAAGTTCATGGCGGACTGCAAGGAATTGGGCCACGATGTGCCCGGCCTGTTCCCGGCCACCGGCGCTGATACGGTCAAGGCCGTTGCCTGGGCGGTCGAAACCTCTGGCAGCAGCGATCCGGCGGTGATTGCAGAGACAATCCGTACAGCCGACTCGATCCCAGTGCTGACAGTCGACAGCATTTCGTTCAAAGACACGAAAACCTACGCCCAGCGCACAATCCCTGTGATTGGCTATAAAGATGGCAAGCGGGTTCTGATCTCGAACGAAATTCCCGAAAACACACCGAAAGACTGGAACTGAGCCAAAAGACGGGGGCGGTTCCAGCCCCCGTTTCCAATCCCATGCTGAATGTTGAAAACCTAATAGTTTCTCACGGTCCGATCGAGGCCGTGCACGGCATCTCTTTCGCCGTGGACAAGGGCCGCTGTGTGTCCTTGCTGGGCCCCAATGGCGCGGGCAAGACCTCGACTATCTCGGCACTGATGGGTGTGGTCAAGTCCTCGGGCCGGATCACCTTTGACGGTGCCGATATCTCTGCGTTGCCTGTGGAAGCCCGCGTACAGGCGGGTATGTCCGTGGCCCCCGAAGGACGCCGCATCTTCTCGAACCTGAGCGTCGAAGAAAATCTGGTTCTGGGCGGTGCCACGCGATCTGACCGCGCGGCCAAAGACGCCGACATCGCCCACTGGCTTGAGACCTTTCCGATCCTTGGCGAACGCAGAGACCAACCCGCAGGCACCTTGTCGGGCGGAGAGCAGCAGATGCTGGCCATTTCCCGCGCCTTGATGACTCGCCCCAAGATCCTGCTACTGGATGAACCTAGCCTGGGTCTGGCCCCCAAGATCGTAGGCCAGATTTTCAAGATGATCGAACAGCTGAAAGCGCAGGGAATGACGATCATGCTGGTAGAACAGAACGCAACGCAGGCGCTTCGCCTGTCGGACTACGCCTACCTTCTGAATAACGGGCGGATCGTGGCCGAGGGCACCAAGGAAACGCTGGGCCAAAGCAGCGCGCTTATGGCGGAACTGACGGGGATCGCCTGACATGGAATATGTGGCCCAGCAGATGATGAACGCGCTCGCCTTTGGTGCGGAATATGCGCTGATTGCACTCGGCCTGGCGATTGTCTTTTCGATCATGGGGCTGGTGAACTTTGCCCATGGTGAGGTGATCGCGGTCGGTGGCTACACGATGGTGGCCTTTGCTGCACTGGCGCTGAACAACCCCTTTATCGTTATAGGCGGAGCTATCGCCGCTGCGATCCTGATGTCCTTGTTGCTGGAACGAGTGGCGTTCCGACCCGTGCGATACGCAGATCCAACAACGGGTCTGCTGACCGCCTTTGGTGTCTCAATCATTTTGCAGAACGTGTTCTTGCTTGCGGTCTCACCACGCCCCGTGGCTGTGACGTCGCTGTATTTCCTCGATTGGCCAGTGCAGCTTTTCGGCGTTCAGGTATCCTCCCTTCAGGTGTTCGAGGCGGTGACGACTGTGCTGGTGATCGTCGGACTGATGCTGTTTCTCAAACGCACAACACTGGGTCTGGCCATGCGCGCCGCCTCGCTGGATTTTGAGATGGTCCGGATGGTTGGCGTCAAATCCAACAGAGTGTTTGCAGTGGCCTTCATGGTGTCGGGCCTTCTAGCCGGGCTAGCTTGTATCTTCATCATGGCGCGGCGCGGGTCTGTTGATCCGCACCTAGGGTTCAACCCGGTCCTCAAGGCCTTTGTGGCCTGCGTCGTCGGAGGGTTCGGCAGCCTGCCCGGAGCCGTGCTGGGCGGCTTCCTTCTCGGCGCCATCGAGGTCGCGATGCTGGTCCTTCTGCCGCAGGAATATGGCGGCATGAAAGACGCCTTTGTCTTTGGAATCATAGCCCTTGTTCTGGTTTGGAGGCCGGATGGCATCCTGTCACCCCCGACTGAGAAGGGGGACAAGATATGATCCTGAACCCTAGTCAGAGACGCGGGCTGGTGGGCGCTGCGATCCTGGCCGCCGTATTGATCGCGATTGGGCTGATCGTGACCTATTTCGGCTCTCGCTATCAGCTTCGGCTGGTCTACAGCGCCTACGTGAACCTACTGGTTGTTCTGGCCATGCAGATATTCATGGGCAATGCGCGCCTGACCAACCTCAGCCACAGTGCCTTTATGGGGATCGGTGCCTATGTGGCCGCGATCTGCGTGACGCCGGTAACGGTCAAATCCATCTCTCTTCCGGATGCGCCTTGGGGGTTGAATGCCTTTTCGCTGGATCCGGTCAGTTCGGCCCTGCTTGCCATTGTGATCACCGCCGTTCTGGCCCTGATCGTTGGGCTGTTTGTCGTGCGCCTGACGGGATCTGGCGTGACCATCTTTTCCCTTGCCGTCCTGGTCATCGTGCACTCGGTATTCCTGTACCGCACCGACATTTTCAAAGGAAACCAAGCGTTTTTCGGCATTCCGCAGGTGTTTTCACTGACGTCAATCGTGATCTTGTCCGTGTTCGTTGTCTTCGTAGTGCGCCTGTTTCGCGAAAGCCGTTGGGGCATCCAACTACGCGCCTGCGCCGATGATGAGGTCGGAGCCGCCGCAATGGGCGTGAATATTCGCCGGTTACGCCTGATTGCCTGGGTCCTGTCAGCCATCCTGCTTGCGGTCGCCGGGATTGCTTACGCCTATTTCCTTGGCACGATCAGCGCACGGCCCTTCTATTTCAACCACGTCTTTCTGACACTCGCCATGCTGATCCTTGGGGGAATGCGGACAGTCACAGGTGCGGTTCTGGGCACGCTTCTGATCTCGTTCGGGTTGGAATGCGTGCGATGGCTGGAAACCGGCCCGGTCTTGCTGGGCATCGACCTGCCCGAAGTGCTCGGCTTGTCGGGTATTGCACTGGGAACTGTCATCGTACTGACTATGGCCCTGCGTCCCGGAGGTATCATGGGTGATCAAGAAATCGAAGACCTGGTTCTGAAAAAACAGGAGTAAGTCATGGGTTGCAACCACACTATTCACAAACACAACCACCATTTCGGCTGGGACAACTCCATCGAACCCGTCCTGAGCGTCGACCCCGGCGAGACCGTCGAGGTCGAAACCATCGACAGCTCGGGCGGGCAGTTGAACGCCTCCTCGACCGTGGCTGACCTGGGTGCGCTGTCCTTTGACGCGGTCAATCCGGTCACAGGACCGATCCACATCAAAGGGGCCGAGCCCGGTGATACCGTTGCCGTGACCTTTCTTGATTTCAAACCTTCGGGCTGGGGTTGGACCGCCAACATCCCCGGGTTTGGCCTGCTGACCGATCAGTTTCCCGACGCAGCCCTGCATATCTGGAACTATGACGCCAACGCGATGACCCCTGCCCTGTTCGGCCCCGGCGGGAAGGTACCGCTGAAGCCGTTCGTCGGCACAATCGGGCTGGCGCTGGCCGAGCCGGGTCTGCATTCCGTCGTGCCTCCACGCCGAGTTGGGGGCAACCTGGACATCCGCGACAATTGCGTAGGGACAACGCTTTACCTCCCGGTTGAAGTAGCGGGCGGGATGCTGTCTCTGGGGGACACCCATGCGGCGCAAGGCGATGGCGAGATTTGCGGCACAGCCATCGAAAGCCCTATGGACGTGGCCATCAAAATCGACCTTCTCAAAGGCGAGAACTTGCCCTATCCCCGGTTTGAAACCGACGGTCCCGTCACCCGCCATTTCGATACCTCCGGCTACAAGGCGACGACAGGCATCGGTGAGGATCTCATGCAGGCCGCCCGCGATGCGGTGGCGGGCATGGTCGACTGGATCTCGGCCACGACGGGGATGTCCGCGCTTGATGCCTACATGCTCTGCTCGGTCTGCGGCGATCTGCGCATCAGTGAGATCGTGGATATCCCAAACTGGACGGTCTCATTCTACTTTCCAAAGACAGTTCTGGACTGAAGAACGCTGCAACTTCTGAATACCGGAGGTATGCGATCGATGTCGGAAGCCGTCAGCCGTTTAAAGAAGGTCCGCGCATAAGCGATCTTTTCGGTGGGTGACCTTCGGCTTCGATTGTTTTGCCATCGTGACGACCAGCACTTAGCGCTTCACCAGCGGTTCACTTGCCCATTTTGTAGTGCGCCATAAACATGGCGATGCAATCGTCCATTACGCCATTGGGGATCGGGTTCTCGCCCAGGAAAAACTCCGGCCAGAAGAAGAAGTTTTTGACAAGCCCCAAGAGCTGGTTGGTCGCGAAGACCGGATCGGCTTTTCGGATTACGCCCGCGTCCATGGCTTCACCGATCAACTGCGTCATTGGGTAGTCGTGCGCTTCTGTCTCCGTGAAGAATTTCCGAGAACGATCGAGGTCGCGGATCAGCTCTGAAAGGACCATGCGGTTTAGACCAATTGCTGTCTCTTCCGTTATGATCGAGATGTACCCCCAAAGAGCGTCTTTCAGCTGCTCAACGAAGTCACGACTTGGGTCATAGGCAACCGGCTGCATACTCCGGTTCTGCTCCAACATGATTTCTGAGATTGCTTCGAAGAGGGCCTCTTTGCTTTCGAAGTGGTTGTAGAGCGTGCGGCTCGAAACATTTGCTTTTTGGGCGATTGAGGTCGTCCTAGCCCCTAGAAATCCTTGTTCCCGAAACTCATCGATTGCTGCATCGATGATATCTTTTCTTTTCTTTTCAGTACGTTTCACGGATTTCGCCTCAAAAAGTAAAAAATTGCGTTTACAAAATTCACCTCCTCAACATAAGTAAACAAAGCGATTTACTTTAGCAAGGTGCAATCCTGCTCGACCTCGAAAGGACCCAAACCATGACCCCCCAAACTTTCATCGCTGGCAAAAACGCAGTGACCTTTAAATCTTTTGGCGTGGATTTGGCCGGTGATCTCTACCTGCCCGAAGGTTTTGATGAGACCAAAACCTACAAGGCCATCGTGGGAGCCAGCCCGTTCCCGCAGGTTAAGGATCAAATACCAGCGACCTACGGCCCCGAAATGGCGGCACGCGGCTTCATCTATCTCGGCTTCGACTATCTGGGCATGGGCGATAGCCCCGCACTGCCCGGCGAATTCAAACAATCGCGCTACAATTTCCGCCTGATCGAAAACACCTGGGACGCGGTTTCGTACCTGGGTACGCTACCCTTCGTCGAAGAAATCTATGGCCTGGGCGTCTGTCAGGGCGGTCAGACCATCGCATCGGCAGCGGTGACAGACCACCGTATCAAGAAAATCGCGATGGTGTCGGGTATGATGGCCTCGGACGCGTTCCAGTGGACCGATCGCGATATGGCCAATCAGATGATCGACGCAGCAAATGCCTCGATGCAGAAGCAATATGAAACCGGCGAGCCAGACTACGTTGCACCGTTCGGCTTGAACGACGAAATGTCTCGTGAAGAGTTCACGGAAGCGGCCGCCTACCCAGACATGGCTGGCGAAACCTATGACTATTACGGCCGTGATGGTGCTAAGGGGCCGGTTGTAGTTCCCAACTATACCAACATGCACATTGCTGATCAGGCAATGCAGTCTTTGTTCTCAATTTGTGAAGCCTATGCAGACAAAATCGTGCAGCCGTCGCTGACCATCTACGGCACAAATGCCTCCACAGCGATCTGCTCGACCGCATTTGTCGAAAAACTGACCAATGACCACAAAGAGTTGGCATTCGATGAATTCAGCCACGTAGACTTTTACTATAAGCCCGAGGCCGTGAAAGCGTCGACCGATGCAGTGGCAGAGTTCTTCAACAATTGACGCGATGGAGTGCTTCGTTTGATTTGGTCCACCGTTCTGTTTGAGAAACGGTGGACCGCGAATGTCGAACAAGAGACACAAGCAAGAGGAAATAGTTCAGAAGCTGCCGCAAGTTGACGTGCTAGTCCGTCAGGGAATGATGCCTACAGATGCGATCCGAGCAGCTGGCCAATGTTCTGTTGTTGGTACAAAACTCGCGAGATTTCGGTGTGTACTTCCCAACTCGCACATAAAGGTCTCGGCGATCAAAGACCCGGCGCCATTTCTTCCCTAGAAACCCAAGAGTTTCGGATTGTGGGCGCAAATGACCTTGCGTATGGGCGACAATACTGACGAGATGGGTTCTTATTGCCTTGCGGTTCACAACGGGTTTCGCGCCCTCACCTCAGCCACATTTCGAGTGACCGCAGCTTCTGCACGTCATGCAGCCTTCGATCATCACCATGTCATACTGCCCACATGACGGGCATGCTTTGCCCCGTGGTGCATCCATGTTGACGACCTGCGCCTGAGGGTCGGACTTTAGCCCCATCCCCTCTCCCTCGAGAAAGCCGATATTGACCATGTGCTGCTCGATCACCCCGCCAATCGCTGCCAAGATCGACGGGATATATTTGCCCTTCACCCAGGCACCCCCGCGCGGGTCGAACACGGCCTTGAGCTCTTCGACCACGAACGAAACATCCCCGCCTCGCCGGAACACGGCCGAGATCATACGGGTCAGCGCCAGTGTCCAGGCGTAATGCTCCATGTTCTTCGAATTGATGAACACCTCGAACGGACGGCGGCGGCCCCCGATGACAATATCGTTGATCGTCAGATAGATCGCATGCTCACTGTCGGGCCATTTCAACTTGTAGGTCGACCCCTCCAGCGACTGCGGGCGGTCCAGCGGCTCGGACATGTAGACGACGTCGCCGCCATCGACCTCATGCGGGGCGGCGGCGCTTTCGCCCGGTGCGGTATCCGCACTCTCGGAAACGGTAAGGACCGATCCGGTCACGTCATTGGGGCGATAGGTGGTGCAGCCTTTGCACCCCTGATCCCAGGCCTGCATGTAGACATCTTTGAACGCGTCAAAACTGATGTCCTCAGGGCAGTTGATCGTTTTCGAAATCGAACTGTCGATCCATTTCTGTGCTGCGGCCTGCATCTTGACGTGATCCGACGGAGACAGCGTCTGCGCATTCACGAAAAACTCCGGCAGGTCCTTGTCGCCAAACTTGTCGCGCCACAACTGCACGGCATAGTCCACCACCTCTTCTTCGGTGCGCGAGCCGTCCTTCTGCAACACCTTACGCGTGTAGGCATAGGCAAAGACCGGCTCGATCCCCGACGACACGTTCCCCGCATAGAGAGAGATCGTGCCCGTCGGCGCGATTGAGGTCAGCAACGCGTTACGGATCCCATGCGCGCGGATTTCATCGCGCACATCGTCATCCATCTGCTGCATCGTGCCGCTGGCAAGGAACCTCTCGGCATCGAACAAGGGGAAAGCCCCCTTCTCCTTCGCCAGTTGCACTGAGGCCAGATAAGCGGCGCGGGCAATCGTGTGCAACCAGCGCTCGGTCTGACGCGCCGCCTCGTCAGAGCCATAGCGCAGGCCCAACATCAAAAGCGCATCCGCCAGACCTGTCACACCCAGCCCGATGCGGCGCTTGGCCTGCGCCTCGGCCTCCTGTTCGGGCAGAGGAAACTTCGACGCGTCCACCACATTGTCCATCATGCGCACAGCAGTGGCGACCAGATCTTTCAGAGCATCCTCGTCCAGATGCGCCGCGTCTTCGAAAGGCTCAGCCACCAACCGGGCCAGATTGATCGAGCCCAACAGGCACGCGCCATAGGGCGGCAAAGGTTGCTCGCCACAGGGGTTGGTTGCGGCAATCGTCTCGACATAACTCAAGTTGTTGGCCGCATTGATGCGGTCGATGAAGATCACGCCCGGCTCGGCATAGTCATAGGTCGCCTGCATGATCTTATTCCACAGGTCCCGCGCCTGAACTGTGTGATAGACCTTGCCACCGAACACCAGCTCCCACGGGCCGTCGGCCTTGACCGCCTCCATGAACGGGTCAGTCACCAGCACCGACATGTTGAACATGCGCAGACGGGCCGGGTCAGACTTGGCAGTGATGAACTGTTCGATATCCGGGTGATCGCAGCGCATCGTCGCCATCATCGCGCCCCGGCGCGAGCCTGCGGACATGATCGTCCGACACATGGCGTCCCAAACGTCCATAAAGCTCAGCGGACCAGAGGCGTCCGCTGCAACCCCTTTCACATCCGCCCCGCGTGGGCGGATGGTTGAGAAATCATAACCGATCCCCCCACCCTGCTGCATGGTCAGCGCGGCCTCTTTCAGCATATCGAAAATGCCGCCCATGCTGTCGGGTACGGTGCCCATGACGAAGCAGTTGAACAAGGTCACCTGCCGCGCGGTCCCAGCGCCTGCGGTGATGCGACCGGCAGGTAAATATTTGAAATCCTCCAGCGCGGCGTAGAACTTTTCTTCCCAATAGGCGGGGTCTTTCTCGACCCGCGCCAGATCGCGCGCGATACGTCGCCAGCTGTCTTCGACCGTCTGGTCGATGGGCGTGCCATCCGCCTGTTTAAAGCGGTATTTCATATCCCAGATCTGCTCGGCGATGGGGGCGGCAAAGCGGCTCATTGGTGATTCCTATTCAGCTGCGAGGCATACAAGATAGACCAAATTAGCCACCTAGCGCTACTATGACTTGATGCAATAACCCGTTAACCCTACCTTCTTAACCAATTCCTTTGGGGCGACTCTGTGGGTAAACTGTGGATAAATTCGTAAACCTCGTCAAACTTTCGGTCGGGTCAGAGAGCGTCGACACGCTGATGGCGTGGCAGGACAGCCGCAAGCCGCTTTATGCGGATGGCTGCCCGCGCCACGTGACGCGTATGTGGCCCAAGCGCGAGGCCGAGATCCTGAACGGAGGTTCGATCTATTGGGTGATCAAAGGCGTGATCCAATGCCGCCAGCGCATCCTGCGCCTTGACGAGGTACGCGGTGAAGACGGTATCCGCCGCTGCGCCATCGTTCTCGACCCCGAGGTACATCGCACCCAGAACGCCCTGAAGCGCCCCTTTCAGGGCTGGCGCTATCTGAAACCCGAAGACACCCCTGCCGATCTCCCAAAATCGCGCGAGCAGGACGATGCCCTACCCGACGATCTGAACCGCGCTCTGGCCGAAATCGGCATATTGTAGTCAGCGCAGGCGATCCAACAGCTCGGACAAAACCGCTTTGTCGCCAGCATCGTAGCTCGCCACACGGCTGCGCCACAGGGTCGCTTGCGATTGCAGGATGAGACCGTCCGAGAGGATCTTCAGGTGATTGGCCCGCAGTGTTTCACCGGTCGAGGTGATATCGGCAACGGCTTCGGCCGTTTCGTTCATCACGGTGCCTTCAGTCGCGCCCTGGCTGTCAACCAGAGCATAGTCGGCCACCCCGGCATCGGTCAGAAACTCACGAACCAAACGGTGGTACTTGGTCGCAATCCGCAGCCGGTGACCGTGTGTTCTGCGGAACGCAGCCGCCGCTGCATCCAGGTCATCCAGCGTATCCACATCGACCCAGCAGGCAGGCGTGGCGATGATCAGGTCAGCCTTGCCAAAGCCAAGCGCGGCGATTTCTTCAACCTGCTGTTCCCAGCGCGGCAGCTTTTCTTGCACAAGGTCAACGCCCGTGACCCCTAGGTGGATACGACCTGCTGCCAGCTCACGCGGGATTTCACCCGCTGACAGCAGGATAAGCGAGACATCATCGATCCCCTCGACCTTACCCGCATATTCCCGGTCCGACCCGCTGCGCGACAGAGCGATGCCGCGCTTTTCGAACCACGAGAAAGTCTTCTCCATCAACCGGCCCTTCGAGGGCACGCCCAGTTTCAGGCTCATTGTGCGTCCTCCTCGATCTCGAGCATCAGGTCGGGGCGGATGACACCGCCAACAGCCGGAATTTCTTCGCCATTGCCCAACTGCCGGGT
This sequence comes from Ruegeria sp. AI3, assembly GCF_056541245.1. Classification (NCBI taxonomy): domain Bacteria; kingdom Pseudomonadati; phylum Pseudomonadota; class Alphaproteobacteria; order Rhodobacterales; family Roseobacteraceae; genus Ruegeria; species Ruegeria sp. AI3. Next base: position 131,344 of record NZ_JBQFYA010000012.1, read on the forward strand.
CAGCGCATCATAGCGCCCGCCAGTCGCGATCGGAGGCAGATCAGGGCGGCCTTCGGCGTAGAAGCCAAAGACGAACCCGTCGTAATACTCCATCGAGGTCCGGCCATACGCAGCCTCAAAATCCAACCGTTCAACATCCACACCCCGCGCCTGCATCGCTGCGATCCGGGCTTCAAGCCGATCAAGCGCTTGCGTGATCTGCGGCAGGTCGACCGCCACATCGCGCAGCTGTTCCAGCGCAAATGGCATGGTCTCGCGCACATTCAACAGCGTCTCCAACCCGGCCAGTTCGTTGTCTGAGATGGGCGGCGTGTCGCGATCTTCACGTAAAGCTTCGATCCGCGCCTCGATCTCGGAGGCACGACGCTTACCGATCATCGGAATGTCGTTGTCCAAAGGATCTGCGGCATTCAGCAACGCGTCTCGCCCTTCGGGGCCGGGTTTGCGGCCGGCAAATCGATCCAGAAGAATACGGAACCGGCGGGGGCGCCACAGATGTCGCATCAGGGCGGTCTTACGACGCTCGGTCGTGCGAAGGCCCTCGACAGCTGCGGTCAGAATTCCGATATCCCCGGTCGCCGCCCGCAGAGGCAGGCCCCGCAACTGCAACGCAAACAGCGAAAACACCTCGGCATCCGCGCCGGATGGGTCGTCGCGTTCAAAGACCTCATAGCCCACTTGGATATATTCATTCGACCGGTCCGGGTCATGCTCCTGACGGCGAAAGACCTCTCCAGAATAGGTATAGCGCGCGGGTTCTGCGCCGTCGCTCATGTGCATCTGCACCACTGGCAAAGTGAAATCCGGGCGCAGCATCTGCTCGCCCCGCAAAGCGTCCGACGTGACATAGGCCCGCCCGCGGATGTCTTCACCATAGAGATCCAGCAGTGTCTCGGCCGGTTGCAGCAGAGGCGTATCGACCACCTGCGCACCTGCCGCCTCGAACCGGACGCGCATCATCGCGGCGCGGGCCTGTATCTTGGAACGGTTGGCCATGGCTCAGTCCTGACTGTCCAGAATTTCACGGACCTTTGCGATCAGATCACCGCGCGGCACTTCGAATTGGCTGGGACGTTCTTTCCATTCCTCCAGCGTGGCACTTTCGGCGATTTTGGCGCCAAGGATCAGGTCTTTGATCTGAACGATGCCATTGGCCTTCTCGTCACCCCCTTCGATCACCGCGATGGGAGAATTCCGTTTGTCCGCATATTTCAGCTGATTGCCGAAGTTCTTCGGATTGCCCAGGTAGACTTCGGCCCGGATACCGGCATTCCGCAGCTCAGCCACCATCGCCTGATAGTCAGCCATACGGTCGCGATCCATGACAGTGACGACCACAGGACCTGTTGCCTGCGCGCTGAGACGCCCCTTCTCGCGCAGAGCGGCCAACAGGCGATCGACACCGATGGAGACACCAGTTGCAGGCACCTCCTGCCCGGTGAAGCGCTTGACCAGATCGTCGTAACGACCACCACCTGAGACGGAACCGAACTGCCGCTTGCGGCCTTTTTCGTCGAAAATCTCAAAGGTCAACTCGGCTTCATAAACCGGGCCGGTGTAGTAGCCGAGACCGCGTACTACCGACGGGTCGATCTCGATCCGGTCCGAACCGTAGCCGCCCGCATCCAGCAGCGAACCGATCTGTTCCAGTTCTGCAATGCCGTCTGCACCGATCTTGCTGTCGCCAACCGCAGCACGCAGGTTCGCGAGCGTTCCGGCGGTATCAGCAGCTTTGGAGGTCAGGAAAGCAAGCACCGGTTCGGCCTGATCTTCGCTCAGGCCCACACCGTCGATAAACGCACCCGAGGCATCCAGACGGCCCTTGGTCAACAGCTCTCGGACACCGGCCTCACCGACCTTGTCGAACTTGTCGATGGTGCGCAGAACGTTGTCGCGGGCGGCGGCGTCTTCGCCCAGACCCATCGCTTCAAGCACACCGTTCAGAACCTTGCGGTTGTTGACGCGCACAAGGTAATCGCCGCGCGGAATGCCGACGGTCTCCAGCGTGTCTGACAGCATCGCGCAGATCTCGGCATCCGCAGCCATCGAGGCGGTGCCGACAGTGTCCGCATCGCACTGATAGAATTGACGATACCGCCCCGGACCCGGCTTTTCGTTGCGCCAGACCGGACCCATCGCGTAGCGGCGGTAAGGCGTCGGCAGGTCGTTGCGGTGCTGCGCATAGACGCGGGCCAGAGGCGCGGTCAGGTCATAGCGCAAGGCCATCCAATCTCCGTTGCCGCCTTCGTCAAATTCCTGCCATGCGAACACGCCTTCGTTCGGGCGATCCACGTCGGGCAGGAACTTGCCCAGCGCCTCGACGGTCTCGACCGCGCTGCTCTCCAAAGCGTCGAACCCATACCGATGATAGACGCCCGCAATCGTCCGCAGCATCTCGGTGCGCTGCGTGACTTCCTCGCCGAAATAGTCTCGGAACCCTTTCGGCGTTACGGCCTTGGGGCGGGGCTGTTTCTTGGGCTTGGCCATCGGGGGCGTCCTTCACGGGTCATGTTCCGCGCGCGGTCTATCCCATGGCCCGCATCGGGGCAAGGCGCGCTTTCGCTGGTCTTGGCTTTGCTGACCCGCTATGACCGTCCCTGAAGGAGACCCCAATGCAGCATCTGGAAGAACAGATCGCCCATATGACCCGCACGGTCGAAGAGCTGAACACCGTCGTCACACGCCAGCAATCCGAGATCGACCGCCTGACCCGCCGCGTCGAAATGCTGCTGCAGCGCGAGGCCGAACGGCCGCAGGAAGGCTCGGGCGGGGTCGTGTTTGGAGACGAACGCCCGCCGCATTATTGAGACAGATTTCGATGTTGCTGCCTGCTTTTCCGGTTCTTGCTGGTCACATCCAATACTAATCACTGGGTTACCTTCCGAAATCTTGTTGGTAGGCTAATACTTTAACATCAGTTCACTGGCAGGAGACGTTCATTGGCCGACAAACTTGCTCTTGTCACAGGTGCCGCGCGTGGCATCGGGCTGGCGACAACAAAACTGTTTCTACAAAACGGCTGGAACGTTGCGATGATCGATCGTGACTCTGAGGCGCTTTCTCTTGCCGCAAAGGATCTAGACGGTGCGGTTGCGTTCGTCGCGGACGTTTCAGATCAAAATCAGGTTGTTAGCCTGGTCAAGGCCGTTCTCACCGAGTTCAATCGCATTGATGCTGTGGTGAACAACGCGGGTGTCGCAGATTTCGGACCAATTGAAGAACACGATTTCGAGGTGTGGCGTCGCGTTATGGAAACCAACCTTGATGGCGTGTTTCTGGTATCCCAGGCGACTATACCGGCCCTTCGCAAAAGCCGCGGTGCTATCGTCAACATCGCATCGATTTCGGGACTGAGGGCCAGCACACTTCGGATAGCATACGGAACGTCTAAGGCGGGCGTCATCCACCTGACCAAGCAACAAGCCGCCGAACTAGGAGAATTCGGTATACGCGCCAATTGTGTGTGTCCAGGCCCGGTCCGTACCAAGCTTGCGATGGCAGTCCACTCGCCCGAAATCATCGCCGCATATCATGACGCTATCCCACTGAACAGATACGGTTCGGAGGATGAGATCGCGCAAGTGATCTATTTCCTTTGTTCGGACAAAGCCAGCTACGTCACGGGTCAGGTGATCGCGTCCGATGGCGGGTTCGAAAGCACTGGCGTGGGTTTACCGGCTCTAAGATCAAGCAACTGAAATTCGGCCACGATTTGCCCGCGTCGGGACGCTAAATAGAGTATCCAGGCTCACAACCCCAGCGACGCTTTCACCGCGTTGTCGACGACCCCGCCTAGAAGGGCGTTTTTATCCGCAGCACAGCCCTCAGACAGAGCGGCGATGAACGCTTCGCGTAGTTGCGCTTTGTCTTCATCCGTGGCGGCGTGGTCTTCGATATTGATCTGACGATTATAGAGCGACAGGGCCGTCATCTTGCCCACGACCTCAACAACAAAGGCCTCATCCCCGTCCGCCTCTTCGGCGATTGAGGCGCAGGTGTAGTGCATGACAGGCAAGGCATCCTGCACCATCTGCTGAGCGGCTTCGTCGGCCAAAGCAAACACCGGAGTCACCAAAAGTGATACCAACACAACAGGCTTGAGAGTTTTCATCCGCATCGCAATCACTTCCAGTTATGTCCGATAATCGCACCGGCCACACCGCCGATTGCCGCGCCCTTGCCGTCACCGATCAGGGCCCCAACTCCGGCGCCGATCAACGCACCTTCGATTGTCTGCTTCTTCTTTTTGTCGTCCGCAAAAGCCGCAGTCGCCACGGAAAGCGAGATCGCCCCCGCCAATACCAACGCTTTGGAGCCCATAGCTGAAAGAGCCAAACCCTAACCCTCCTGTTTCATTTGTCACAGAATGTGCAGTTACAGCCTAGCCGGGGGACATCGCTGTGGCAATAAAGCCGGGATCAGACCTCTTCCACTGACAGAACGCCATCCAGCGACTTGATCGCGCCTTTGATCTGCGGGTTGATCGGGAAGTCCTGCCCCAGATCCATCTCGACATCGCCCGGCAGTCCTGGGTCCATCAGGCACAGCTGGATCGGCCCTTTTGCAGCCCCCTTCGCAGCGCTGGCGGCATCCGCCAGCACGCTTGCCACTGTGGGCAGCACCTGCGGCTGATCGACGAATATGCGCAGGCCGGTCGCACCCGCCTCGGCCACAACCGAATCTACCGGACCAACCGAACGACCCAGAAGTTTCAGCTGATCTGCCTCCATCGTCGCCTCGGCGGTCAGAACCACCTGCGCGCCCGTCTCAAGATATTCGCGCGATTTCTCCAGCGTTTCCGAGAACAGCGTGACCTCATACGCACCAGTCGGGTCCGAAAGCTGCGCAAAGGCAAAGCGGTTGCCGCGGGCCGATTTCCGTTCCTGCCGGCCGGCAACAACCCCGGCCATCTTCGCGATCAGAGGGCCAGAGCGCGCCTTTTCCGTCACCTCATCCAAGGTCAGCACCTGTTTGCGTTTCAGTGCAGGCATGTAGTCGTCCAGCGGATGGCCCGACAGGTAGAAACCGATGGCTTTGAACTCTTCGCTCAGGCGTTCAGCAGGCAGCCAATCCGGCGTCGGCGACAGGCGCGGTTCGGGTAGGTCGTCCCCCGCCTCGCCAAACAATGACACCTGGTTCGAGTTCTTCTGTTCGTGGATCGCCGCCGAATACTGCACTAGCGGATCGAGGCTTTCGAACACGCGGCGGCGGTTCTTGTCTAGTTCATCAAAGGCCCCGGCCCGTGCCAGCATCTCCAACGGGCGCTTGCCGACCTTTTTCAGATCAACCCGGCGCGCGAAGTCGAACAGGTTGACAAAGGGTTTATCACCCCGACCATCAACCACAAGGCTCATCGCCTCGACACCCACGTTTTTCAACGCGCCCAGCGCATAGACAAGATGCCCATTGTCCACATCAAACGTGGCCTGAGAGCGGTTCACACAAGGCGGGATGTAAGGCAGGTCCAGCCCCTTGCGGACCTCTTCAAAGTAAACGGCCAGTTTATCGGTCAGGTGGATATCGCAGTTCATGACGCCCGCCATGAACTCAACCGGATGGTTCGCCTTCAACCAGCCGGTCTGATAGCTGACCACCGCATAGGCGGCCGCGTGGGATTTGTTGAAGCCGTAGTTGGCGAATTTCTCCAGCAGGTCGAACACCTCGGAGGCTTTCTTGGCATCCACACCATTCTCTGCGGCGCCCTTTTCGAATTTCGGGCGTTCGGCATCCATCGCCTCTTTGATCTTCTTACCCATAGCGCGGCGCAGCAGGTCAGCGCCGCCGAGGGAATACCCGGCCATCACCTGAGCGATTTGCATCACCTGTTCCTGGTAGACGATGATGCCCTGCGTTTCCTCAAGGATATAATCGATCAGCGGATGCACGGATTCGATTTTCCGCAACCCGTTTTTGACCTCACAATAGGTCGGGATGTTCTCCATCGGACCGGGGCGATAGAGCGCCACAAGGGCCACGATATCCTCGATACAGGTAGGTTTCATGCGCTTGAGCGCGTCCATCATGCCCGAGGATTCCACCTGGAACACCGCCACTGTCTTGGCCGCGGAATAGAGCTTGTATGTCGGCTCATCATCCAGCGGGATGGCGTTGATCTGGTTCTCGGCCCCTTCAGCTGGTTCATAGAGCTCGGTCCCGTCCGCCGCGACATGCAGAGGCCGCCCGGATTTGAAGATCAGATCCATCGCGTTCTGGATCACGGTCAGCGTTTTCAGACCCAGAAAGTCGAACTTCACCAACCCGGCCTGTTCCACCCATTTCATATTGAACTGGGTCGCAGGCATGTCGGACCGAGGGTCCTGATAGAGCGGCACTAGCGCATCCAACGGCCGGTCGCCGATCACCACACCCGCCGCGTGGGTCGAGGCGTTCCGCAACAGCCCTTCAACCTGTTGGCCATAGTTGAGCAAACGCTCCACCACCTCTTCATTCCGCGCTTCTTCGCGCAGGCGCGGCTCATCCTTCAGGGCCTTTTCGATTGAGACGGGTTTAACCCCCTCAACCGGGATCATCTTGGACAGCCGGTCGACTTGCCCATAAGGCATCTGCAAAACCCGCCCGATGTCACGCACGGCAGCCTTTGACAGCAACGCACCAAAGGTGATGATCTGCCCCACCTTGTCACGCCCATATTTCTGCTGCACGTAGCGGATCACCTCTTCCCGGCGGTCCATACAGAAATCGATGTCGAAGTCGGGCATCGAGACCCGCTCGGGGTTCAAGAACCGTTCGAACAGCAAGCTGTAGCGCAACGGATCAAGGTCAGTGATCGTTAGGGCATAGGCTACCAGAGACCCCGCACCCGAGCCTCGACCCGGTCCTACCGGAATATCATGATCCTTGGACCATTGGATAAAGTCGGCAACGATCAGGAAGTAGCCGGGGAATCCCATGCCTTCGATGATCCCCAGCTCAAAATCCAGACGTTCCTGATATTCCTCGGGCGTCACCGCATGAGGGATCACGGCCAGACGTTTCTGCAGACCCTCATTCGCAATGCGGCGCAGTTCGGCCACTTCATCATCGGCAAATTTGGGCAGTATGGGATCACGACGATAGGCCATAAAGGCGCAACGGCGCGCGATCTCGACCGTGTTCTCGATGGCCTCGGGCAAATCTGCAAACAGGGTCACCATTTCCTGCTGCGACTTGAAAAAATGCTGCGCGGTCAGACGGCGGCGACCGGCTTGCTGATCGACATAGGCCCCCTCGGCGATACAGATCAGCGCATCATGCGCCTCATACATATCCGAGGTTGGAAAATAGACGTCATTGGTGGCGACCAGAGGCAGGTTCTTCGCATAGGCCATCTCGACATGACCGCGCTCGGTCAGGCGCTCGGCCTCAGGCTGGCCGTCCTCGCCCGGATGGCGTTGCAGTTCGATATACAAACGATCCGGGAACATCCCCGCCAACCGGTCGACCAGAGCCTCAGCCGCAGGGCGCTGACCTTGCTGCAGCAACATTCCCACTGGGCCTTCTGGTCCACCAGTCAAACAGATCAGACCCTCCGACCGATCCGCCAGCTCCTCCAACGTGACCTGCGGCAACTGCCCGCCTTTGTCCACATAGAGGCAGGAGCTCAGCTTCATAAGGTTCTCATACCCAACCTCGGACTGCGCCAGCAGCACCAGAGGCGCAGGCGCTTTCGGCTTCTCACCGGGTTGCGGCTGCACATAGGTCAGATCGACCTGACACCCCATGATCGGCTGAATCCCGGCCCCGCTGGCGGTGACTGAAAACTCCAGCGCCGAGAACATCGAGTTGGTGTCGGTCACCGCAACGGCGGGCATCTCTGCCTTCTCGCAAAGGCCGGGCAGTTTTTTCAGCCGCACAGCGCCTTCCAGCAGGGAATATTCAGTGTGAACGCGAAGGTGAATGAATCGAGGGGTACTGCTCATACCCCGCACGCTATCCCAGTCAGCAGCGACGAAAAAGCGGGAACCGACTCTGTGGACTGCTTAAAAAATCAGCAGCGATTATTCTGATTTTTTAGAAGGTGCTTCGGGTCAGACTCAGCACCGCTTCAAAAATGGTCTTTATTTACAAGTGCCTGACTTCTAAACAACTGCAATATTCACAGGTCGTTCCGGTCCAATGGTGCATCATATAGGCAGTTTTTCTTGCCAGATAAGGTGCGCTGTTTCTAACATCTGACGGCAAGCACTTCGCCCGCCACTCTTTCTACGTCGCATCGAAGGAGGGCCCAACGGGCGCAACCGGGTAAGGCGACGGGTTTCACGAATGGACATCACGTTTCTTCTGAACGGAGAGACAGTGCAGCTGTCGGATGTTAGTCCGACGGTCACCCTGCTGGACTGGCTGCGCGAAGATCGCGGCCTGACCGGCACCAAAGAAGGCTGCAACGAAGGCGATTGCGGCGCCTGCACCGTGATGGTCACCGAAGAGGGCAGCGCCAAGGCCCTGAACGCATGCATCCTGTTCTTGCCCCAACTGCACGGCAAAGCCGTCCGCACCGTCGAGGGCGCAAGCGGCCCAAACGATGAACCTCATCCGGTCCAGAGCGCAATGGTTGACCTGCACGGCTCACAATGCGGCTTCTGCACCCCCGGCTTTGTGATGTCGATGGTTGCCGGTCACGCAAATGGTGCAACCGACCACGACACCCAACTGGCCGGCAACCTGTGCCGCTGCACCGGCTACGCCCCGATCATCCGCGCCGCGAAAGCCGCCGAAGCGCAGCCCGTCCCGCAATGGATCACCGACGACCATTCCTTCTCTTGTTCAAAAATACCTCGGGGGGAGGCCACAGGCCAGGGGGCAGAGCCCCCCTTCCTCCCCACGTCATCCGACGAATTGGCGGAAGTCTATGCACGGCACCCCAACGCGACACTCATCGCCGGTGCAACCGATGTCGGCCTTTGGGTCACCAAGCAACTGCGTGAGCTTGACCCGGTGATCTTCCTCAACGGCTGCGAAGACCTCAAACAGATCACAATCACCGACGACGAAATCCGCTTCGGGGCAATGGTCGACATGAACCGGATGGGCGAGGCTATTGCTGATCTCCACCCCTCCTACGCCGAAATGATCCGTCGCTATGCCAGTGTCCAAGTGCGCCATGCAGCCACCGTCGGAGGCAACATCGCCAACGGCTCGCCCATCGGGGACAACCCGCCTGCGCTGATCGCTTTGGGTGCAACTCTACACCTTCGCAAAGGCGACGCCCGCAGGTCCCTTCCTTTGGAAGAGTTCTTCATCGACTACGGCAAACAAGACCGCGCGCCCGGCGAGTTTGTCGAGGCCGTCAGTTTCCCGCGTCAGGCGGATCGACTGAAGGCTTACAAACTCAGCAAACGGTTCGATCAGGATATCTCGGCCGTGTGCGGGTGTTTCAATATCACCGTGTCGGACGGCACCGTCACCGCAGCGCGCATTGCGTTTGGTGGTATGGCGGGCACTCCGAAACGGGCAACCCATGTCGAGGCCGCACTGATCGGCAAACCCTGGACGCGCGAGGTGATCGACGCCGCGCTGCCCAGCTTTGCCGAGGATTATTCACCACTCACGGACATGCGCGCCTCGGCAACTTATCGGTTGGAGACCGCCAAAGCGATGCTGGAACGGTATTTCCTGGAAGATCAGGGCGAAGTGACAGACGTGCTGAAGGTGACGGCATGAGCGTGACCAAACCCCTCCCCCACGACGCGGCCCCGCTGCATGTGGCCGGTGCCGCACGTTATGTGGATGACATCCCGACGCCAAAGGGCACCCTGCATCTGGCCTTTGGTCTGAGCCCGATTGCCAAAGGTACAATCAGTGCGATGGACCTGTCGGCAGTGAAAGCTGCGGATGGCGTGGTGCAGGTGATGACGGCCGAGGATCTGCCTTTTGCCAACGATGTCTCTCCTTCGATACATGATGAACCGCTGCTGTCGGATGGTACGGTGCACTATATCGGTCAGCCGGTGTTTCTGGTCGTCGCCACCAGCCATCTCGCCGCTCGCAAGGCCGCGCGGTGGGGCAAAATCGACTATGTCGAAGACACCCCGATCCTGACCATCGAAGACGCTCTGGCCGCCGACAGCCGGTTCGAGGATGGCCCCCGCATCTACGCCAAGGGCGACGCAGACGCCGCAATCGCTAGCGCGCGCCATATCATTGAAGGAAGCTTCGAGCTTGGCGGGCAAGAGCATTTCTACCTTGAAGGTCAGGCGGCCTTGGCCGTGCCGAATGAAGGCGCGGATATGCTGGTCCACAGTTCAACTCAGCACCCGACTGAGATCCAGCACAAGGTGGCCGATGCACTGGGCGTTCCCATGCACGCGGTTCGGGTTGAGACTCGTCGGATGGGCGGCGGGTTCGGTGGCAAGGAAAGTCAGGGCAATGCTTTGGCCGTGGCTTGTGCTATCGCCGCGCGCGTAACCGGCAAGGCCTGCAGGATGCGCTATGACCGCGATGATGACATGATCATCACCGGCAAACGCCACGCGTTCCGCATTTCCTACAAGGCCGGGTTCGATGAAAACGGCCACATTCAGGGCGTCTCGTTCCTGCACCACGCGATTTGCGGCTGGGCGCAGGACCTGTCTCTGCCCGTCGCCGACCGTGCGATGCTGCATTCGGACAACGCCTACCTGCTGCCCAATGCGCGGATCGAAAGCCACCGGCTGAAGACCAACACCCAATCCGCTACCGCCTATCGCGGGTTCGGGGGCCCTCAGGGTATGGTCGGGGTCGAACGCGTGATGGACCACGCCGCGCATGCGCTGGGTCTGGACCCGGTCGAACTGCGCCGCCGTAACTACTACGAACCCGCCCACAAGGTTGCTGAGGCGGCACCGGCGGAAAAACCATTGGGGCACCCTGACCCGCATGAAGACCTGACAAGCCGGGGCGCAGTTGAGATGGGCGATGCGCCCATGCGCCCTCTGCCTGCAGGCGGAAACACCACGCCCTACGGTATGGAGGTAAGCGATTTCGAACTGCATGGCATCACCGAAGCTCTGCTAAAATCCAGCGACTATGCCGCGCGTAAAGCGGCTGTCGAAAAGTGGAATGCAGAGAATAGCGTGATCAAGAAGGGTATCGCCTTCTCTCCGGTCAAGTTCGGGATTTCATTCACGCTGACCCACCTCAATCAAGCAGGTGCGTTGGTGCATGTGTATCAGGACGGCTCGGTCCATCTGAACCATGGCGGCACCGAGATGGGACAGGGCCTGTTCCAGAAAGTCGCACAGGTCGCTGCGTCGCGCTTTGGCATTCCGCTGGAGATGGTCAAGATCACCGCGACTGATACGGCCAAAGTGCCCAACACCTCGGCCACGGCGGCGTCTTCGGGCAGCGACCTGAACGGCATGGCGGTCAAAGCCGCCTGCGACACGATCCGCGACCGCATGGCCGACTATCTGGCCGAGCGTCATCAGGCCGACCCCTCGGCAGTCACCTTCGCGGATGGGTATGTGTCGATCGGCGAAGAACGTTACACCTTCGCCGAAGCCGCAGCACTGGCCTATCAGGGCCGCATAAGCCTGTCGGCAACGGGTTTCTACAAAACGCCCAAGATCGAATGGGACCGGATCGCAGGCCGGGGGCGTCCGTTCTTTTACTTCGCCTATGGGGCCTCGGTGACCGAGGTGGCCGTGGACACGCTGACCGGCGAGAACCGCATACTGCGCACCGATATCCTGCATGACGCAGGGGCCTCGCTGAACCCGGCGCTCGATATCGGACAGGTCGAAGGCGGCTACGTTCAAGGCGCAGGCTGGCTGACGACCGAGGAGCTGGTCTGGGATGGTAAGGGCAATTTGCGGACACACGCGCCCTCGACCTACAAGATCCCTGCCTGCTCGGACCGGCCCGACATCTTCAACGTATCACTTTGGGATGGCGAGAACCGCGAGGATACGATCTATCGCTCGAAAGCGGTGGGTGAGCCGCCCTTCATGCTGGGTATATCGGCGTGGTTGGCCCTATCGAACGCGGTCGCAGCCTGTGGTGAAAGCTATCCGGCGCTGGATGCACCCGCTACGGCCGAAGAAGTCTGGCGCGGCGTCCAGCGGATGAAAGGAGGCATCTGATGGGCTTCGACCTGGATGCTTTGAGGGAGGCGGTCAAATCCCACGAACAGGTGACTCGCGTGGTCATCGCCGCAATCAAGGGCTCGTCCCCACGTGAGGTTGGTGCCGCGATGTTGGTCTGGAAAAACGGGCAAAGCGGAACGATCGGCGGTGGCACGTTGGAGTTTCAGGCCGCCGAAGCCGCGCGGTCCCAATCCGCCCCCACCCGCCTGACCCATCACGCGCTTGGCCCCGAGTTGGGCCAATGCTGCGGCGGTGCAGTTTCACTGTTCAGCGAGGTCTTTGATCAAAAGGCGGTTGAAGCACTCGACGACACGGTCATAGCGCGGTCCGCTTCTGCAGGCGAAATGCCTCTCTCCGTGAAACGGTTGCTGACAACTGCGCGCGGTCAGGGGATCGCCCCCGAACCGCAGCTGATCGACGGCTGGATGGTTGAGCCGGTTCACAAGCCAACCCGAAACCTGTGGATCTGGGGTGCGGGACATGTAGGTCGAGCACTGGTGGACGTGCTGTCTCCCCTGCCCGACATCGCGATCACCTGGGTCGACACCGGGCCTGAACGCTTCCCGGCCTCGGTCCCAGCAGGTGTCACCACAGTTCCAGCGACCAAACCAGCCAAGCTGGTTCGCCATGCACCGCCCAATGCCGAGCATCTTGTGCTGACTTATTCACACAATCTGGACTTGGAACTATGCAACCAGCTGCTTTCGCATGATTTCCGCTTTGCGGGGCTGATCGGCTCGGCTACGAAATGGGCGCGATTCCGGTCGCGGCTGGCAGCTCTGGGGCATGCGCCTGAACAGATCAGCCGGATCACCTGCCCAATCGGCGATCCCGCTCTGGGCAAACACCCGCAAATGATCGCCGTTGGCGTCGCCGCGCAGCTTCTGCGTCCGGCCCAACAGACTGAGTTGAAGAAGGACCTGAGCGCGTGACCACTCCACTCTTAAGCCTGCAAGGGCTGACCAAGGCCTATCCCGGCGTCGTGGCCAATGATCAGGTGTCGTTCGACATCGGCGAAGGCGAAGTACATGCGCTGTTGGGCGAAAACGGCGCAGGGAAATCCACGCTGGTCAAGATGATCTATGGGCTGGTGAAGCCGGACAGCGGCACCATGATGTTGCGCGACCAACCCTTTGCCCCAGCGGAACCCCGCGCGGCTCGGGCGGATGGGATTGCGATGGTGTTCCAGCACTTCTCACTGTTCGACGCGCTGAACGTGGCTGAGAATATTGCGTTGGGGATGGAAAACCCACCGCCGATGGGCGATCTGGCCTCGCGGATTCGCGAAGTGTCCGAGACCTACGGCTTGCCTTTGGACCCGTACCGCACGGTCGGCGATCTGTCTGCGGGAGAGCGTCAGCGCGTCGAGATCATCCGCTGCCTACTGCAAGACCCCAAGCTGCTGATCATGGACGAACCAACCAGCGTGCTGACCCCGCAAGAGGTCGAAATCCTGTTCGAGACGCTGAACAAATTGCGGTCTGAGGGCACCTCGATCCTCTATATCTCGCATAAACTCGAAGAAATTCGCACGCTGTGTGACCACGCCACGATCCTGCGCCTGGGCAAGAATGTCGGCGAGTGCATTCCGGCCGAGACGTCCGCACGCGATATGGCCGAAATGATGGTGGGATCAACGTTGCAAACGCCGGAACGCTCAGGTCGTGAGTTCGGCGAGGTTGCGTTGGATGTCAGCGGTCTGTCGGTGCCATCACCTTCGGAGTTTGGAACGGCGCTGAAGAACGTCCATATGACGGTCCGCAAGGGTGAGGTTCTTGGCATCGGCGGTGTCGCTGGCAACGGTCAGGATGAGTTGCTGGGCGTGCTGTCCGGTGAGATTCAAACCCCTGCCGATGCGATCAAATTCAATGGTCAGCAGATCGGCAAACTCGGCCCGACCGCCCGCCGGAAACTGGGTGTGCTGACCGCGCCTGAGGAGCGTTTGGGCCATGCCGCTGCGCCGGATATGAGCTTGACCGAGAATGCTCTGCTGACCGGGTCGGTGCGCGAAGGTTTGGAGAACAAAGGGTTCCTCAAATGGTCCGAAACCAAAAGCTTCGCTGAAAAGATCATCAGCGCGTTTGACGTCAGAACGCCCGGCCCTGAAAACGCGGCACGGTCGCTGTCAGGCGGGAACCTGCAGAAATTCGTGATTGGTCGGGAAGTCTTGCAGAACCCTGAGGTGCTGGTGGTGAACCAACCGACATGGGGTGTGGATGCGGCGGCGGCTGCGTCGATCCGGCAGGCCATTCTGGATCTGGCGGCCAAGGGAACGGCGGTGATCTGCATCAGTCAGGACTTGGACGAGTTGATGGAGATCTCAGACAGTTTTGCGGCCCTGAACGAAGGGCGGTTGAGCGCGCCTCGGGAGACAACAGGCCTGACCGTTGATGAGATCGGCCTGATGATGGGCGGTGCCCATGGCATGGAGGTGGCGCATGTGTGATCTATCGCGTCGCCTACGGCGAGAGTATTGGAAAAAGACGAAGACGGGCGGGGAATAAGTACATGATTGTGTTGGAGAAACGGCCGCAACCGTCGAAAGCGTGGTCCTATGCGACCCCCGTGGTGGCGGTGATTGCCACGATGGTCTTCGGCGGCATCTTGTTCGCCATTCTGGGCAAAAACCCGATTGAGGCCATCGGCACCATCTTTTGGGAGCCCTTGTTCGGCGAGTTCGCATTTTACTACCGCCCGCAACTGCTGGTGAAAGGCGCGCCATTGGTGCTGATTGCGATCGGCCTGGCGTTGGGTTTCCGCGCCGGCATCTGGAATATCGGGGCCGAAGGGCAGTACATCATGGGTGCCATCTTCGGGGCCGGGGCCGGGCTGGCCTTTTATCCTCTGGACGCCTTTTACATCTTTCCGATCATGGTGATCGCAGGGGCCTTTGGCGGCTGGCTTTGGGCGATGATCCCGGCCTTTCTGAAGGTTCGTTTTGGCACAAACGAAATCCTTGTCTCGCTGATGCTGGTTTATGTGGCCGAGCAGATGCTGGCCTCGGTGTCTTTGGGCTTGCTCAAGAACCCCGAGGGGTTTGGCTTTCCCGGTTCGCGTAACCTGCAATCCTATGACAGCGCGCATAATGCCGAACTGATAGCCGGATCGGGGATGCACTGGGGTGTCGTGACGGCCCTCATTGCGGTGATCTTTTCCTATGTTCTTTTGAACCGGCACATGCTGGGCTTTCACATCCGTTTGACCGGTGAAGCTCCGCGTGCTGCAAAGTTTGCCGGTGTGAACCCTGCCCGCCTGATCCTGTTTTGTCTGGGCCTGTCCGGCGCTCTGGCCGGTCTGGCGGGGATGTTCGAAGTCTCGGGCCCCTCGGGCGTGGTCAGCATCGACTTTAACGTGGGCTATGGCTTCACCGCGATCATTGTGGCCTTCCTTGGCCGCCTGCACCCGGTGGGTATCCTGCTGGCCGGTGGCTTGATGGCGCTGACCTATATCGGCGGTGAAATCGCGCAGTCTCAGCTCGGCCTGCCTGCCGCTGCCATTCAGGTGTTCCAGGGGATGCTCCTGTTCTTCCTGCTGGCATTCGATCTTCTGACAAACTACCGCATCCGTGCGGCCCGTAGCGAGGTAGCGTAATGGATCTTGGTGAAATCAATCCCGTCCTTCTGGTCGCCTCGCTCATGGTTGCCGCGACCCCCTTGCTGCTGGCCGCGATCGGAGAGCTTGTTGTCGAGAAAGCAGGCGTTCTGAACCTCGGCGTTGAGGGCATGATGATCGTGGGCGCAATCAGCGGCTTTGCGATCTCAGTCGAGACCGGCTCGCCTTGGCTTGGCTTTATCGCGTCAGCGATCGGTGGGGCTGTACTGTCTCTGCTGTTCGTACTGCTGACGCAGGTTGCCTTGGCCAACCAGGTGGCCAGTGGCCTTGCACTAACGCTCTTCGGCCTTGGGTTCAGTGCCCTTTTGGGCCAAAGCTATGTGGGGGTCAAACCGCCGAGCATGGGGGATATTCATATCCCTCTGATCAGCGATATCCCTGTTATCGGGCCGATCTTCTTCCAGCATGACCCGATCCTCTATGTCGGCATCGCTTTGACGGCGGGTGTCTGGGCCACACTGAAATACACGCGCGTCGGTCTGATCCTGCGCGCGGTGGGTGAAAACCACGATGCGGCGCATGCGTTGGGCTACAAAGTCATCAAAATTCGCATCATGGCGATCCTGTTCGGTGGGGCATGCGCCGGGCTGGGCGGCGCCTATATCAGCCTGATCCGGGTCCCGCAGTGGACCGAGGGTATGACCGCCGGTGTCGGCTGGATCGCTCTGGCGCTAGTGGTGTTCGCCAGCTGGAAGCCATGGCGTGCCTTGCTGGGTGCCTATTTGTTTGGCGGCATCACCGTGTTGCAGCTTAATTTGCAGGCAGCGGGCGTTGCCATTCCTGTCGAGTATCTGGCAATGTCGCCCTACATCATCACGATCCTTGTGCTTGTGATCCTTTCGGCCGACAAGAGCAGCGCACCTGCCTCACTGGGCCGGATTTTCCACGCCTCGCACTAGGGGCCAACTGAACCAACTTGGGGAGTAACACATGAAATTCACGACACTTCTGGCAAGCGCCGCCATGGCGCTGGGTCTGGCCTCGGGGGCCATGGCTGCCGACGACAAGACCAAGGTCGGCTTCGTCTATGTCGGCCCGGTGGGCGACGGCGGCTGGACCTATGAACACAACAAAGGCCGCCTGGCGGTTGAGGAAGAGTTCGGCGACAAGGTTGAAACCGTCTTTGTCGAATCCGTTCCCGAAGGCCCGGATGCCGAGCGCGTCATGACGCAAATGGCGTTGGAAGGCGCTGACCTGATCTTCACCACCTCGTTCGGCTACATGGACCCGACCATTAACGTGGCGAAGAAATTCCCGAATGTGAAATTCGAACACGCCACCGGCTACAAAACCGCCGACAACGTCGCTGTCTACTCGGCCCGTTTCTATGAAGGCCGAGCCGTTCAGGGCCACATCGCGGGTAAGATGACCAAGTCGAACATCATCGGCTATATCGGTTCCTATCCGATCCCTGAGGTGATCCGTGGCATCAACTCGGCCTATCTGCATGCCAAGAAGGTGAACCCGGATGTCGAGTTCAAGATCGTCTGGGCCTACACTTGGTTCGACCCTGCAAAAGAGGCTGACGCCGCGACCGTTCTGATCGAACAGGGCGCAGACGTGATCCTGCAGCACACCGACTCGACCGCGCCTCAGGCGGCTGCGCAAGAGGCGGGCAATGTTGTCACGTTCGGCCAAGCCTCGGACATGAGCGAATACGCCCCATTCCCGCGCGTATCTTCGATCATCGATGACTGGGCACCCTACTACATCGCACGGACCAAAGCTGTCATGGATGGCACCTGGGAAAGCGCCAACACATGGGACGGCATCCGCGAGGGTATGGTCGCAATCGGCGAGATCTCGGATGCAGTTCCCGCTGATGTCAAAGAAGAGGCTCTGGCGCTGAAAGCGGCCATGGCTGCAGGTGAATACCACCCCTTCACCGGCCCGATCAAAAAGCAGGACGGCAGCGACTGGCTGGCCGAAGGTGAGGTCGCAGATGACGGAACGCTGGCAGGTATGAACTTCTACATCGAAGGTCTGGAAGGCGAGATCCCGCAGTAAGCTGCAGGGCGTATCGAAAAACCAAAGGCCCGCATTTAGCGGGCCTTTTTTTGGGCTACATTGCCCAGATCAAGGTTTGAAACCTCAGTGCCCCGTCAGCACCAAGGTGTTCACCGGCATCAGGATCAGACGCAACCGCAGACCGGCCGCATGAACCACTCCAATCGTGTCGACCACATGCAGGAACGCCTTGTTCCAGAACCCTAGGCTTTCATCCTCTAGCTTGTGGTGGTTGTCGGTATAGACATTCGCCAGACAGTTGCTGCCCGGAGGGATGTCATCCGCCATGCCTTTATACAACGGCTCCATATACACCAGAATCGAACCCGGCACTTTGTTGTGCTGGACGTCCCGCAACTCGTCTGTTGGACGAATCTGACCTGAGGGGATGACGTCCTGCACCTCGACCACAACCATCGGGATCACCGTGAAGGGTTTGGTCATGCAACCCAGTTCTCCAATCATTCCAGGTTTGATGACCTGAGCAGACATCTGGTTGAACGCAGCCTGAAAACGATCATGGCCCGAGTGCGAAGGCACCAGAATGCCAGCCGGGCGCAACAGCGGGCTGACATAGTCACCAACCTGCAGACCGAACTGTTCGATCCGACCTGTAACGCCCGCGCTGATCACCGTCTTGTCCAGCTCGGTCAGGGCCGCATCCAGCTGCGCATTGGCACTGGCCAGTTGGGCTGGGATCAGCTCCTCAATCTGCTGCACCACGGCGGCGCGTTGTGACTGGGCGGCAGTGACCTGCGCTTCGCGCTCAGCCACCAGATTCTCCAACCGCTCGATCTCGGCCAGACGCACCGCGCTGGAGCCTTCGTCGCGCAGTGTGGTGTTACGCTCTAGGTCTTCGACCGATTGCGCCAAAGCCGCGCGCGCACCAGCGATCCCGGCATCCGCCTGCGCCAGGTCCGTCTCGGCCACTTTCAGTGAGGCTTGAACCTGCGCGATCTGTGCATGGGCGGCCTGAACCTGCGCCTGCTGGGTGAAATCTTCGATCCGGAAAATCGGCTGGCCCGCTGTCACCGTATCGTTGTTGCTGACATAGACCTCAGACACCCGCCCGCCCAGTTGCGGCAGGATCGTGACCGTCCGGAAATACGAGGCCGCCGTGCTGGAGGCCGGATGAAAGTAGAACAGCGTGGTGATCACGGACAGCGCCAGAATGGCACAGGTGGTCAAGCCCCAGCGCAGCTCGTACCACATGGTGAAAAGGGTGATCTCATGCCCGATCCGCTTGCCTTGGACAAAGCGTCGGAACAGGAAATCCGGCAGCACCGTAATCAGGGCGCAGAGCATCGTTTCGATCATGACTTACTGCTCCGACGTCGTAGAGGTTTGCGGTGCCGGAGGCGTCAGTTCAGCAGGTGCCTGAGGCGCAAGAGACTGTCCAAGTGAGCGAATGGCATCCGCTATGTTTCGCATCGGGGTCGCAAAATCTGGGAATTGGAAACCGGCAACCAGAACGGCTGCAACCCAGAAAATGCCGTTATGTGTAAACAGCGCCAGAAGCGCCAAAATTCCTACCAACTGGAACTGAGGGTGATTGTTCTCATGCGCCATTTTCTCGGGCACCGAATGCAGCGTCAGATATCCGACACCAATCAACACAACCAGAACGACAAAAAACACGACCATTGCCGAAAAGAGGTAGTCGCTCCCATCGGCTGCGACGACATATTTTGGGATATGTCCCGTGGCCATGGGATGGAGGTCCGCTGCAGTCACCTTAATCTCCTTCTTTTCTATGATGCGTCTTTGGCCGGGTTGATCGCCAAATTCAAGCCTGCTTATAGTCTCCCGAAATCCAAGCATATTCTTATAACAAGCACCAAGACCCTTATGACATCTGCTTCATCACAATCCATCCCGGTCACCCTGCGATGATCGACTTTCTAATCATCGGCGGCGGCATCGCGGGCCTCAGCGCGGGCGCGCGTTTGTCTGCTCATGGCTCTGTCACTGTTCTCGAGGGCGAGGACGCTCTGGGCTATCACTCATCGGGTCGCTCGGCTGCGATGTTCGAGGAAAACTACGGCCCGCCCTCGGTGGTTGCGCTCAATCGGGCCGGGGTCGATTACCTGCGATCAGCGAACGAAGGCTACCTGACCCCCCGAGGCCTCATGCTGGTTGCAGGCCACGATCAGGCTGACCTGTTTGCCAAAGACGTCGAAGAATTGAACGTACGCTCCATTTCACCGCAGCAAGCCATCGACAAAGTCCCGATCCTGAACCCGGACGTTCTGGCCCATGCCGCCATCAGTGTGGACGCCTTCGACATCGATACCGACCGCCTGATGCAGGACTTCGCGCGCGTGATCCGAGGCAATGGCGGCGCGGTCCTGACCTGCCAGGCCGTCACAGATATCCGCAAAACCGGCCATTGGGTCGTTCAGGCGGGCGATGTGTTCGAGGCCCGGAACCTGGTCAATGCAGCTGGCGCTTGGGTGGATGAGGTCGCCGCGATGGCTGGTCTGCCGCCTATTGGCATCGTGCCGAAACGCCGCTCCATCGCGCGCATTCCCGCACCCGGAGGGCATGACGTATCCAACTGGCCCATGCTGATGGGTCCGGGGGAAGGTTGGTACGCCAAGCCTGATGCGGGGAAGTATCTGGTCTCGCCCTCCGAAGCCGAGCCGACAACGCCTCATGACGCCTATGCCGACGATATGGTTCTTGCAGAAGGTCTGGCGCGGTATGAGGCGATGGTGACAACCCCTGTCACGCGGCTCGAGGCGAACTGGGCCGGTCTGCGTAGTTTCGTGGCGGATGGCACGTTGGTGCTGGGGCCAGACCCGCAGGACCGCTCGTTCATTTGGTGTGCGGGTCAGGGTGGATACGGGTTCCAGACATCGCCGGCTGCCTCGTCCCATCTGACCAGCCTTGTGACGTGCACGCCGTCTGAACTGCCTCAGGACATTGTCAATCAGTTGCATGTGGAAAGGTTGCGATAATGACCAAACGCGCTCTGCCTTCGAATGCCAGCGTCGCGACACAAGGCGATGGGGCTCGAATGATCGCCCCAGCCGCAAGCCGCAACTCGGACGCGCTATGCGCCTTGCTGGCCAAGATGGCCCCTGCCACGGGCCGCGCACTGGAAATCGCCAGCGGCACCGGCCAGCATGTTGCCGCCTTTGCAAAGACACTGCCCGACTTGGTCTGGCAACCCACAGAAATCGACCCCGAACGCCGCGCCAGCATCGACGCCTATGCGACGGACGTCTCCAATATCCTTCCCGCCACCGATCTGGATGCAACCTCCGCAGGCTGGCGCGCGGCATTCCAAGAGCAGGACCTGATCATTCTGATTAACCTGCTGCACCTGATCTCTTGGCCAGAAGCTGACACGTTTCTCAGCGAGGCCTCAAAGGCTCTGAGTCCGGCAGGTCGCCTCATCATTTACGGCCCCTTCAAGCGAGACGGCGCTTTGACCAGCCCAGGTGACGAGAAATTTCACGAAGCTCTGGTCTCACAAGATCCAGAGATCGGGTACAAGAACGACACAGAGATCAAAGCCTGCCTACAGCGCTACGGTCTGCAACTGCTTCACTTGGTCGAAATGCCCTCCAACAATCTGGCGTTTGTTGCTCAAAGACCGAAAACCTGACCAGCGATTGGGTCGATCAAAGCCTGCTGGCGCAGGCTTGCCTCCGGCGGAGGTATTTTTGAACAGAAGAAGTAACCGACCGTTAACTCTGATATGCGACTGTCGATTTGCGGTACAGGCGGAGGCGCCGATGACCGCAACAGGAGAAGGCCCCCCTTGCCAAAAGCAGGGGGGCTGGATCTTGCACCAGCCCCCGCTTCTTCTGTTTGAAAATACCTCCGCCGGAGGCATGTGTCGCCGCAGGCGGCGCATTCACTCGCGCCGCCGGAGTTCCCCAAGATGTCAGCCGTCCTTGCGGATGGTTTCGTTCTTCGGGTCGTAGGGGCTGTCGCAGGTGACGACCGCATCCCACAGCTTGTCCTGAATCTTGACCTTCAGCTTGGTGCCTTCAACCGCGAGATCAGGCGTCACATAGCCCATGCCGATGGATTTCTCGAACGCCACCGAGTAACCGCCCGAGGTGAGACGACCCACGCGTGCGCCTGCCGGCGTGTACAGCGCCTCGCGGCCCCACGGGTCGGAATCGTCTGGTCCGTCGATCAGTAGGGTGCAGCACTTGAAGCGCACACCGGTCTCTTCCAGCTTGGCCTTGCCGTGGAAGTCTTTCGACAGGTCGACAAAGCGCGGTAGGTCGGCTTCCAGCGGGGTCGCGTCGCGGCCCAGTTCGGTACCGAAGGCGCGATAGGATTTCTCCTGACGCAGCCAGTTCTGGGCGCGGGCGCCGACCAGCTTCATACCGTGTTTCTCACCGGCTTTTTCCAGCAGGTCGAACAGGTAGTTCTGCATTTCGATCGGGTGGTGCAATTCCCAACCCAACTCACCAGTATAGGCCACGCGGATCGCGTTGACCGGGCACATGCCCAGTTCGATCTGGCGGGCCGACAGCCACGGGAAGCGCTTGTTGGACAGCGCGGTTTCCGGATCGGCGTCTTTGATGACCTCTTTCAGAACGTCACGCGACTTGGGTCCGGCGATGGCAAAGACGCCCCACTGAGTGGTCACGTCTTGGATTTCGATGTAGCCGAACTCCTCCATCTTGTCCTCGGCCGCCTTGCGCAGATAGTCGGCGTCGTACTCGGTCCAGGCACCGGCAGAGACGATGTAGTAGTTGTTCTCGCCGTTGCGGACGATGGTGTACTCGGTGCGGGTGGTGCCATGCGAGGTCAGCGCGTAGGTCAGGTTGATACGACCGACCTTGGGCAGCTTGTTGCACGTAAACCAATCCAGGAACTGGGTCGCACCGGGACCTTTGACGACATGCTTGGTGAAGGCCGACGCGTCGATCAGGCCAACGCCTTCACGGACCGCTTTGGCTTCTTCGACTGCATATTGCCACCAGCCACCACGGCGGAACGAACGGCTTTCCTTGTCGAAATTGTCCGGCGCATCGACAGGGCCGAAATAGTTCGGACGTTCCCAACCGTTCACCCAACCGAACTGCGCGCCACGCGCTTTCTGACGGTCATAGGCCGGAACAGTCCGCAGCGGACGGCAGGCTTCACGCTCTTCATCCGGGTGGTGCAGGATGTAGACGTGTTCATAGCACTCTTCGTTCTTGCGCGCTGCAAATTCGGTGGTCATCCAGTTGCTGCTGTAGCGCTTGGGGTCCAGCGAGGCCATATCGATCTCGGCTTCGCCATCGACCATCATCTGCGCCAGGTAATAGCCGGTGCCGCCCGCGGCGGTGATCCCGAACGAGAAGCCTTCGGCCAGCCACATATTGCGCAGCCCCGGTGCGGGGCCGACCAGCGGGTTGCCGTCTGGGGTGTAGCAGATCGGGCCGTTGAAATCGTCTTTCAGGCCAGATTCGGCGCAGGAGGGCACGCGCTCAGCCATCGCCATGTACTGGTCTGCGATCCGGTCAATATCCAGCGGGAACAGGTCAGCCCGGAAGCTGTCCGGCACGCCATGTTCAAAGCGTGCTGGCGCGCCGTGTTCGTAGATGCCCAGAATCCAGCCACCGCGTTCTTCACGTGCATAAGACTCGTTGTCGGCGTCACGCACAACAGGGTGCTCGGGGTTACCGGCTTCACGCCATTTGACCAGCTCAGGGTCTTTGTCCATGACGATGAACGTGTGCTCAACCGGGATCGCGGGCATCTTGATGCCCAACATCTTGGCGGTGCGCTGCGCGTGGTTGCCCGATGCGGTCACGACATGCTCGGCGGTGATCACCACCTGCTCGTCGGAGGGAACAAGGTTGCCGCCCTGCTCGATCATCTTGGTGCAGGTGACTTCCCAATGAGTGCCGTTCCAGTGGAAGGCATCCGCCTGCATCTTGCGAACGATGTCGACGCCGCGCTGACGGGCACCTTTGGCCATCGCTTGGGTCACGTCAGCAGGGTTAATATAGCCATCTTCGGTGTGATAGATCGCACCTTTCAGGTCGCCGGTTTCGATCAGCGGCCAGCGTTCCTTGATCTGCTCGGGTGTCAGCCATTCGTAAGCCACATCGCAGGTCTCAGCTGTAGACGCATAGAGCATGTATTCGTCCATACGCTCTTGCGTCTGCGCCATGCGCAGGTTGCCGACCACGGCGAAGCCCGCGTTGAGGCCGGTCTCTTCTTCAAGCTGCTTGTAGAAGTCGACCGAATACTTGTGGATGTGGGTTGTCGCGTAAGACATGTTGAACAGCGGCAGCAGGCCAGCCGCGTGCCAGGTCGAGCCCGAGGTCAGCTCGTCCCGCTCGATCAACATCACATCATCCCAGCCCGCTTTGGCCAGGTGATAGGCAATCGAGGTTCCGACGGCGCCGCCGCCAACGACCAGTGCTTTGACTTGGGTTTTCATAACCGGGTGTCTCCCCTTGGAATCTGTTGCCACCATATGGCTTGATTCCGAAATCAATCGCGGAAGCCATCCGACCAGTGATATAAGAAAAACGACCCGCACGGGAGATGCAGGTCGTTAAATGGCGACTTAGAAACAGCCGTCAGCCTTCCGAGCGACACCGCTTGGTGTTTCCGACAGTCTTGCAGACCAGCTTGCCGGGCGGTTCAGTGGCTTCGGGTTCCTGAGCTTTCGGTGTGCTGTCAACGCTTGCGGGTTCATCCTCGGACCCGCCAGTGAAGGCTGCGATATAGTCGCTTGCGCTGAGCCCGTCACCCGACTCTTTGGCTTTCTGATAGTAGTCCAGCCCCGCAACCGCCAGCCCGGCCACCGCAACAAAGCCCGCCAGATATTTTGCACTCATGTCGATCACCTGTTCGTCTTTCGCCGCATGACACCACATCACCTAGACGTTTTGTGGGCACAAAGCGGACAAGATCGCGGAAACTGCTAGGTGTGATCGGCCAGTATTTTTCCCGGATTCATGATGTTGTCGGGATCCAGCGCCGCCTTGATCGCGGCCATGTAGTGTGTTGCCTGCCCCAGTTCTTTCTCAAGATAGGGGCGCTTGCCCTGCCCGATGCCGTGCTCGCCTGTGCAAGTGCCCTCCATCGAAATGGCCAGATCGTTGAGCCAACCGACGAACTCATCGGCCCGGTGGACTTCTTCGGCGTCGTCCATGTCGATCAGGGGCAGCGTGTGAAAGTTCCCGTCGCCGACATGCCCAACGATAGGCGCAAGTAGGTCAAGCTCGGCCGCTTTGTCCTGAGCGGCCCCTACGGCCTCCGCCAGACGGGATATTGGTACGCAGACATCGGTCGAGATCCCCTTGGCGCCCGGTCGCAACTGAAGGCTGGCCCAGTACATGTCGTGACGCGCCTGCCAGAGCTTGTTGCGTTCCTCCGTGGTTGAGGTTGCGGCGAAGTCTGTGCCGCCAAACTCTTCTGCGATCTGACCAAAGGTCTCGGCCTGTTCGGCTGCGCTTGCGTCCGAGCCGTGGAACTCTAACAGGAGCAGTGGCGTTTCGGGCAAGGTCAGGCCGGAATAAGCATTGGCGGCTTTGACGGATAGTTCATCCAGCAATTCGATCCGCGCGACAGGTACGCCGTATTGGATCGTCATCATCACCGCCCGGCAGGCGGCATCGACGGTTGGGAAAGAGCAGCGGGCCGAACTAACCGCCTCGGGGATACCATGCAGGCGCAGGGTCAATTCGGTGATGATGCCCAGCGTGCCTTCGGCCCCGATCAACAGCCGCGCCAAATCGTACCCTGCCGAGGATTTCTTGGCGCGATTGCCGGTCCGGATGATCTGCCCATCGGGCATCACCGCCTCAAGGCTCAATACATTGTCCCGCATGGTGCCATAGCGCACCGCATTGGTTCCGGACGCGCGGGTCGCAGCCATCCCGCCGAGTGAGGCATTTGCACCGGGATCGATCGGAAAGAACAGGCCCTGATCGCGTAGGTGGCTGTTCAGATCTTCCCGTGTGACACCGGGTTGCACGACGCAATCAAGATCCTCGGCATGCACCGCCAGCACCTTGTTCATCTGGGTCAGATCGACCGACACCCCACCGGCAGGCGCGTTCACATGCCCTTCAAGCGAAGTGCCCGTGCCAAACGCGATCACCGGCACCTTATGCGCGGCACAGGTTTTGATGACCTCTGCGACCTCCTGAGTGGTGTGGGGAAACACCACCGCGTCGGGGCTTTGATTGGTGATCCAAGTTGTGGTGTGGCCATGCTGTTCGCGGATGGCTGCACCGGTTTGGAGACGATCCCCAAACTGTTGCTTCAAGATGCCGAGCGCCGTTCCAATCCCGGCCTCATTTCTCGGCAAAGCCGTCGCCTGAACCATGCTACCCCTTTTCTGCCCGCCAGTTGCACGGGCCCTTCCCAATGTGTCGAATAGACCCGCCCGAGCCGGGCAAGACCCAGATTTTATTCGCCCAGCGCGATCCCTTCACGCCGATGGTCCGCTCCACCGCTGAGAGTTTCGCCAATCTCAATCGCATGCAGGCCCGAGGTCAGATCGCGGGGGTTCACCTCGAACCCGATCTCGATTAGCGCGTCTGCGTAGCCTTCGGCCGCAGTGTCCACCTCTACATCATAGGTCCCGAACCGGTTGACCAGATGCGGCAGCGAGATCGCCTGCTGTACGTCCATATCCCAATCCGCCCAAGCGATGATCGACTTGGCAACGTAGCCAATGATACGGCTGCCTCCGGGTGACCCGATGGCTAAAACCGGCGCGCCGTCCTGCATGACGATGGTCGGGCTCATGGACGAACGCGGGCGCTTGCCAGGCTCCAAACGGTTGGCGATGGGCACACCGTCGCGATGGGTGCGGAACGAAAAATCAGTCAGTTCGTTGTTCAGCAAAAACCCGTTCGTCATCAGGCGCGAGCCAAAGCCGTTTTCAATCGTCGTCGTCATCGACAAGACATTGCCGTAGCTGTCGACGATCGAGATATGCGAGGTCGAAGGCAGCTCCAATGACTCGTCATCAGCCCAGTGCATCGCATGATCAAACTCGGGATTGCCCGGAGCGACCTCGGTCAGTGCGCCCTCGGCATTCAAAAGCTCCGCACGCTGCGCGAGATAGTCCGGGTCGACCAGCCCGATGGTCGGCATCGGCACGAAATCACTATCGGCCATGTACCGCCCCCGATCCGCAAAGGCGAGGCGTGACGCTTCGCCGATCAGGCGCCATGCCTCCATGCTCTCAGGCCCCATCGCGGCCAGATCATAGCTGTTCAGCATACCCAGAATCTGCCCAACGGTCAGTGCCCCGGACGAAGGCGGACCCATTCCGCAGACCTCATAGACGCGGTAAGCCGCACAGACCGGATCGCGCTCAATGACCTGATAAAGGGCCAGATCGGTTCCCGACAATACGCCGGGGTTGCCCGGCGCGGTGCGGACGGTCCGAACGATATCTGACGCGATTTGCCCGCCGTAGAACCCGGCGGCACCGTCCTCGGCCAGAGCGCGCAGTGTATCCGCATAGGCCGGGTTCATCAGGCGTTGACCCTGTTGCAGTGGCTCACCTTCAGGCAGGAAATATTCAGCCGTTGCAGGGAATCGCGACAGGCGCTCGGCGTCGTTTGCGACCAAACTGGCCAGACGAGGCGAGACCAAAAACCCGTCATCCGCCAGCCGGATACCATCGGTGAAAAGACCGGGCCACGGCGAGCGGCCCCAGCGGCGGTGCGCCTCTTCCAGCAATGCAGGCGTGCCGGGCGTGCCAACGGACAACCCTCCGACGACGGCATCAAAGAACTGCAAAGGTTCGCCGTTTTCATCCTGAAACAGGATCGGCGTGGCGTCCAATGGGGCCGTTTCGCGCCCATCCAGTGTCGTGAGCTGTCCGGTGGCGGCATCGTACCAGACCAAAAACGCCCCGCCCCCAAGGCCCGAGGATTGCGGCTCGACCAAGCCCAGAACAACCTGCACGGCGACCATGGCGTCCGCAGCGGACCCACCCGCCCGAAGGATCTTCGCCCCGGCCTCAACTGCCAAGGGGTTGGCCGCAGCGACCATCCAATTCTCGGACTGTACGGGCACGCCATTTGTTTTGGCCTCAAGCGCCGCGATTAACTCATCGGTCAGAGCCTGCACCTGACCTTCGCTCGCGCCTTCGGGGGCCACGGAGTCCGCTGTTTCCTGGGCAAAACCCGGAACAGTAAAGGCCATGACAGACAGAAGTAGTCCTGAAACCCGGTTGATACGCATAATGTGCTCCTGGGAAAGGTTACAGCATGGATGGGACCACCTGATCCGGCGGTCTGTGCCCATCCTCGAAGGTCTTGATATTGATAATAACTTTCTCACCCATCTCGATCCGCCCCTCCAGTGTAGCCGATCCCATATGCGGAAGCAGCACCACGTTTGGCAGCTTGCGAAGGCGTGGGTTCACCTGCGTGCCGTGTTCATACACATCCAGCCCGGCACCCGCGATATCCCCGGACCGGATCAGCCGCGTCAGCGCGTTTTCGTCGATCACTTCACCACGCGACGTGTTGACGACCACAGCCGAGGGCTTCAGCAGCTTCAGCCGCCGCGCGTTCAGCAGGTGGAAAGTCGACGGGGTCGAGGGGCAATGAACCGAGATCACATCCATCCGTGCCACCATCTGATCAAGGCTTTCCCAATAGGTGGCATCCAGATCCTGTTCAATCTCGGGGCGCAACCGGCGGCGGTTGTTGTAGTGAACCTGCATACCGAACGCGCTGGCACGGCGCGCGACAGCCTGACCGATCCGGCCCATGCCCAGAATACCCAGACGGCGCCCTCCGATCCGGCCACCAAGCAAAGCGGTCGGAGCCCAGCCGGACCAATCGCCCTGCTGCATCAGCGCAACGCCCTCAGGGAAACGACGCGTCACCGCCAGGATCAGCGCCATGGTCATGTCGGCCGTATCATCGGTCAGAACACCCGGAGTGTTCGAGACCAGGATGCCACGCTGACGCGCGGTTGAGACGTCGATATTGTCGACCCCTGCCCCGTAATTGGCTATCAAGCGCAGCTTTTCACCAGCTTGCCCCAGCAAACCACCGTCGATTGTGTCGGTCACCGTCGGCACCAGCACGTCGGCCTCTTGCACCGCAGCGACCAGTTCCTCACGAGTCATGGGGGTGTCATCGTCGCGCAGGCGAACATCAAACAGCTCACTCAGTCGCGTTTCCACTGCTTCCGGCAACCGTCGCGTAACAACAACACTCAGACGTTCTCTTGGCACTTCCGCCCTCCCACTGCTTTGCAAACGCGCTTGCGTCATGGCATCGTGGCGCAGGATAAGGCGGGGCACAAGAACCCCAAAGGCATTGAGTCGACCTTTTTTCGAAAGCAGATCAACAGGCACAAGAGCAGGCAGTCAGTGAGTGGTCTTCTACCGGTGAAACGCCTTTGTTTGGCGATCCTATCCGCGTATCTCATTGCGTTCGGCTCCGCGCCGGTCGCAGCCCAAGACGTGCGCGGCCCGGTCACCAACCTGCCCCTTCCGCGCTATGTCTCGATGAAGGCAGCCGAAGGCAATGTGCGCCGCGGTCCGTCCCTGACCCACCGAATCGATTGGGTCTTCAAGCGGCGCGGTATGCCGCTGCAAATCACTGCGGAATACGGCAACTGGCGCAAGGTACAGGATCGCGACGGGGCCGGAGGTTGGGTTCACTACGCCCTGCTGTCTGGCGTGCGCACGGTGCTGATCGAATCCGAGATGCTGCCCGTTTATGCCCGACCCGATCCGAACTCGACCGTCAACGCGCATTTCGAAACCGGAGTGGTCGCCCGTCTTGGCGCGTGCTCGCTGGACTGGTGTCGCATTTCGGCGGGGGGCTACAAGGGGTGGACGCTGAAAGCCAACCTCTGGGGCGTCGATCCGTCGGAAATCCGGGAATAGCCTCTTTCTCTAATCCCGTACCCTAGTCGGATTGCAAAGCCGCTATTTCGTCAAGCGCGCTGATGATGTCTTCGGCATGATCCGGATCGGCAAACAAAGTCCGGAACAGCGCCGCCAGAGGGTAGCCGGGCCAGGCTTCGTCCAACAACAGAATTGTGGCCCGCGCGCGCTCATCGTCTCCGAGCCTTTGATAGCTTGCCGCCAGATAACCGATCGAGATCGCGCTGACCGGATCACCCAGCCTGACCGCCTCGTTGAACTGGTCTACCGACGCCTGGTAATCCCCCAAGTGATAGCTGGAGGAGGCCAACACGCTGCGATAGGGAAATCTACCGTTTGTCGTATTGGCACCCCGCGCCCGATTGGCGGACGCTATAGCGCGCTGGAAATCCCCACCAAACAGCGCGAACAGGGCATCAAAATTCGTGACGTGGATATCATCAGGGGCAAGCCGTGTTGCGCGCGTGGACTGTGCAAGTGCTGCCTCATGCTCGCGCGAGCAAAATGAAGCCAGGGCAAGGGCGGAATGGCTCCAACCTTCGTCTGGCGCCAGTTCTAGTGCCCGCTGCGCGCGAGTTTTAGCAAGGACCAAAAGCGCCTGTTTTTCGGCTCCGGGCGGGGTTGTTAAGGCAAGGATGCTGATCGCCTGCGCCGAACCGGCGTAGCCGCCAAAATACGTCTCATCAAGCGCCATGGCGCGTTCGAACATGCCGCGCACGGCTTGCAGCCTATCGCGGTCCAGAACCGGGAACATCAGCAGGCGCGCCTCAGTCGCCAGATTAACGGCTTGTAGCTTGGTCGGGTTTGTCGAGAACAGCGCCTCTCTGATGGCTTGTTCCTGATTGGCATTTGCTGAGACGGCGATCGGGCTGGGCGGTGACTGGGGCGATCGGGAGAAGAGCATCAAGCCGCCTGCGATAGCCAACGCGCCCAAAACCGCCACTGAGACCCAGACCATCTTGGAGGGACGCGCTCGGTCCGAGGGTATATCGATGTCCAAAACCTCAAACCGGGGGACATAACCACCCGGATCTACATGGATGCGCAGCCTCTGATCCTTGCCGGAGTTCGAATAGAAGCTCGCCAATCGCCGACGCATGCGCCCTGCATCGACCCGCACGACGGCCATGGGGTCACCCCCAGAATCCAGCGCCCTTCCATAAACATCCTCGGCGATCGACTTGGCGCGGATATCCTCGGACTGGCCTGCCAGAAGCTTGTCGACAACGTAACTGAGGAAAGACTGCAGTCGCTCGGCCCCATCGAATTCCGGGCTGTCCAGGACCGCCTTCAGTGCCCGCTGAATGTCTTCATCCGAGAGCGTTTTTTGGGCTGGTTCTGACTTTACGCTGGCGTCTGACATCGCTTTCGTTAACCGCTGACTGGTTTCAAGTCTTTGAAAAATAACATGTTACCCCGTAACATACGTTAAGATACCTGAATGTGTAAATGAATTTCGGACACAATGATTAGCAAAGGAGGGGAACGGACCTCATCGCGGGGGCACAACTGGGTTCAGACACCGTGAGGCTTATGATGGCTTGCTTGTCGATACACTTTCCTGATCAGGCGAATGACATCCGGCGCCTGCGAAGCGCGGACACGGTCTTTGCGCAAATCTGCGCTGACTTTGAAAGCCTGGCTGCTCTTCTTCCCTGCGATGCAAGTGACCCAAGAAATTCTGATCTCATCGACAGCCTCCGAGGGCTCGAGGACGAAATAAAAACTTACCTTTCGTCCCACTCGACCCCGCCCGAGGGCTAATCAAGACGCAAAAAAGGCGATTCAAATGTTGGCCAATCTTCTATTCTACGTCGGGCTCATCATGTCGTTGACCATCGGGTTCATGTATTTCCGCGATCTCGGTGACGTCAGCCAGATGGTGCTGAAGGTCAAGCGCAATAACATGATCCGCTTTATCCGGAATGAGAACACTTATCTTGCCGCCGGATTCGCCGGGCTTGCGCTGATGCTTGTCGGGCATTTTTTTGGCGGCGGTCCCGGCTGGCTGTTTTTCCTCGGCGTGCCTGCAGTGACTCTGGTGATCGTATTCCTGTTCGTGTTTCCATGGGTTTGGGTCCATATCGGCCTGCGCAACCAGCAAAACACCGCCCGCTACTATCCGATCTCCGAAGCGCAACAATTCATCAACCCATCCGCCAGTGTTCTCGTGATCGAAAACAACGGCCACGCGCGGGCGCATTCCGACGCCCAACTGATGCGCCCTCATCTGGCCGGAAACGATAAGGGGTTGGGCGGCGATGACATCGTCATGACCTATTGTGCCATGGCCAATCTGGGGCAGGCCTACAAACCCGAGATCCGCGGCAAACGTCTGGATCTTGAGGTGATGGCCCAGCACGGCAACAACCTGATACTGCGCGACAACACCACCGGAGAGCCGATCCAGCAGATCTATGGCCGCTTCGACAGCGACGCCTCGAGAACAGCGGCAATGCAGCCATGGCCCACCTTTCGGATGAGCTTTCGGGGATTTCAAAAGGCCTATCCAGATGGTGAGGTCTTTCTGAACAAGCCCTCCTCGAACCCGCTTCTCAGGTTGTTCGACACCTTTACTGAAACCGTTTTCTCCTCGGGCATCGCCAAGCAGCACCAAGAAGAAGCGCCCGTCATGGACAACATGAGCCACAGCGACAACCGTCTGCCCAACAAAACCTATGTCTGGGGCATCACGATCGGTGACGACGCAGTTTGCTGGACCGATGATTTCCTGGCCGAAAATAAAGGGCTGATCAACGCCACGGTTGGCGGGCGTGACGTCGTGGTTTCCTACGACCCAATCTATGAAAGCGTTGGCGTCTGGTACAATGACAGCGGCGCGCCCATCACCCATGTCGATTTCTTCGGAAACGCGGATTGCGGTCAACTGACCCGCGTTGAGACCCTTCGATCGGGCATGTTCTGGCATGTCTGGGTCGAGTTCTTCCCCGGCACGGATATCAACCGCTCCGGCCCGTCCCACACCACACCTGACCCCCGCCAGACCCCCGCCCAAAGCGAATGAGGATTGTTGAAATGAAAACCCTATCCAGAATGTCGGTGCTGCTCTGTCTATCGGCCACGATCTCAACTGCTCAGGACGCGCCGATCATCCATGATGCAGAGTACTACATCCTCGAAGCGCAGAATGCCGAACAATGGGCCGAGGACAATGCCGAGGTTGACCAGTTGCTCGAAGACTTCCGAAGCTCGAACGACGGCAAGCCACCCAACATCATCAATATCCTGATTGACGATATCGGCTTTGGCGATCTTGGTATCCCTGAACTCAACGCAGTTCGCGGGTATTCCACGCCTCATATCAACGCCTTCTCGGACGAAGCGATGCGCATGGTGCGCATGTATACCGAACCCTCCTGCACACCCACACGGGTTGCGATGATGACCGGGCGGCTTCCGGTTCGGATGGGCATGGGCGACACCACCGTGGATATCGCCGGGTTCGGCCTGCCCGCCGACGAAGTTACGCTGGCCGAGATCCTGTCAGATGCGGGCTATGCGACTGTGCATGTGGGCAAGTGGCACATGGGCGATATCCCCGAGGCCTGGC
Organism: Ruegeria sp. AI3; assembly: GCF_056541245.1. NCBI lineage: Bacteria > Pseudomonadati > Pseudomonadota > Alphaproteobacteria > Rhodobacterales > Roseobacteraceae > Ruegeria > Ruegeria sp. AI3. The sequence continues at coordinate 164,441 of NZ_JBQFYA010000012.1, forward strand.
CCCATAACCAAGGCTTCGATTGGGCGGGGTTCCCGGTTCATCAGCAGGGCCAACTGACCATCTACAACGACGATGCGATCAAGGAACAGGTCTCGGTCGGGATCGCGGATTTCGATGACCGTTTCGTTCTGGACGACTTCTTTCGCCCCGACCCTGCCGCGATGGTCACCGGCCTTGAAGCTGAACGCGGGGGTCTTGCGCGCGAAGTTGACATGACCGCGGGCGAGCGCTGGACCGCCGAAAAATATGACGAAATGAACCAGCGCTACCAGGGCCAGACGCTTGAAAAAATGCGCGAGCTGGCTGGCGGGGACGCGCCTTTCTTCCTGCAATATTGGCCACTCATTCCGCTGGACAACACGCGCGCAGGTCGTTCGGGGCCGCAATCGCCGAACGGAGGGCTCTATGTCGACAAGATGCAGCAGCTCGACAGCTGGCTCGGCGATATCTTCAACGAGATGGAGGCGCTTGGCCTGGCCGACAACACCATTGTCATCGTGATGGGCGACAACGGCCATTTCACCAAGTATTCGCCGCAATCAGGCTTCACCCCGATGGTTTTCGCCGGTGGCAAAGGTGATGTGTCCGAGGGCGGCATTCGGGTCGACAGCTTCATCCGCTGGCCCGGCATGATCGAGGCCGACGGCATCGTAGGAGATATCGTACACGTCTCGGATCTCTATACCACGCTCGCGCGGTTCGCCGGGGCCGAGAGCGGTATTCCTCGGGATCGGTTGGTGGACGGGGTCGACCAATCCTCGCTGCTGCTGTTGGGCGAGACAAAAGGACGGCGCGATCATCTGATCGTCTATTCCGTCCACACACCCCGCGCGGTCATCAAGGATCAACTAAAGCTGCGCATTCCCGGAGCCGGAGAGAGCGCGATTCTAGCCGATTTCTTCGATGTTTACCGCGATACCCACGAAAAATACCCGGTGTCGACCGAGGTTGGAGCTTGGGGCGGGCAAGAGTTTGTCCGCATTCTGGGGCGTCATCTAAAACGCAAGGAAAAGTATCCAGACATCGAACCAGCCCGTGGTGTTCCCTATGAAGGCATCGAAAACCTGCGACCTGAAACCGAAGCCGCTGTCGAGGCCTTTCTGCTCAAACAGTCTTCTGTTGGCAGATGATCGTATATCCGGACACTGACGCCTTGAAGCAAGGTCGTCGCGAAATTTGAAAGTAAGGAGATTCACCTATGGCAATCAGATCCACTGCCGCGATAGCGGGCGCCACGGCCCTGTCCTGTCTATTGTCGAGCGCAGCATACGCTCAGTCCCTGCCTGCACCGGGTCAGACCGAAGAGGGCTGGCGACACACTCTTGGCTTTTACCTGTTCACCCCGCTCCGCACGCATGGAACGTCAACCGTCTCGGGCGTTTCAGCCGATATCGACCTCGATCTTGGCGACGTGCTGGATGTTCTCGATTTCGCAGCGGCCGGGCGGTATGAGGCCTGGAACGGAGACTTTGGGATCATCGTTGACGCCAACTATGTAGGCATCGGAGAGGACACCACTCTCCCCGGCCCCGCCGCCACTGCAGTGGATGTAGATGTGCGCCAAAAATGGTTTGCGGTCATGGGTGCCTATCGCGTGGCGGATGGGACCTATGGTGCCAACAACCAGCGATACGCCGTCGATCTGCAAGGCGGCATTCGCTACAACTCGATCCGGCAGGAAATCAGGTTCACGACTCCGGGGCCGACGAACCCGCCCACCCAAGGCGGTGACGAAGGCTGGATTGAGCCCGTTGTGGGTGCCCGGGGCATGTGGCGTCTCAACGACCGGTGGACCACCATCGCATCGCTGGAACTTGGCGGGTTCGGAGCCGGAGGCAACGATCTGCAAGTCGGCGCAAATATCGGCTTTGACTATCAGCCGTGGGATCGAACCGCGATTACCTTTGGCTATCGATATTTCAGTGTCGACTACAGTGATTCAACGTCAACCGGCCCGTTCGCCTATGATGTCACGCAGCAAGGGCCCTATGTGGGGCTAAAGGTCTTTTTCAATTAGATCCAAACGCCTTTCCGTGCCTCGTTCTTGCCGGGCTCGATCACTCTATGCTTAGAACCAGTTTGCCGGTGGTTTCACCGGCTTCCAAACGACGGTGCGCCTCGGCGGCTTGGGCAATGGGTAGGATGCTCACCTGCGGGCGCAGAACACCCGCTTGCAACAATTCAAACACCGTGGCCATATCTGCGCTGAACTGATCGGGGCGGTTGACGAAATAGCTGTATATGTCGCTAACCCGGACCGAGACCGACTTCTGAAAGTGCTTCGCCAAATCCTCGGCAAAACTGCCTGCGGGCGGACCGGCAAGGAAACCAAACAGAACTGCAGTGCCCAAAGGCGCCAGAGCGTCGAGGTCTGACTTGAGGGTTTCACCCGAGATCGGGTTGAGCGTCAGATCAACGCCGCGCCCTTCGGTGAGGTCCATCACCAGCTCGGTGACATCCTCGGTGCGATAGTCGATGACGTGATCGGCACCTTGATCCTTTGCATACCCAACCTTGTCGGTGCTGGTCGAAGCGATCACTGTCATGCCCAGTTGCTTGGCAATGTGTAGCGCCATGGTGCCAACACCCCCGGCCGCAGCGTGAACCAGTACAGATTTGCCAGCTGCCGCGCCGCCCAGATTGACCAGCATGTGGTGGGCGGTCATCCCATTGACGGGAATTGCGGCTGCGGTTTCGAACTCGACAGTATCGGCCAACCGGGAAACATAGGGCGCACCGATCAAGGAATGGGTGCCGTATCCACCGGCACCAATCGGCCCCATCCACGCCACGCGGTCCCCGACAGAGAATCCTTCGACCCCCTCGCCCAGCGCCTCAACCACTCCGGCTCCCTCGACCCCGGGCACATGAGGTAGCTCAGGCATCATCCCCTCGGGCATTTCACCTCGACGGATGATTGTGTCGATGAAATTGACTGCCGCGGCTTTGTTGCGGATCAGGATTTCCCCGGCATTCGGGGTCGGGGTCGCACGGTTGGTTTCGCGCAAAACATCTGGTTTACCGGTCTGGGTGATTTCAATAGCGAAAGGCATGATCTGTCTCCTTCTGTTGCGCAGAAGGTAGTAGTCACGCTATCGAATGATAATAGTTGATATCGGAAGGAATAATCCCAAAAATAGAATAATGATCTACAACGACCTTGCCCTGTTTACCGTCGTCGCAAACCATCTCAGCTTTTCCAAAGCTGCGGAGCGTCTGGGGATCCCGCTCAGCCGTGTCAGCCGAAGGATTGCAGAGTTAGAGGACCATCTGGGCACCAAACTGTTTGAGCGAACGACGCGCCAGGTGCGCTTGACGGAGGAGGGTCGTCGCCTTCTGGATCGATGCCAGGACCCGATCGAGGCTCTGCAAGGTGTCGCAGGTTTTAAGGACGATACCAGACGCCAAAGCATCCGCATCACGGCGCCTCCGCTGGCCGCGCGCACGACCATTGGCCCTCGGTTGTTGGATTTCGCAGCAGAGAACCCGGATGTGTCGTTTGAGATGACCACAACCAATGTCATGCTGGACTTCTTTCGCGACAATATCGATCTGGCCTTCCGCCTCGGCCCCTTGACGGATTCCAGCCTTGTCGCGAAACGGCTTTGGTCCGTTCCCTACTGCTTTTGCGCAGGACAGGGCTTCATTCGAGAGCATGGGTTGGACGGGTCGATATCCAGACCAGACTTTCTTGCTTTGCCCGCCCTGAATGCTGGTCAACCCTGGGTGCTGGAGAGCGGGGAAACACTGCACCCGAAGCACATCGCCCACAGTTTGACCGACCTTGATGTCATTGCGCAGGCCGCCCGTCGCAACCTAGGTGTCGCGATGCTGCCTTCAGATATGGTAAACGGCGAACTGCAACGGCTTGAGGTCACGGATGCCCAACCAATGACGCGGGACATGTTCGCCGTCTATCCCAGCCGCCGCCTGTTGCCCGCGCGGGTCAGGAAGCTTATTGATTTCATGACACCCGGTTGAACCTACCAATCAATTGCGACGCCATCCCGGAAGAACCCTCCGGTCGGGCCACCATTCGGTAAGGTCGCCGCCCAGACAACGCCCCTGGCGCCCTCAGAAATCGGACGTCCCCCGCCGCCCATATCCGTGGCAACCCAGCCGGGACACACGGCGTTCATGAGAATGCCCTGGGGTTTCAAGGCGGCAGCGGTCTTGAGGGTCAGCGCGTTCAGAGCCGCTTTGGACACGCCATAGCCAGGCGTTCCGGCGGACATGCTGGTCAGCGACCCTGCCCCAGAGGACACGTTGACGATCCGGGCATCCGTTCCTCGTTTTAACAGTGGCACCGCCGCAATCGTGGTCTCCCACGGGCCGAAAAGGTTCGTATCAAACGCGCGACGCACCCGGTCCAAATCGGCAAGGTGGACCTGTTGGTCGGTGTCGTAGTCCACGCCAGCGTTGTTCACCAAAACATCAAGGCGGCCATAGGCCGATTCAACCATCAAGAAGAAGGCAGCCGCGACAGAATCCGGACTAGAAACATCCAGTTGCAACGCTTCCGCTCCATATCCGATCTCATCCGCAGCAGCCTGCCCTTTTGCTAGATCGCGCGCACCCATCAGAACCTTCATCCCATGGTCTCGGGCCAATTGACGAGAGACTTCTTTACCAATACCGCGATTGGCGCCTGTCACGAGTGCGATACGCTGACTGGTCATGGTTACTCCTTCAATTCGCCTCGGCAGCGCGCTGGCCGGCAAGAGCCACAAGCCCACGGTCACCGGATTCCCAGATTGCCGTCATGGTCATGGATGTGACAACCCAACGGTCGTCTGATTTCTCAAGCTCATAATCATAGCGGCCTCCCAGCACCCACAGACCGTCATCAAGGCGATGGGTCGCTGTGAAATCAGCCTGTGCCGTGGCGGATGTTTCGGAAAGAGAGGTGATGGTGTGATTGGTCACCATATGGTGCGTCGCGTCGAAACCAGGAAGAAAGGCGGACCATCCCGCCACAAGCTCATCAGCGGGTTGTGTGACCGGGTCTCCGCCCCAGAGGCTGGTGTAATCCGTTGTAACAGTATCGGAAAACGCGTCGCGCACACGGGTCCAGTCGTGGCGGTCCGCGCCCGCCGCGATATCGGTGATTGCGGTCGAGATATCGGCCTGTTGTTCAGCAAAAGCTGCGGTTCCGATCATAGAGACGGCCGCAAGGGTCGATGTGAGTTTTCTACGCATGAGGATGCTCCGAATAGATGAGGGTGGACGCCGAAAGATTGCTCGGCGTCCAGACAGGGCTTAGTTGGTTGAACCGGCGCGGAAGTGGTCAGCGACGGTATCGGCCGCGCGGGTGACATCCTCGGGGTTGTCGTAGAAGTCGAACTGCGTGACATCCTCCAGCCATTGAGCTGTCGCGTCGCCTGCGAAACCGGCAAGGAAGGTCTGCACGCCCTGTGGGATCGCTGCGCTTTCCGAATGCACAATTGCCAGTGGCTTATCCAAACGCTGCGGCTTGTCGGCGGGATGATAGGTCAGCCAGCCTTCCCAGCCCGCATTGTTCCATTTGTCGTCATATTCCGGGATACCGCCACGGTCGGCCTCATAGTAGTATCCGCCGATTGGCATCAGAACGCCCTCGGCACCCTCGGGTCCTGCCGCAGGAATGATCTGGCCACCAGCGGCCTCGGCAGCGTGGGACACCTCAATCAGCCCGGCGACACCTTCTGCGCCGCCATAGACCGCTTCGACGATCTCTTTGTTCTGCAACCACGGTGCAACCAGACCCAGCCGCTGAACCAGCGGATTGCCAGAGACCGCATCGACCATGTACCCGGCCGAGGCGCAGATCCCCAGACCGTTGATGTGGTCGGCATCTACTTCGGGTAGGGTCGCAACGAATGCGATGGCCGCTTTGATGTCCGATGTCTTGGCCTCGGGGCTTTCAACGAAGCGCACGTTGTTCGGCAGATCGCCCGATTTGCCCCAACCGCGGAAATCAAAGGTGAAGGCGGCAAAGCCGCGCTCGGCCATTTCTCGGGCATAGTTTGCGGGCATCTGTTCCTGAACAGAGGTCCAGGCCCCGGTCACGACGACAGTCGGCAGAGGCTCGGCTCCGCGCTCTTCCGGCAGGTACAGCGTGCCGGACAGCATAGCGCCTTCGTTCTCGAAGGTAACGGTGCGGGTTTCGACCTGCGCAACAGCGGCTGTCGAAGCCATAAGCGCTGCGGCGGTGTTCAGAGCGAGGGTATTCATAGCGATATCTCCCAAAATCTGTCTGGATGGGCACAAGCCCGATGACACCTGAGATATGCTGCGGTCAGCAGGGATACTTGCACCGGACTGCCCCGTTTTTGAAAGATCCTGCTTTAGACGGCATTTGCTGCGCGGAACGCGCGCGGGGTCTGCCCTACCACCTGTTTGAAACTGCGCGTGAAATGCGCCTGATCCGAAAATCCACAGGCCAAAGCGATATTACCCAGAGGGCGCGTGGGGTCTTCGATCATCTTCATCGCCTGCTCGACCCGGTAGGCCATGACATATTGCATGGGGGTCGAGCCCAGCGTTTCCTTGAAAACCCGCGCAAAATGCGAGGGGCTCATGCCCGCCTCAGAGGCCAGTTGATCGACCGTGATCGTTTGGTCCAAACGGTCCTGCACATAGGCCAGCACCCGTTGATAATGCTGAGAGGAAAAGCGTGCGGACAGCTCGACCTCTTCGGCGCGGCGTTTGCCGTATTTTTGCAGCAGTTTGACCAGAAACACCCGGCTCATGGCTTCGAACATCACGGCTGAGGACATGTCGTCCGTTGCCAGCGCATCGCGCAGAATGACTCCTGCAGCGCATAGGTCAGGATCGGAAAACTGCGGCTGGTCGTGAAACTGCTCTGGTGCCAGCAGCATCCCAAGTTCAGACTGCGCAAAGCGCTGGACCTTGTCCGGATGCAAGGTGATCACGATCACGCCGGACTGTCCGTACCACCGCCATCCCGACCGCATTCCTGCAGGTGTTACGATGACTTCGTCTTTGCAAAAGGTGAAATCCCGCAGCGTGCCGTCCCGCCAGTTTTGCACGCGATGCCCCTTCTCCTGCAGGTTCAGAAGGACGTGGTGTTCCGAAAACACCTCTTCCGGCATCCGATCAGGTTCGGCCCGAAAATACCGCACTGACATCAAACCAGCCGCCGAAGGGCGCTGCATCTCATCACTGTTCAGCAACGGTTCTGACGGGTAGATATCAGCGTATCTTAGGGGCAAGGAGCGGCTCCGGCTTGCAATGCTCGATATGTGGGTTCTGCGCGCGCAGGGTCAAACGCTTTGCTGGCGCTTTATGTGGTCGATGAACAGCCTCAGGGGCATCATGGATTTATACTCGCGTGGGAAATACATGAAAATACCGGGGGTGGGGCCCAAGTGGTCCTCAAGAACTGGTGTCAATACTCCGGTATCAATCAGTGGGGCAACATAGGCCCTGAAGGTATAGGCCAACCCTAACCCTCTTTTCGCCAGATCGACGGTTGCAGGAAGGGCGTTCGCGATCAGGTTACCTTGCACATCTACGGCATATTCCTCCTCGCTCGATTGAAAGCTCCATGGGGCAATCTGGCCCGAGGATTGGAACCTGTAGCGGATACAGGTATGCCCCAGCAGGTCAGGCGGCGTTTCCGGTATGCCACGTGCCGTCAGGTAATCCGGGCTGGCGACGACGGTCACTGGAAGCGGCGGCGTCAACCGCACAGCCACCATGTCCTGCGCCACACGATCCCCCAGACGGAATCCAGCATGCAGCTCCTCGCCGAGTATGTCTGAAAGCGCATCCGTCAACGACAGTTCCAGTTCGATCTCGGGATACGCGGCACAAAAACTCTTGAGGATCGGACCCACGTAAAGGTGGTAGGCAAACTCCGGCATCGCCAATTTCAACGTGCCCCGCGCGGCGTGACCGGTGCTGCGCGCGCTTTCGACCGCCTCGGAGAGTTGATCAAAGGCAGGCCCCGCGCCGCGGATCAGGGCCCGCCCGGCCTCGGTCAGGCTGATCGAGCGTGTTGTCCGAATGAAGAGCGCGGTGCCAAGCTGATCTTCCAACGCTTTCAATTGATGGCTAACGGTCGACGGTTTGATACCTAGCGCCTCGGCCGCAGCACGCAGCGATCCGTGGCGCGCGATGGCGGTAAAGATTTCAAGCGTGGCAAGTGGCAGGCGCATAGAGTTCCCGAACAAACTTATTATTCGATATCATACATGAAAGAAGTGCCAACAGGGTGAATTATCACGCTCTATCGGGATTATTATCTTCGTGTCATCGTATTCAGGAGGACACAAGATGAACACTCTGACCAAAGTTGCTGCCCTCACCGCCGCTCTGATCACAGGAGAGGCCGCCATGGCCGCATCCCCCGAAGACAATATTAAAGTCGTACAGGACTTCTTCGCAGCCTATGGTGCCAGTGATCTGGACGGTATCGCAGCCGTGATGGACGAGAACGTCAAATGGCACATTCCGGGCCGCCACCCCTTGTCGGGAACCAAGACCGGTCGGGACGAAGTTCTGGCCTTTTTCGAACAACTGGGCACCGCTGGTTTTCAGGCAGAACCCATCTATTTCGGGGCCGACGAGACCCATGTGGTTGATATCCACCGTGGCTGGTCGAACGCCGATGGCAAACCAAATGTCGATACGACCTGGGCGCTCGTCTATCGGATCGAGAATGGCAAGATCGTCGAGGCAACCAACCTGTCCGCCGATCAGGACGCGGCAAACACGTTTTTCTGGTCCCAATACTCGCTGGCTCCTGTCCCGGAGCAACTGGCCAAGTAAACCATCAACAGGTGATCCAAGTGACCGATTTCCCCGAAATCCGCGGTTTCATCACCGACTGGTTTGCCCGGTTCGACAGGCTGGATCCGATCGACGCGTTCCTGCCTGACCTCCACCCAGATGTGGACTGGGACATGCCTGACGTCGATACCATTCTCAACGGGCATGATCGCGTGCGTGCTTGGTATCGTGGTGTGCTTGAAACCTTGCAACGTCCAACGGAACATCACGTTAGCAAGATCGAGATCACAGCCGGTGCCGCCCAGTTCGAAGTTCTGTTTCGTGCCACGACCGTTGCGGGGGACCACATTGAAGCCCGCGTTAAGGAAAACTGGCGCTTTGAAACCCGACCCGATGGCCGCCCGCTAATCACCCATTATTCCGCAACATTCCTGCAAGAGGCAGATACATGAAAACCCTCGTCCTCACCGCCCATCCGGACCTGAGCAAATCGCGCATCAACCGCGCCTGGTTTGACGCACTTTCAGAAGCCGCCGACGTGACGACTCGCGATCTGACCGCCATTGGCGGCGGCGAGATGCGCTTTGACATCGAAGCCGAACAGGCCCTCTTGCTGGCTCATGACCGGATCGTGTTCCAGTTTCCATTCTACTGGTATTCCGCACCTCCGGTCATGAAAGCCTGGATGGATCAGGTGCTGAACTATGGTTTCGCCTACGGGCCGGGCGGTGACCAACTGAAAGGACGTGAGTTCCTCATCCTTGTTTCTACCGGAGGTCCCGAGCACAGCTATCACGCGGGCGGATACAACAACTTTACGATGGCAGAGTTTCTGAAACCGTTCCAACAGACGGCGAACCTGGCCGGTATGACGTATCTAAGGCCTTTCGTGGCCCATGGCATGGCCGTAGCAACTCGAGAGCAGATTGAAGAGAACGTGCCCCATATGCTGGCCTATTTGAGCGATCCCGAATTGGACCCCAAGGTGAGACAGGCCCGTTTGCTCAAACAATTGGAAGACGACCCCTCACTGGCAGCGGCGGTAAGCTGAGGTCGACCGATCCTGCGCTGGACAGAAAACACAGGTTTTTCAGCCAGCGCGGGTTCTCCGATGCCCAATGAAAGGTAGACTATCAGCGCGGAACAAGAGTGTGAGACAACGATGGCCGAGACTGATCACCTGAACCACTGGTTGATTTCTGATGGTCGCCTGTTGGGCGACGAGAGGCTTATCGTCAAAGGCTATTGCGAAGGATTGACCGCGCTTGGCGTGCCCTTGGCCCGCGCAAGGATCGCACAGAATTACTCAAACCCCTTGCTCAGCGCATGGGGGATTATCTGGACACCCGAGGAAACCCGCCGCTACACCGTGCCGACCACGGTTTTGTCTACCAGTGCGTGGCACGGCAGCCCGTTCGAGTATGTTGTCACCCAGCGGCGCCCATTGCGCAAACGCCTGACCGACCTCAACGTTCTGGCAGAGCATCCGGTCTATGCCGAGCTGGCCGAAGCAGGCGCCACCGATTTTCTGGCCATCCCGCTGGAGCACGGCAACGGCTCGGTTCAGGGCACCAGCTTTACCTCAAACGCAGATACTGGGTTTTCGGACGCGCATATCCGATACATCGAAGACACGCGATACACACTTGCCGCAGCTTTGGAACCCATTGCGATGCGCCAATCGCAAAAGAGCCTTCTTCAAACCTATCTGGGGCACGGCCCCGCCGAAGAAATTGATCAGGGGCACATAAAGCGCGGAGAACACAGAACAGTTTCTGCTGCAATCCTGTTTGCGGATCTGCGGGGTTTTACCCAAAAAGCCTCAACCTGGTCCGAGGGTGATTTGCTTGCCATGATGGGTGAGTATTTCGAGATGGTCGTGTCGCCCATCCAGGAACAGGGCGGTGACGTTCTCAAATTCATGGGGGACGGCATACTTGCTGTTTTCAACATTGATGACAACGCGGAAGCCTCGTGTAGATCTGCGGTGCGGGCGGCAGAACACGCCCTGACCAACCTGCGCGACTACAACCATACGGCCGCCGAAAAGGGACACGAGCCAATCGAGTTCGTCGTCGGCATTGATTTCGGTTGCGTCACCTTTGGCAACATCGGCAGCCCTGATCGCTTGGATTTCACCGTCGTCGGTCAGGCTGTGAACGTGGCCAGTCGCGTTCAGGAACTGTGCAAGAAACTGGACGAAAAGATACTGGTGACTCGGAGCGTCGCAGAGCATGTGACAGGCGGCAAACAGTCAGCTGGCTATCATTCTATCCGCGGCTTGCAGAAGAAAATTGAGGCTTTTGCGATCGGCGCGTAGCTCTTTCGGCGGCAACAATTCGCTAAACGCGGTTGTTTGTGTCGAACCTATCGCAAGGATTTATCGTTTACACAGCGCAGATTGGGTACATGCTGTCGGCTTGGACAAAACGGGATAGTTGTTGCTGAGGAATATGGCTGGGGTGGTAGGATTTTTTGTCAACATATTGAAAATTAACAAAATCAAGGAAATGGGGTCAATGGGTAGTGTTAGGAAATTGGTTTGAGTCCAGCATTGTGCCTCACTGCTCTGCTTTTGACTTTTTAGATGTTAGAGAGTTCGCTGGTCATACGACTTGCGCGGGATTTGGGAGGCCAGCGGAACTTCAATGCTGTCGGCATCAGGGTCTGCTTAGCGGGTGTAGGTTCAGGGATAGCTTTGCACTTCGAGCAAGACTTTGCACGCCGGCGCGAACGCTTGAAGTCCCAGGGCCATGGCAAAACTCCGGTTAATAGGAGCAGCAGGCACAGCACTGACGAGTTTGGGCGGTAAAGCTGACTTTCGCTGCGCCTACAAAGAGCAGGAGCCGTCGCTTCGAAAATCTCGGCCGTTCTGTACGACTAAGTACAACCACTCACGCAGTCCGGCCTGCCCTTTGGGTGGGCCGGATGGTTTCATCTGCAGATTGTCAGGTGAATTGATACCAAGGCGTGCGGGGCAAGGGCATTCGGGTCGCCACGCTGGCTTGCAACTGAGCCGCCGTCGTTTTCAGCGCATCAATGACAAATTCGCGCCGGTTGTCGATCAGGGCGGAAGCAAAATGCGGAATCGTCAGCGACGCGATGACCGATTGACCCATTCCATGGCGAATGGGAGTTGAAATCTCGCTTATGGCGTTGCTCTCGGGGCTGCCGAGCGAGATGTAGTTCTGATCGGCGCAGACTTCCGCTTGATCAGAAAACTCTTGCAGCGACACCGGATTTTCACCTGATGCTATTTTGCGAAGATAGGCCAAGCGATCTTCGCGTGATGCAATTTCCGAAAGAAAACACGCCCCGGCGGATGTCGGAAACACAGGCGTTGTGTAACCGACTTGCACCGTGACACCATAGTTTTGAGACGACGAGACACTGTTGATCACAATCAGCTCGTCTTTGCCATTTGGCACCCAAAGGTGGTTGGACAGTTCGATTTCTTCGGCCAAACGGTTCATGTAAGGTTCAGCCAATTCTGCGAGTTTGCTGTTATCTGTGCGGTCTCCACCCAGCAAAGCGAGCTTTCCAGTTAGTTTGAACAGGTCACCTTCCTGACGATCGATGTAACCGCGTTCCTCCAGCACGATCATCATGCGGAAGATTTCGTTTTTCGAACGGCCAATACCTTGAGCAAGCTGAGACAGGGTAGGGGCAGTGTCCGACAGAGAAAGAAACTCAAGAATATCCAATCCCTTCTCCAAAGCGGGAGCGGAGTATTTTTGGAGTTTCGTTTTTTGCTCGGACATTCGCGGCACCTTTTTTCGAAGCTTTCTCAAAAAAGACGGCAGGGGCGCAAGCCCCTGCGTGTCCGACCGGCCACCCCGACAGGGAGGAGAAAGGAAACCGGTCTGATTGTTTTTTTACAGTCCGTTCTTCTTCAGGATTTCACCTGCGTTATCGGCAGTGATTGCCTCGGTGCCCATAACGACCGACTTTGGCACTTCTTCACCTTTCAGGTGCTTCAGGGCCTGACGCAGTCCTTCGGCGCCCGGGGTCGGGTACAGGAATGTGGCTGACAGTTCGCCGTTGGCAACCCAGGTCACGCCTTCACCTGGCAGGGCGTCAACACCAATGAAGATGATGTCATCTGCGCGGCCCGCGTCTTTGGCGGCCAGATAAGCGCCATAGGCCATCGGATCGTTGTGGCCATAGACCATGGTGATGTCCTCATAGTTGCGCAGGGCGGTCGACATGATGTCGTACGCCTGATCTTGTTTCCAATCGCCCGATTGCTGATCGAGCAGGAAGGTCACGCCTTCTTCGCCGTCAAAGGCCTCGTGGAAACCGTTGGCGCGGTCATGCGCGGCCTGAGTGCCCAGACCACCCCAGATTTCAACAATGGTGCCTTTGGCCACACCTGCGCCGCCCAGTTGGTCCAGCGCGAACTTACCGGCTTCGCGGCCGATCAGTTCGTTGTCTCCGCCAACCCACTGGACGAACTTGTCGGTGTCCACGTTGCGGTCCAGAACGAAAACAGGGATACCCGCGTCGGAGGCCTGTTCGACCACACCGGTCAGACCAGCGGATTCCTTGGGCGAGATCAGGATCGCATCCACTTCCTGACGGATAAAGTTTTCGACATCCGCCACCTGCTTTTCAGTGCGGTCGTTGGCGTCCGCGATGATCAGTTCGACGTTGTTGTGCTGGTCAGCTTCGGCACGCAGGTCTTTGTTGAACTGGACACGCCAGGGCTCAACTGTAGTTACCTGCGAAAAACCGATCACATAGTTGTCAGCCGCAAGTACCATCGAGGCCGAAAACGAGGTTACGAGCGCGGTGGCGACCATCAGGCCCTTGCCAAATGTTCTTCTTTTCATAGTCTACTCCTTAGTCATGATGCGGGTTTCTCCAAATTCCCGCGTTCTGATTGCTCTAACCTTGGTCCGCCAAGATCTGAGGTTAGAGCCTCCTCCCTCTGCCGAGGCGCTCTTTCGCCATGACAAAGATCTCTTCAAATCGCCCTTCCTGAAGCAGGACGGCGACCACGATAATGATGCCCTTGAGCACCAGCTGCGTGTTGCTGTCGATGTTGTTGAGTTGCAGGATGTTGCTGAGGAAACCAAAGATCAGCACCCCAACAAAAGTCCCCATGATGGCACCACGACCGCCCATGAGGCTGGTGCCACCGATCACAACGGCTGCGATCGCATCCAGTTCCAGTCCCAATCCGGCATCCGGTTTACCCTGCCGGAATTGCGCCACATAAAGCACCCCAGCGAGTGCCGACAGGCCCCCGGCCAACGCGTAGGTGATGATCTTGTTGCGACCCACATTGATACCAGCCAGACGTGCGGCCTCTTCATTGCCGCCGATGGCCATAAGGTAGCTGCCAAAAGTGGTGAACCGTGTGATCAGGAAAAAGACCAACAGGACGCCAAGGAAGAAAAGCCCGGGTACGGGCAGGACGCCCCACAGCAACTCACGCAGCACTTCGAAACTTTCCGTCGCATTGCTGCCGGTGTAGACCGGGTAAACAGCCGTATCTTGCCCGGCAATGACGCGCGCCAGACCCAGCGCACCCACCATCATCGCCAGCGTCACGATAAATGGTTGCAGACGGCCATAGACGATCAGCGCTCCGTTCACCGTGCCCATGACGGCCCCGATGCAAGGCACCACGATCAGCACGGCCAGAACACCGAATTTCGGCATGACCTGTCCGGCAAGCCAGACCATCACGCCAATTGCGATTGCAGCCGCGATCAGACGGCTCAGCATCCGCGACGGCGCGCTTGTTGTCGCTGCTGTTTCAGAAGTACGGTTCAGGTTGCTTTGCACGAAAAAAATCAGGGCCGCGATGGTCACAAAAAGGACAATCCCGGTCGCAGGAACGCCGAAATAGCTTGCGGCGGTCCAACCTTCCTGTGTGAGCAGCATGGCGCAGATCACCGTACCCAAAGCCATGACAGAGCCCACGGACAGATCGATGCCAGCGATGAAAATCACCATCGTCATCCCAACCGCGACAATTCCGGTGACCGAAACCTGACGCAGGATGTCCGTCAGGTTCCCCAATGACAGAAAGATGTTGTTGCCCTTCGAGGAGAGGGGCGAGGTCAGCGCACCAAACAGGATCAGGGCGAACAGTCCCCAATACAGTTTGGTTTTGTTCAAGAGCTGCATGAACATTGCCGCACCTGGGCGGTCTTGTTTCACTGTCGGGCTGTTGGGTTCCATAACGGTCATGTCTTTTCTCTTTTGTGGGCCGGGGCAGTTAGCGGAACTGCATCGCCAGGGCCTTGATTGAATCCACGGACATTTCTTTTCGAGACAACTCTCCGGCCATCTGGCCTTCGCACAGCACAATCATGCGGTCACAGACGGCCATGAACTCAGAAAGCTCAGAACTTGCGAACAAAACCGAGATACCCTGATCCGCCAGCCGTCCGACCAAGGCATAAATTTCGTCCTTGGCGCCGATGTCGATACCACGTGTGGGCTCATCCAGCAGAAGGACATGGGGCTGCGTTGCCAGCCATTTGCCCAGAACCACCTTTTGCTGATTGCCCCCGCTGAGCTTGCCAACCGGATGCTCGGGGCCGGTTGCCGCAACCTTGAGTGTTTCGATGGCCTTAAGTGCTTGTTTGCGTTGTTCAGCCTCGGAAAATCGCCCAAAACGGGACTGCAAAGGCATCAACGGCAACGCCACGTTTGATGAGATTGAGCGATCAAGGATCAGGCCGTTGCCCTTGCGATCTTCGGTGATCAGTGCCAACCCGTTGCGCACCCCGTCCTGAGGTTTGATGGGCTGCAGTTGATTGCCTTCCAGCGTTACTTCACCCTGATAGCTGGCTCCTCTTGCGCCGAACAATGTCTCCAGCAACTCAGTCCGACCCGCACCCAAAAGTCCGCCGATACCCAGAATCTCTCCGCGCTTGAGATCAAATGAAACGTCGTCCAGCACTTTGCGTTTGCCGTCCCAGGCCGACAGGTTGGCGACCTGCAATACGGTTTCATCTGTCGCCGGGTTCTGGCGTTCAACGGCGTTTATCTCGACCGTGCGACCGACCATCATGCGTATCAGTTCGGCTGATGTTGTCTCGGAGGCCAACCGCGTGCCGATCAGGTCACCATCACGTAAAACCGTAACCCGGTCCGAGATTTCAAACACTTCATCCATTCGGTGCGAGATGTAGACGACGGCAACCCCCTGCAGAGCCAGGTCACGCACAACTTCCATCAGAATGTCAGCTTCGGCCTGCGAGAGGGCCGAGGTGGGCTCGTCCATAATCAGCAACCGCGCGTTCATCAGCAAAGCGCGAGCAATCTCGACAAGTTGCTGCTCGCCAACGCGCAAGTCTTTGACCGGGGTGTCGATATCCAAAGTGAACCCAAAACGAGCCAACGCCTTCTTCGCCTTCTCCCGCAGCGCTTTGCGGTCGATGAATGTGCCAAATTTCCGGGGCTCATGCCCAAGCAGGACGTTTTCGGCCACTGTCATTTCCGGGATCAGGCTGAGTTCCTGATGCATGATGACGATACCGTGCTTTTCGGCATCGCGCGGTGCATCGAATTCTACGGTTTCACCATCAATCTGGAATTTCCCAAACGTGGGTCTTTGTACACCAGAGATGATTTTGACCAGCGTGCTTTTCCCTGCGCCATTCTCGCCCATCAAAGTGTGGATTTCGCCGCCGTCGAAAACGAGGTCGACATCCCTTAGAACGGATACGCCTGAAAACGACATGCCAATCCCGCTGAGGGACACTGTGATCTGGCTTTCGGTTCCTTGTTGCGCACGCAGTGCGGATTCTTGTTTCGCCATCACAGCGCCTCCCTTCGCCGATCTAAACGATTCACCATAAAAACGGTTTCATATACGAAACCATAAGCATTGGCAAAGCGTCAATAGGTATTTTCCCTGGAGCGAATAAGGAATTGTTTGGGTGCCTGATCCGACCTTGAAGTCGGCAAACATAGTGCAGGTTTCGAACTTTCTAAACCTTCTTAGTGATTTGTTATTTATATTAATAATTGGAGTCTTGCGTTTATCTTGGACAATTTAAGGCAAGAAAAGCCACCACTGAATTCCCACCCGCTTGCCTTGATCGTCCGACTAACATTACTCATTTTGAGTGTTTCACCAGTGAAAATATTTTGGGTATTTCTCTCGACAGTGCGAAGTTAGTCGATAACTTCGCAGCCGATTTCGAAGGGAGCTTTCTTGCGAAGAAACTTGCTGAGATCGTTCGCGAAAGGCGGTAGCCAACGACGGCCTTAGGCCGTTACTTCTTTCGGACGTCCGGGCGGGAAGCGGACTTTCGCAGCACCTGCAAAGAGTAGGATTCGTCGCGGGGAAGCGGACATCCAGTTTGTGCCATGACAGCCAAATTGGTTGGACTACCAGAAGTGCACGCACTGTCGAGATTTCGTGACATCCGTTAGACTGCGAGCAGGAGGGTTCCATGCAGCGCCGACTCGCCGCGATCATGGCTGCCGATGTCGTTGGGTATTCGTCGTTGATGGGCAGCGACGAGGCAGGGGTATTGTCCGCTCTCAAAGCTCTGCGTTCAGAGATTTTTGATCCCGCAATCGCAAGACATCACGGGCGCCTCGTCAAGGTGATGGGGGATGGTGCCCTTGTCGCATTTGCTTCGGTTGTCGATGCCGTAACCTGTGGCGTCGAGATCCAGCGGGCAATGGCTGAGGCTACTCCGACCCTGGCCAACGGATCGCAGTTGCGGCTTCGGATCGGTGTAAACCTCGGTGATGTCATGATCGCTGATGGTGACCTCTATGGTGACGGGGTGAATATTGCCTCCCGCATTGAAGGTCTGGCTGACCCGGGTGGCGTCGCGGTGTCTGAGAGTGTCGCACGTCAGGCAATGGGCAAAGTAGATGCCGAATTTGAGGATCTCGGCCTGAAAAACCTGAAAAACATCGCTGAACCGGTTCGGGTTTTCCGCGTCATGTCCGGCAGAGCGCCCGCATCTAAACGGCGATCGAACAAGCTTCCATTGATAACCGGTGCATCGGTGCTAGTTGGTCTTGGGGCTGTCGGCCTAATAACGTGGTGGATCGGCATTGATAACGAGCCGCCCGATGCCATGACCTTTGATGAATCTGCTCTGATGTCAGAGCCAACAGGTCCGACCGTTGCGGTTCTACCATTTCAAAACCTTAGCAATACGGACGCCCGCGATTTATTGGCTGTTGGTATTGGCGAAGACATCATCGTTGAGCTAGGGAGCTACCAGGACCTCAACGTACTGTCCCGCCAATCCACCCATTCCGTTGGACCGGACGAAAGTGACCCGCGCAGTATCCGGCAGAAATTCGGCGCTGACTATGTGCTGGAAGGTTCTGTCCGTCAGGTTGCAGATCGTCTGCGCGTGACAGCGCGACTGATAGACACAAGCTCGGGGTTCCAGGTCTGGTCGGACGCGTATGACGAAAGCCTCACGACTTCAAATATTCTGGACGTACAGCTGAACATAACCGAAAAAGTGGCCTCGGCTGTGGGTGACGCGGGCGGAGCAATCAAGCGCATTCACGCAGGTAATGCGCGTGCGAAACCTCCGGAACATCTCTCGTCTTATGAATGTTCCCTGCTGCGCGTTGGTTTCCTGAACCGACGGGATGTGCAAGAGCGCGTCCGCGGCTGTATCCTGCGGGTTGTCGAAGACGAACCCGAGTATTGGCGCGGGTGGGCGCAATTGGCCGAGGCACTGCTAACGGATGTGAAGCTTTTCACCGGGCTGTATCCAGGGACACAGGATGAGAAAATCCAACGCGCGGAAGAGGCGGCTCGGAATGCGGTGTCGCTGAACCCGCTTTCTGCCCGCGCTCACTTCCTTCTGTCGCTTGTGCTTCAGATTCAACGCGATCTCGACGGGTTCTTCTCGTCTGCTGAAACGGCGCTGACATTGGGGACAGATCGGTATCTGCAAGGGCAGATCGGCTATGAGTTCATTTGGTCCGGGCGTCTGGATTTGGGGGCCGCGCTCGTCGAAAATGCAATCGCGCTAGACCCAAATGCAGCAGACCCAAACTGGTATCAGGCGCTGGCCGAGTATCATTTCCTGAACGGGGATTATGAAACAGCGCTGAGCACTTATCGCAAGGGGGCACAGCCGGACATTTGGTGGTCGGTCTCAATCGAAGTCGCAATTCTGGCTGAACTGGGTCCGCGCGACGCCGCCATTGCAGCACGGGACAGGCTGAACAAAATCCGTCCGGGTATAAAAATTGCTGACATTGTCTGGATGTATCGGCGCTTTGCGCGCCCGGATGAACACATCCTGCCTTTCGTCGAAGCCTACAGAGCTGTGGACATGCCCGAGGGGCGGTTTGCCCCGCTTCAGGATAGTGAAGGCTGACCGACGGGGCGCGGTACGGCACAGAATAGTGCCAAGTCTGGCACCGATTTTTATTCGGGCACGCCCGCCTTTTGCAAACTTGCCAACCAGATCCGCCGGTTTTCTGGATGGTTCTTCGATCCTGCGAATTGCCTGCGCATCGCTGAGATTGACAGTTTAGGGTTAATCCCGAGCGCATCGTTAACTGCCTCTTGGGCATCGTCTTGCCTGCCCATCTCGGCAAGAGTGGCCGCGCTCAACAAGTGATGAAACAGCCGCCAAGTATTGCTTGTTGCCACCGTGCCCAACTGCCGGGCTGCGTCAAGCGCTTCTTCGTAGCGCTCCAGATGAAACAGGATGTGCCCTTGGTAGAAGTACATGTTTTGCAACATCGGATCGCGTGGACTTAGCCGGATTGCCATCTCTATCTCGGGCAGGGCAAGGTCCTGCATACGGAACCAGTCATAAGTGTGCGCCAATTCCAGCCGGATACGCGCGTCATTGGGATTGACCGTGACAGCGCGTTCGAGATTTGCGATGGCTGGATCGGCCTCTCCGGTAAATCGGTAAATATAACCAAGCGCCGCATGTGCCTGCGCGTCCTGGTCGTCCAGTTCAATTGCCCGCTTGGCCGCCTCAGTCGCGGCAATCAACGTGTGCTGAGGCGTATCTGACCACTGAAAGAAGAATATCGTTCCCAGCGCGCGGGCTAACAGGCTGTGCGCTGCCGCGAATTCCGGATCCGCAGCGATGGCGGACTGTGCAAACGTCACCGCGTCCTGCTGGGCCTCTTGCGAAAACACGGCCTGCCGCGCCCGACCGCGTAAATACAGGTCCCATGCACCCATGTCCTCGGTCGGTTTTTCCTGCGATCGTTCTTCGCCGGACTGATATATCTCAGGCAATAACTGGCCCGCGATGGCTCGACTGATCTCGTCCTGAACGTCAAAGACATCCGTTACCTGACGATCAAAAACCTCGGCCCAGATGGTTTCGGCGCTGTCGACATCAATAAGCTCTCCGCTGATGCGCATTTGACCATCGGCCCGGCGGACACTTCCGCGAACCACAAAGCCAACCCCAAGGTCGCGCGCGACTTCGATCGGGGTTGCCTGATCCTTCGCGTACGAGAACATCGTTGCGCTGGACACAACGAAGAGTTCCCGGTTCCGCGACAGATGCGCGATCAGGTCTTCGGTGAGACCATCGACGAAATACTGACCCGTTCTTTCGTCCCCGAGATTGTCAAACTGCACAACGGCCAAAGAGGGTTTCCCGGTGTCCGGCAATCGCTGCCATTCAGCAAATATAGAGAGCGACAACAAAGCGATTGCCAAAGCCAACAGAACGCCCGCAACAAGAACGCCGCGTTTGGGAGCTTGAGTAATGCGCTCAGGCGGCTCATCCGATGTAACCGGTGCCACAAATTGGAACCCGCGCTTTGGAAAGGTCTTGATGTAGTCTGAGCTTGCCGCAGTATCGCCCAAGGCCTTGCGCACGGATCGAATGCGCGTGTTCAACGCGGCATCCGTGATCGCTGCGCCGCCCCAAATCTCGTCAATGATCTCTTGCTTGCTGACAATCCTGTCTCGGTTCCTGACGAGAAATTCCAGCAATTGCAGGGCCTGAGGTTCCAAAGCAACCGGTTTGCCACTGCGGTTCAATCCCTGTGTCGGTTCAAGTTGGAACTCTATGAAACGGTACATACTCAAACCTACACTCCGCCATGTCCCTGGCTCAACGAAGTTTGCGGATTGTCAGATGAATGTCAGAAAAAATCAGATTCCGATCAAGCCCGGCGCGTTCGCCCGGCGTAACGTTTCCGGGGGTTAGCGTTCCGTAGCATTACTCAAAATAATAAGGAGATTGGATATGGCCCAACTGAAAAAACTTTGCATCGCGGCTTCGGTCGCTCTGGCGGGGAGCACTGCATTGGCTGAAACGGATCTTGAGGCGGCGTTGGATAACGGTGCCGAGCGCCTCAATGCCGATCAGATCGCAGAGCTCTTGATCGGAAATACTGTCACAGCCACCTCTGGAGAGAAGAGATTTCGCTTTTTCTATGACCCCAACAATATCGTGAGCGGAGAACTTACGAACGGTGGATGGAACGGTGCCGGCGCATTTGCCATCACCGATACGGATAAGGTTTGCGTTTCCATGGCAGCCGACAAGGGGCGCTATCGCTGTATGACAGTTCTACGTGTCGGGGACACGGTCCATAAGTTCAGTGCCGACGGAAAGAGAACTTTCGAGCTGCACAGCTTTGAACCGTCTACCGGTCTCTGAGTTTCGGTTTCAAACTGGTTCTGACGCTGGACCTGCCATTTTTCTGGCTGAGGAGAAATGGCAAGCACGAAATCAGCTGCCCTGTTCTCCATGCGCGGTGAATGTCCGACTTGAGCGGAAATGGTTTGTCATAGGTCGAACACTTCCGGTGTCCGCTAAGGGCCGGGCGTATAGCCTTAGATTGGAGGCACGGCACGCACGGCGACCAACTGTCTGGCCGCCACCCTTTCACGATGTATCATATACAGCCCCG
>NZ_JBQFYA010000013.1:0-178694 GCF_056541245.1 Ruegeria sp. AI3
CTAAAACTCAACCTCAGATGCCCCCAGTCTATCCTGAGCGTCCCCGCCGCCTCAGCAGCGCCCCAGCGCCTCAGCAGCGCCGGTGAAGGGGTATTTACGGATTAGGTCTGGGACCTGCAACCCCCATTTTGCAAAAACTTCAAATTTCTCGGCAGAAAGTTTCCTACCTTAATAAAAGCAACAGGTTAGCTTCATTTTACTGGCGGTTTTTCCGCCTATATCCCCACGGGTAGCTGACAACGAACAGCCAAGCGCCTGAATCGTACCCAATGCTTGGTATGCGTTCAGGGCAGGCTAACAGAAACGCCGCCCGAGTCTTCTCGGACGGCGCTGTTTCGTGAGTGTTGTAGGCCTTTACTTCAGATCAAAGCGATCCGCGTTCATCACCTTGCTCCAGGCCGACACAAAGTCACAGACGAATTTGCCCTCGGCATCTTCCTGACCATAGACCTCGGCCAATGCCCGCAGTTGCGAGTTGGAGCCGAAGACCAGATCGACACGGGTACCCGTCCACTTGACCTCACCGCTGGCGCGGTCGCGGCCTTCATAGACGCCTTTGCCCGAGGGCTTCCATTCCGTGCTCATGTCCAAGACGTTGGTGAAGAAGTCGTTGCTAAGGACACCGGCGCGATCGGTGAACACACCGTGCTTGCTGTCACCGAAATTCGCGCCCAAGACGCGCAGACCGCCCACAAGGGCCGTCATCTCCGGGGCTGATAGCGTCAGCAGCTGCGCCCGGTCGACTAACAGCTCTTCGGGCGAGACGGTATAGTCGGCCTTCTGGTAATTACGGAACCCATCTGCGATTGGCTCCATCACGGCAAAACTGTCGACATCGGTCTGCTCTTGCGACGCATCGGTCCGGCCCGGGGTGAACGGCACCTCAACATCCTGACCGCCTGCTTTGGCCGCCTGTTCGATACCAACAGCACCGGCCAGAACGATCACATCGGCCAAGGACACTTTCTTGCCACCAGATTGAGCCTCGTTAAACGCGGCCTGAACGCCTTCCAACGCGCCCAGCGCCTTGGACAGCTTCATAGGTTCGTTGACGTCCCAGTCTTTCTGTGGCGCAAGACGGATACGGGCACCATTGGCACCGCCCCGCTTGTCCGACCCACGGTAAGTCGAAGCCGAGGCCCAAGCGGTCGAAACCAATTCGGACACAGACAGACCAGTGGCCGCGATCTTGGCTTTCAGGTCGGCCACATCCGCGTCGTCGATCAGACCGTGATCGACAGTAGGGACGTTGTCCTGCCAGATCAGCTCCTCATCGGGGGCTTCTTCGCCAATATAGGCCGAACGCGGACCCATGTCGCGGTGAGTCAGCTTGAACCATGCACGTGCGAAAGCATCAGCGAACTCTTCCGGGTTCTCGTGGAAGCGTTTCGAGATCGGGCCATAGATTGGATCCATGCGCATCGCCATGTCGGCGGTGGTCATCATGGTTTTGACCTTCTTCGACGGATCATGCGCCTGCGGGGCCATATCTTCTTCTTTGACATTCACCGGCTCCCAAATCCACGCGCCCGAGGGGCTTTTGGTCAGGTTCCAGTCATAGCCGAACAACAGGTCGAAATAGCCATTGTCCCACTTTGTTGGGTTGGCCGTCCACGCGCCCTCGATCCCCGAGGTGGTGGTGTCGTCACCTTTGCCCGAGCCAAACTTGTTGATCCAGCCAAACCCCATCTCTTCAATCGGAGCGGCCTCTGGATCGGGACCAACCAGATCGGGATCACCCGCACCATGCGCCTTACCAAAGGTGTGGCCACCTGCGACCAGAGCGACGGTTTCCTCGTCATTCATCGCCATACGACCAAAGGTGTCGCGGATATCACGGCCCGAGGCCAGCGCGTCGGGCTGTCCGTCCGGACCTTCTGGGTTCACGTAGATCAGACCCATCTGCACGGCAGCCAGTGGGTTTTCCAGATCACGCTCGCCCGAGTAACGGCTATGTGGGTTTTCCGTCGGGGCCAGCCATTCGGTTTCCGAACCCCAATAGATGTCTTCCTCTGGGGCCCAGATGTCTTCGCGGCCACCTGCGAAACCAAAGGTCTTGCCGCCCATCGACTCGATGGCGCAGTTGCCCGCCAGAATCATCAGGTCGGCCCAGGAGATCTGGTTGCCGTATTTCCGCTTGATCGGCCACAGCAGGCGACGCGCTTTATCGAGGTTGCCGTTATCCGGCCAGCTGTTCAGCGGCGCAAAACGCTGGTTGCCGGTCGAGGCGCCGCCGCGGCCGTCTGCCGTCCGGTACGTACCAGCACTGTGCCACGCCATCCGAATGAAGAAACCACCATAGTGACCGTAGTCCGCTGGCCACCAGTCCTGCGAATCCGTCATCAGCGCATAGAGGTCTTTTTTCAGCGCTTTGTAATCCAACTTCTTGAACTCTTCTGCATAGTCGAAATCTGCGCCCATCGGGTTCGATGCCGGTGCATGTTGATGCAGGATCGAAAGCTTCAGCTGGTTGGGCCACCAGTCGCGGTTCGACCGCGTGCCAGCGCCATGCATCACAGGGCAACCGCCTGCTTTGGGGTTATCACTTCCGTCCATATCGATCTCCAATCCTGGCTCAGGTCTTGCGGCTCAGCGCGGTATTAACTGTAACGAACAAGATTACAGAAAGATGTAGCCCTGATGGATTTCAAGGGTCGCTCGCCGAAATTGGCGCAGTCCCTATTCATCAGGGCGACTCTGCGCCCTTGTGTCGGGGGAAATCTAGCAAATCAAATACATAGAGATAAGTTTTGTTTTCTCATAATAACCATAACCAAATCCTATGGTGCGCAGATCTTCCGACTCGTAACCTTGGGTCACACCCCCCACAGGCAGATTGTCTTCTTCCCTGTTCGCTTTCAGTCTGGCCCGAACACGCGGCACAAGGCCCCGAGCAGGACATAAGGACAGCAGGATGGAGTTTGACTATGTGATCGTCGGCGGAGGCTCGGCAGGATCGGTTCTGGCCGGTCGCCTGAGCGAGGACCCGAACATCAGCGTCTGCCTGCTTGAGGCCGGTGGCCCCGGCAAACATATCGGCATCCGCATGCCCGCCGCCGTGGTGTCGACCCTTCCCGGACGCCCCAGGATCAGCAATTGGGCGTTTGAGACGGTCCCGCAACCGGGCCTGAACGGGCGGAAAGGATATCAGCCGCGCGGCAAAGCCTTGGGAGGCTCCAGCGCGATCAATGCCATGCTCTATATACGCGGGCAGCGGCAGGACTATGACGGTTGGGCCGATCTGGGCTGCGACGGTTGGGATTGGGACAGCGTTCTGCCTTACTTCAAACGCTCGGAAAACAACGAGCAGGGCGCAGATGACTTGCACGGCGATAGCGGCCCCTTGCAGGTGTCGGATCAGAAAGAGCCGCGCCCGATCACCAATGCCTTCATTAATGCTGCCAGCCAGATGCAGCACCGGCGCGTCGAGGATTTCAATCGCGGCGATAACGAGGGGGTCGGCCTCTATCAGGTGACGCAATTCCATGACGCCGCCCGCAACGGGGAAAGATGTTCAGCCGCCGCAGCCTATCTGCATCCGGTCATGGATCGCCCGAACCTGACCGTCATCACTCATGCCCATGCCAAAGAGCTGACCTTCGACGGCAAACGCACGACCGGAGTGATCTACAAGCGAAGAGCAAAAGGCGCGGATATCTCGGTCACGGCCAGACGAGAGGTGCTGATCTGTGCGGGTGCGCTGCAATCACCACAGCTGTTGCAGCTGTCCGGTATCGGCGACAGAGAGGAGTTGCGCCAACACGGAATCGCAGTCCGTCATGACCTGCCCGGCGTTGGCAAGAACCTGCAAGATCATCTGGATTTCATCTTGTCCTACAAAACCAAGGATACCGACAATTTCGGCATCGGCCCAACGGCAGGCCTGCGCCTGATGGGGCATCTGTTGCGCTGGCGTAAAACCGGGTCTTCGATGGCCTCGACCCCGTTTGCCGAAGGGGCTGCGTTCCTGAAGACCTCCGCTGAGCTTGATCGTCCCGACATTCAGCTCCATTTCGCCATTGCGCTGGTCGATGATCACGCCCGCAAGCTGCACTATGGCCATGGCTATAGTTGCCACATCTGCCAGCTAAGGCCCGAAAGCCGGGGCACAGTTGGCCTGCACAGCGCCGATCCCTTCGCCGCACCCGCCATTGATCCCAAGTTTCTGTCCGATGACCGCGATCTTCAAACCATGATTAAAGGCGCGCGGATGATGCGAGACATCATGCAGGCCCCCGCCCTTGCCCCTTACCGTCATAAAGAGATGTTCGGGACGGAAAGTGCCGAAACCGACGCGGATTGGGAACGCCATATCCGCGCCCGCGCCGATACGATCTATCACCCGGTCGGCACCTGCAAGATGGGGCTGGATGAGATGGCTGTGGTCGACCCGGAACTAAAGGTTCACGGGATCGAAGGGTTGCGGGTCGTGGATGCCTCGGTCATGCCAACGCTGATCTCGGGCAACACCAATGCGCCCACAATCATGATTGCCGAGAAAGCGGCTGACATGATCAAGGCTGCCCCGTGACCTTCATCAGGGCCTCAAGCCCAACCCGGTAATTGGGATAGAGCAGTTTGACCCCAAGCTCATCCTTGATCCGGTTGTTTCGAACCCGCTTGTTCTCACTGTAAAAACTGCGCGCCATCGGCGTCATTTCGGCCTCTTCAAACGGCACGGCGGGCGGTAGCGGCAGGCCCTGCAACTCGGCCGCGTAGCCGATTACATCCTGTGGCGGCACCGGCTCATCATCGCAGACGTTATAGACAGCGCCGGGATTGGGGGCCGCCATCGAGGCCGCCAGAACCTGCGCGATATCCTCCACATGGATGCGCGAGAACACCTGGCCCGGTTTGATAATCCGCCGGGTCCCACCGCCCTTGAGCTTGGAGAACGGCCCGCGACCGGGGCCGTAGATGCCCGCCAGTCGGAAGATATGGATCGGCAGGCCGGGAATGGCCGACCATTGCTCCTCGGCCAGCAATCGCCAGCGCCCCCGTTTGGCTGTTGGCGCGGGCGGCGTGGTCTCATCCACCCAATTGCCCTGATGATCGCCATAGATCGCTGTGGTCGACAGATATCCAACCCATTTGAACTGCTCCGCGCGCGCGGCAATCTCGGCACCCAGCGCCGCCAGAACCGGATCGCCATCCTCCTTCGGTGCGGTCGAGATCAGCAAATGCGAGACTCCGTCCAGATCCGGTACGTCCCCGGGCCAGATCAACGGCTCGGCGCCCGAGGCGCGAATAGCGTCAGTCCCCTCGGCATCCCGCGTGGTGCCGACAACGCGCCAGCCCTCGGGCGTCAGGCGGCGCGACAGGGCCTGGGCAGAATAACCGTGGCCAAAGGAAAACAATGTGTTCGTCATGCCCTCTAGATGATCCGAGCAGACCGGGGATGCAAGCGCCACGTCGACACACTTGATTCGAATCTCGCGATGCGCCTTTCTTTTAGGCATGAGCGAGAAAACCCCAGACCTGCACGCGGCCTACGCGCTGACTTCGCCGGACGACAACAAGCGCCTCTATGCCGAATGGGCGGGCGATTATGATGACGGTTTTGCCGCGCGCGAGGATTATCAGCTGCATATCCACACCGCCCGCGCCTTTGTGCGGGCTGGGGGGCAAGGACCGGTGCTGGATGTTGGCGCTGGCACTGGCCTGTGTGGCGCAGTTTTGGCCAGTCTTGGGGTTGGCCCGATCGACGCCACGGATATCAGCGCCGAAATGCTGGATCAGGCCATGCGCAAGGACACATATCGCGACGCGATCGAGGCCGACCTGACCCAAGGTATCCCGGTACCGAGCCACAGCTATTCGGGTATCGTGTCATCTGGCACGTTCACCCATGGCCATCTGGGCCCAGAGGTCCTGCCCGCCATGCTGCGCGTCGCGCGCCCCGGTGCGCAATTTGCCGTTTCAATCAACGCCAAACACTATGAAAAACTGGGCTTTGCCGACGCCTTCAGGCAGCTAGAGCAGGGCCAGATCATCAACCTGTCCCTGCCCGAGGTCCGCATCTACGGAGATCTCGCCGCCGGTCCGAACAAGGACGACACGGCCTATGTCGCCCTGTTCGAGAGGACCTGATCAGGTCTTTGACCTCGAGTGCTAAGTATACATCTGCTTCTTGAAAGCCCGCGTGCGCGTCGTCGCCTCGGCCGAACCGTCGTGATAGGTGCCGAACCACTTGTCGAACGGGATTTCCGAGGTTCCGTAGTTACACTCGAAATAGCGATGATGCAGCTGATGGAAGAAATCGCCAGCACGTGCGGCGTCCGTTTCTTTCGCCCTCAGCTTTTCGAAACCGGAATGGGACAGAACCGGGCTGATCTGCTGGAAGTAGGTATGGAACAGAAGGTGTAGAGGGTGCGATGGGATGATCAGGTGAATGAAATAGGTCGTGAAGTAGAGGATGTTCTCATACCAATGGTTTGAGATTCCCGACCAGGGCCCGATATTGACATTGCGGTGGTGCACCGCGTGGACATGTTTGTAGAGCTTCGGGTGATGCTCCAATCGATGCACCCAATAGAAATGCAGGCCGGACCACATGGGGATCAGCAACATCCACAGGACAAACCAAACCGGCGCGCTGGACCATGTCACGGTCGGCACATAACCATTGGCCATCGCCCAAAAGATCACCCACTGATAAACGGTCGCCACTGTCATCGCACTGCCCAAGGTCCACCAAATATTGTCGAGGACCTGATTGCGAAAGGTGAAGTTGCCGTTGTCCCGGGTCAGATCACGGCGATCGAACTTTTTGTACATGCCCTGCCCTTTGCGCATGTAAAGCCACCAGTGCAAACCACCCGCGACCAGAATTTGAGGCACCATGTTCAGCAGCCAAATCCGGAACATCCATCCCGCCGAGAAACTCTTCATTGCGTCCAATCCGGGGAAGAACAGGACATAGGCGATCACGGCCAGTGTCATGCACAGGGTCAGCGAGGTGATCTGCAGCCACGCCCCGCCATACCATTTTACAACCGCCGCCGGGCGGAGCGGCCAAGTGAATAGAGGGTTCAAACCCACCGGTCCTTCGGGGTGATAGTTCCAACGAGCGGCTTCCGGGTCCTGAGCAGTGTCGGTCATAGCAGTCACTTCTGTCTGATGGGTCACGTTGCGTAGTCCGAGCCTTCGGCGTCGAGCAGGGCTTTGATCTCACGAAGATGCGCCTCGGCTTGATCGGGGTAGTCATCCAACTCTTGCGCAGTCTTCTCGGCGATCTCATCGGATAGCACGCGCAACGGCTGGCCCGTTTGCAGCGCACGGATGTAGGTTTCGGCGGCGCGCTCGAAATAATAGAGTCTATTAAAGGCATCTGCCGGGTCGCTGCCGATGATCAGAACACCATGGTTGCCCATGATCATGACCTTCTTTTTCGGGTCCGACAGCATTGAGGCGCAGCGTTCCCCCTCGCTCTCAAACGCCAGACCACCGAATTCCTCATCAATCACATAGCGGTTGTAGAAAGTGGCCGTGTTCTGGTCGATGGGGGGCATGTTGCTGTCCGCCAGCGATGCCAGCACGGTGGCAAAGATCGAATGCACATGCATGACGCACCGTGCATGCGGGCAATGGCGGTGAATCGAGCCGTGCAACCCCCAGGCGGTGGGGTCCGGCGCGCCGGGCTGACTCATGACATCAGGATCATTGGCATCCAACAGCAAAAGGTCCGAGGCCCGGATACGCCCGAAATACATCTGATTAGGGTTCATAAGGAACTGCGTGCCGTCCTCGTTCACCGCAAGGCTGAAATGGTTGGCGACGGCCTCGTGCAGGTTTAGACGCTCGGTCCAGCGGAACGTCGCGGCCATGTCCACACGCTCGGACCAATGGTCGATATTGGGGCGAAGATTGGCGACACTCATGGGAACGCTCCTTAGGGCAATTGGTTTGAACAAAGCCTGCCTTGGGTCCTTGAGTTTGACCAACGAAAAAAACGCAACTATCTCATTAGTAGAACTTATGGTGAGGTTATGCCGATGCAGAATTCCCTACCTCCTCTGGGCTGGCTGCGCACCTTCGAGGCCGCGGCACGCCATCTGTCATTCACCGGCGCTGCCCGCGATCTGAACATGACGCAAAGCGCGGTTAGCCAGCAGATCAAGTCGCTCGAGGGGCATCTGGGTCAGCCCTTGTTCCTGCGACGCCCCAAGGCGCTGGAACTGACCGAGGCCGGAATCACCTATCTGCCCGTCGTGCGAGAGGCATTTCGCACGCTGGTGCGTGGCACACAGGCCGTAACGGGCGCTCAGCAAAACGCGGTTCAGGTTCAGTGCAACATTACCTTTGCCGTGAACTGGCTGGCCCCACGCCTGCCGGCCTTTCGGGCTGAGCACCCGGATGTCCAACTAAACATCTTCACAGAGCTCTGGGAGCCACAGGAAATGGCCGAAGGCGCTGCGGTCGAGATTCGCTTTTCCCTGAGGCCCGCCGATACGGTCCGAACCGAGCTGCTGCGGCGTGAACACTACTATCCCGTCTGTGCGCCTGGTTTCAGTGTCGACCTGGAAACGCTGCAGGAAAAGCCTTTGTATGATTGCTCCAACCTGCTTTCAAATTGGGCCAGTTGGGCGGATGATCAGGTTCTAACATGGGGAAAACCGAACATCACTTACGCCACGACCTATCTGGTTTGTTTGTCAGCGGCGATGGCCGGGGGCGGCTTGTGCCTTGCGCATGATACGATCGCAGACCGGTTGATTGAGCAGGGCTTGCTGGTCGCCCCTTTTGAACATCGCGCGGAGATGCCAGAGGCGTACTATCTGCTGCTCTCCCCTCAGGCCGAGGAAACGCCTGGCGCTGTGGCCTTTGCCAGTTGGATACGTCGCGAGATTGGGTGAGTGGGCTTCTCCCGCCCATCGTCGCGGCCCCTTTCGGGGCAGCTTCTCTGGTTGGGCCGGGCAGCACTGGCGCGCTGCGGACGAGATTTGTAATGATTTCATGATACGGGATTACCGGGGTTGCACCTTACAACACATTCGGGAAAGTTGAGCCATGGAATACACACCCTTCCCAAGTTGGCCCGATGTCGCCCCCCGTCTAATCGCCGTTGCCGCAGGTCGCGAATCCGCAGATATGGTGATCCGCGGTGGTATCTGGGTCAATGTTCACAGCCGAGAGCTGCTGCCCAATCACTCCGTCGCCATCGCTGAGGGGCGGATTGCTTTTGTCGGTCTAGATGCTAGTCACTGCATCGGCCCCGACACACAGATCATCGACGCCAACGGGCGCTACATTCTGCCCGGCCTGTGCGACGCGCACATGCACATCGAATCGGGCATGCTGACACCGGCCGAATTCGCTCGGGCCGTGATCCCACATGGCACGACCTCGATGTTCACTGACCCGCATGAGATCGCAAATGTGCTGGGCCTCGACGGTGTGCGCATGATGCATGATGAGGCGATGATGCAGCCGGTGAGTATCTTCACTCAGATGCCCTCCTGCGCGCCATCGGCCCCAGGATTGGAGACCACCGGCTATGAAATCTCGCCCGAGGATGTGGCGCAGGCGATGAGCTGGCCGGGTATCATCGGGCTGGGTGAGATGATGAATTTCCCCGGTGTGATCAACGGCGATCCGAAGATGTTGGCTGAGATCGCAGCCACTCAACGGGCCGGGAAAACAGTCGGCGGACACTATGCTTCGCCTGATTTAGGGTCTAATTTTTCCGCTTATGTGGCTGGCGGCCCGGCGGATGATCACGAAGGCACTTGCGAGGCCGACGCCATTGCACGGGTACGGCAGGGGATGCGCTCGATGATGCGGCTGGGGTCTGCTTGGTACGATGTGGAGACCCAGATCACGGCTGTCACTGAGAAAGGTCTGGACCCGCGTAACTTCATTCTGTGTACCGACGATTGCCACTCGGGCACCTTGGTCAATGAGGGCCATATGAATCGGGTGGTGCGCCATGCCATCGCCTGTGGGTGCGAACCTTTGGTCGCTTTGCAAATGGCCACGATCAACACCGCCACGCATTTCGGGCTGGAGCGCGAGATCGGCTCGGTTACGCCGGGGCGACGCGCGGATATCATTCTCAGCTCGGACTTGACCGATTTGCCGATCGAGACGGTCATTGCGCGTGGGCAAGTGGTCGCTGAGAACGGTACCATCACTGTAGAATGCCCGCATCTGAACTGGCCGGAAAACGCGCGCAATACGGTACATCTGGGGCATGTGCTGACGGAAGGCGACTTTGAAATTCAGGCCACCGCAGGCGCGAACCGGGTTCAGGCCAATGTCATCGGTGTTGTCGAGAACCAGGCCCCGACCAAGGCGCTCAAGGCCGAATTGCCGATCATCGGTGGTCTGGTCGAGGGGGAGGGCGAGGTCTGTCAGATCGCGCTGGTCGAACGCCATCGCGCCACCGGAGGGGTCACGAACGCGTTCGTCTCAGGCTTTGGCTATCAGGGCAACATGGCGATGGCCTCAACCGTGGCCCATGACAGCCACCACATGATCGTCGTCGGCACCGACCGCGCGCAAATGGCGCTGGCCGCCAACCGTCTGGCCGAGGTCGGCGGTGGTATCACCCTGTTCCGGGACGGTCAGGAACTGGCGCTGGTGGAACTGCCCATCGCTGGCCTGATGTCCGACAGCCCTGCCGCTGAGGTCGCAGCAAAAGCCGAAAAGATGGTTGAGGCGATGGAGGCCTGCGGCTGTCAGTTGAACAACGCCTACATGCAACACTCTCTGCTGGCCCTCGTTGTGATCCCCGAATTGCGGATCTCGGATCTTGGATTGGTGGATGTCCGTACGTTTGAAAAAATAGACCTTCTGGAACCCCTGGCATGACAATAATAAAAACACCTGAAACACCTGCTGCGGAAGACTTCACCGACCCCAAGGCCGCCGTCGCGCGGCTTGAACTTCTCTACAATCAAGCCACCGATTTCCTGTGCGAGGGCTTTTCGGCGGCGATGCAAGATGGGGCCCCTTCGGCCCGTATTAGAGCCTATTACCCGGAAATTCGCATCAAGACCTCAAGCTACGCGCAGGTCGATAGCCGCCTGAGCTTTGGGCATGTCTCGGAACCTGGCATCCATGCAACCACCGTGACGCGGCCTGACCTGTTCCGCGCGTACCTGACGCAGCAGATCGCGTTGCTGATCAAGAATCACGACCAACCGGTGACCATAGGTGCATCAGACACGCCGATTCCGGTTCATTTTGCCGTCGCCAACAACCCAGATCTGGTAGTGCCTCATCAAGGCGCCGCAGGATTTACCCTGCGCGATGTGTTCGACGTACCCGATCTGACAACAACCAATGACGATATCGTCAATGGCGTACATGATCATACCGAGGTCGGGCCGCTCGCTTTGTTCACCGCCCAGCGCGTCGATTATTCTCTGGCGCGGCTGGCACACTATACCGCGACGGATGCGGGGCATTTCCAGAACCACGTTCTGTTCACCAACTACCAGTTCTACGTGTCCGAGTTCGAAAACTACGCGCGTGAAAAACTGGCCGATCCCGATAGCGGCTACACCAGCTTTGTTTCGACCGGGAATGTCGAGATAACCGACGCGAATGCGCCGCTTGAACAGCCGATGAAGCTGCCGCAGATGCCGACCTATCACCTAAAACGGGCGGATGGATCCGGCATCACTCTTGTCAATATCGGCGTCGGACCGTCGAACGCCAAAACCGCCACCGACCATATCGCGGTACTACGCCCGCATGCCTGGTTGATGGTCGGGCACTGCGCCGGTCTGCGGAATACGCAAGCCTTGGGCGACTTTGTACTGGCACACGCCTATCTGCGCGAAGACAAGGTTCTGGACGATGACCTGCCGGTCTGGGTCCCGATCCCACCGCTCGCCGAGATTCAAGTGGCGCTGGAACGCGCCGTGGCCCAGGTCACCGAACTTGAAGGGTATGAGCTGAAGCGGATCATGAGAACGGGCACTGTCGCATCGGTCGATAACCGCAATTGGGAGCTGCGCGATCAATCCGGCCCGGTGCAACGGCTCAGCCAATCCCGTGCGATTGCGCTGGATATGGAAAGCGCAACGATCGCTGCAAATGGCTACAGATTCAGGGTTCCCTACGGAACTTTGCTCTGCGTGTCCGACAAACCGCTGCATGGTGAATTGAAGCTTCCCGGCATGGCGTCTTCCTTTTATACAACTCAGGTCAGCCGTCATCTGGCGATCGGAATAAAGGCGATGGAGCATCTGCGCGGCATGCCGTTAGAACGCTTGCACAGCCGGAAATTGCGTTCATTTGACGAAACGGCCTTCCTCTGACGTAAAAAAGCAACGTTTTCCCCATATTTTTAGGGTTTTCCGCGCTACTATTCGTTGTGTTCGTCCACAATATCCCGTTACAGTTACGCGGTGAGGCCCTATAGATCGGGCACGTTAAGGAGACCAAGAAATGGCAAAGCCTATGACAAAGACTCAGCTGGTGGCTGCTCTCGCTGAGGAAATGGGAACCGACAAGAAATCCGCGAACGCGGCGCTGGAGGCTGTGACCGGCCTGATCACCCGCGAAGTTTCGGCAGGTGGCGCAGTAACCCTTCCCGGCGTCGGCAAAATCTACTGCCGCGAACGCCCCGAGCGTCAGGTTCGCAACCCGGCCACTGGTGAGACCTTCACCAAAGAAGCCGACAAGGTTGTGAAGATGACCATCGCAAAAGCTCTGAAAGACAGCGTGAACGGCTAAGCCGCGACGTCATGTTGACAGAATGTGGGGCTGCCGGAAGGCGGCCCCTTTTTCTTGCCGGGCGACCCGTTTAAGAAAAGCACACCGCCCACCCAAGGAGATGGAAATGGATCTGCGCGCCATCGCAATGGGGCTGACCTTTGCCCTGATCTGGTCGTCGGCTTTTACGTCGGCGCGGATCATCGTTGCGGATGCATCGCCTCTGTTTTCTCTGGCGTTACGCTTTTTGATTTCCGGCATCATCGGCGTTGCGATCGCGCGGGCCATGGGCCAATCCTGGCACCTCACACGGGAGCAGTGGCGCGCGACCATATTGTTCGGAGTATGCCAAAATGCCCTTTATTTGGGTCTGAATTTCTATGCGATGCAAACCGTCGAGGCCTCGGTCGCGGCGATTATCGCATCCACAATGCCGCTGCTTGTCGCACTGGCGGGCTGGGCATTTCTGGGTGAGCGTTTGCGCCCCTTGGGGATTGTCGGGCTACTGGCCGGATTTGTTGGCGTTGCCCTCATCATGGGCAACCGCATCGGCGCAGGTGTCGATCTGTTCGGAGTGGCCCTTTGTGGAATTGCAGCCCTCGCCCTGACCTTCGCGACTCTATCGGTGCGCGGGGCCACGTCGGGCGGCAATTTCATGATGGTGGTCGGTTTGCAGATGTTCGTGGGTGCCGCGATTCTGTTTGTCGCCGCCCCGATTTTCGAAACGATCCGCATTCATCTGACGGTACCGCTGGTTCTGGCGTTCAGCTACACAACACTGTTCCCCGGCCTTCTCGCGACGTTGATCTGGTTCATGCTGCTCAACCGGATCGGGGCGACTCGCGCGGCCACCTTCCACTTCCTCAACCCCGTGTTCGGCGTCGCCATCGCGGCCGTTCTGCTGGGTGAGAAGTTGGGGCCACTGGATGCGCTGGGTGTTGTGATCACGACGCTGGGCATTCTCGCGGTGCAACTGTCGCGTCAGCCTGGTCAGGGTAGCAGTGCCTCGACCTGACGGGTTAGTTTCGGCGATGTCGGCTTGACGCTTGAACCAAAAGTAGCCACGACCTCACCTTCAGAATCCAACAGGATTTTGTTGAAGTTCCACTGCGGCACAAAACCGGTTTGCTCCGCAACGGCCTTGTAGAACGCATGCGCCTTTGGCCCCTTGACCGGAGTGATATCGGCCATCGGCAGTGTCAGGCCGTAGTTCATCTCGCAGAAGGCTTTGACTTCGCTTGCTGTTTCCAATTCCTGATTGAAGGAATCTGATGGGACCGCAAGCACCACCAAACCGCGTTTGCCATAGGTTTCATGCATCTTCTGCAAATCCGCGTATTGACCGGTGAAGCCGCATTGCGATGCGGTATTGACCACCAGAACCGGCTGACCGCGCCACGCCTCAAGGGACAAGACACCCCCGTCGATCGACGCAAACTCGGCCATCAAGGGCGCGGCTTGAACGCCGCGACCGATCAACAAAAGAACGCTTAGCAGCAACACACGAAACATGGCAAAACCTCCTTAGTATTAAGAATACGGTAAAAACCCCCTTCTGGATCAACCGCACATGCGCGCGAGGGGTTTGAAATATGATTTTGATTTCCGAAATTTTATGCCCAAATACTACTCAACCATTCCAATTGAACGGAGGAGCCATGTCCCGCTACACCAAGGACCCTGCGGTCGTTGCCGCTCTGTCCCCCGAGGCGTTTCACGTCACCCAGCGCAGCGGCACCGAACGTCCCGGAACCGGCGCATATCTGGGCAATAAAGAGCCCGGCATCTACGTGGATATCGTATCGGGCGAGCCGCTGTTTGCCTCGACGCACAAATACGAATCCGGCTGCGGCTGGCCCAGTTTCACAAAGCCAATCATCCATGAGCATGTGGAAGAGTTTCGCGACACCACCCATGGTATGATCCGCACCGAGGTCCGCTCAAAACACGGTGACAGCCATCTGGGCCACGTCTTCCCGGACGGCCCGCGCGAACATGGTGGTCTGCGCTATTGCATTAACTCTGCCGCACTGCGGTTCATCCATCGCGACGAGATGGAGGACGAAGGTTACGGTGAATACCTGATCCATGTGGAGGACATCCAATGAGTATCGAACGCGCTGTTCTGGCCGGTGGCTGCTTTTGGGGCATGCAGGATTTGATCCGCAAACTGCCCGGCGTCTCCCGCACGCGTGTCGGATATACCGGCGGCGACGTGCCAAACGCCACTTATCGCAACCACGGAACCCATGCCGAAGGGATCGAGATTTTCTTTGATCCCTCTCATATCACCTATCGCGATCTGCTGGAGTTCTTCTTTCAGATCCACGACCCGACGACACCGAATCGTCAGGGCAATGATCTTGGAATGAGCTACCGTTCAGCGATCTATTATGTGGATGACGCGCAAAAGCAGGTGGCTCTGGACACAATCGCGGATGTGAACGCCAGTGGATTGTGGCCCGGCAAGGTCGTCACCGAACTTGAACCCGTGGGTGACTTCTGGGACGCCGAACCCGAACATCAGGATTATCTGGAACGCATTCCAAACGGCTATACCTGCCACTTCCCGCGCCCCGATTGGGTCCTGCCCAAACGCGACGCGGCTGAATGACGCTTGGTCCCTTTCGGGTTCCGAAGGGGGTTAACCCGTGGCGACACGCGGTCGACCGCTGGCCTCGACGGTCAACATCGCCTCGACAAACACCTCACGCTCTTCCACGCGGGCGGTTCGGATATCGCGGTCGACAACCACTCGGATATCTTCAGCACCCGCCTCGCGCACGGCCCCTTCCGTCTCATCTCGGAGGATCTTTTCCAGCAACGCCAAAGCCTCATCCGAGGCGTTGAAGTCCTTCGGGCCGTCCTCCAGATGAACACGGTACTGCCCTTCGGCAGGCGAGGTAATGGTTCCCGACCGCCGCAGAGTCAGCCGCCCGACCACCGCCCCGATGGCGTTGGCCACGCCTGCATGTTCGGGCAGAACGATTTTGCAACGCAGCCGCTCCCCAACCGCCGGATAGTAGCTTGGGGCCGAGGCACCCAATCCCACCACATCCACATTCAACGCCGCATCCAGCGCCAGCAACCCTCGGTGCTGCGCCAATCCACGTTGGGTCAGGACATGCCGGGCAAGCTCCTTCGGGGGTAGACCGAAATCGTCTGCCTCTTCAGCAAAAGCAGTCTCTAACAAGGTCAAACTGGTCTGTTCTGTCAGTTGGTCGATGATCATCAGCGCCAGGTGTTCCGGTGTCGCCGCCAGCATGTCACCCGACCCAACCCGTTTGCGCGCAACCAGTTCCAGCGCCTTGCGTGCGGCATCTGCGTCCCACGCCTCGACCCGGCCAAGAACATGGCTGGCATCAGATGGCGTGATCCCCGAAACCTGAACGATTCCGCGATCCACCAAACGGTTCAGCGCGCCATTCTCCATCCGCGTCCGCAATAGTCCGCTGAGGGGCAGGACCTGATCGCCCAGCCGGTCCAGTAACGCCTCTTCCCGCGCACCGATCCCATCGGCATGCACCCCCGGAACGCGGCGAGCAAACCGTGTGTCATGCTCGCCCACCGTGGTTGAGCGCAGCTGCTCGTTGAGTATCGCATGCACCACCTCCGGTGCCTCAGACGCGATCAGTGAAACCGGCAGCACCCGCCGTGGCCCAAGGAAAACGCCGCCCTTCAAGCCTTCGGTCATGACATGAACCTGACTGTCGCCGCCCAAACCATGAGTCCGCATCGCGACGGCCTCAACCATTGTGCGGAACCCACCAACCTGCGCGCCCGCCGGATCAATCGCGGGCTTCCCATCGCGGATCAGCGCCACATCCGTCGTCGTACCGCCGATATCAGAGACCAGAGCATTCTCTGCCCCCGTCAACCACCGCGCCCCGACGATCGAGGCGGCAGGACCACTCAGAATCGTTTCAATCGGCCGCTCCCGCGCCTGTTCCGCGCTCATCAAAGCCCCGTCCCCGCGCACGACCATCATCGGAGCGGTAATGTCCAAAGAAAGCAACTGATCCTGAGCGCGCCCGATCAGCCGATTAATCATCCCGATCAACCGCGCATTCAAAACGGCCGTGACGGCACGCTTTGGCCCGTTCAACTTGGCCGACAATTGGTGCGAGCAGGTGACCGGCGCTCCGGTCTTTTCGGCTATGATCCGCGCCGCTTCCAACTCGTGCGCCGGGTTGCGTGTCGCGAACTGGGCTGCCACGGCAAAGCCAGAAACCCCTTTGTGAGAGTCTAAAAACGCCTCCAAGACTTCAACATCCAGCTTTGCGACCTCACCGCCGGCATGGCTGTGCCCACCTGCAACAACAAGCGCCGGATCACCTTTCAAAGCATCCCTCAGACCATGCTTCTCAAGATCGCTTTCCTTGAACCCGATATAGATCAAGGCCACGCGACCGCCCTGCCCCTCGACCAGAGCATTGGTGGCCAGCGTCGTCGACAGAGACGCCATCGAGATCTGATCCGGCGTCACCTGCGCCTCGTCCAAAACGGCCGAGATCGCCTTACCCACCCCAATCGCCAGGTCCGCCCGAGTGGTCAGGGACTTGGCCGAGGCGATCACCTCACGCTCATCCCGGATCAACACCGCATCGGTATAGGTCCCGCCCGTATCTACCCCCAAAGCCAGCGCCATCGGGTCCTCCATCTGTTCGCTGCAGATGGGTGTAGCGGTTTGGACCGACACGTCCAGCCTATTTGCGGCATTTAACCTAGCTGTTCCACCGCCCAGCGCGCGGCATCGGCCACAGTCGGATCGGGATCATCCGCCAAGCCCTGCGCCACAGCCCGCAATTCGGCCCGACCCGAGTTGCCAATGGCATAGAGAACATTGCGTACGAACCGGTCTCGCCCGATCCGCTTGATCGGAGAGCCCGAGAATTTTGCCCGAAACGCGGCATCATCCAACACCGCCAGATGAGCCAGGGCCGGAGCCTTCAGATCCTCCCGCGCCGCATATCGAATGTCGCTGGCCGCCACTGCAAACTTGTTCCAAGGGCACGCAGCCAAACAATCATCGCAGCCGTAAATCCGATTGCCCATCTTGCCACGCAGTTCTTCCTCAACCGGGCCTTTGTGCTCAATCGTCAGGTAGGAGATACACCGGCGCGCATCCAGTTGATACGGGGCGGGAAAGGCATCTGTCGGACAACTGTCCAAACAGGCACGGCACGACCCACAATGGTCAACTTCCGCCATATCCGCCGGGAGGTCCAAAGTTGTAAAAACAGAGCCTATAAAGCACCAATTGCCCCATTCTCGGCTGACCAGATTGGTGTGTTTGCCCTGCCACCCCAACCCGGCTGCATGACCCAAAGCCTTTTCGGGAACCGGGGCGGTGTCCACAAAAACCTTAACCTCACCACCCGCTTCGGCAATCAACCAACGGGCCAATCGTTTCAGCCGCTTCTTGACCAGATCGTGGTAGTCCTTGTTCTGCGCATAGACAGAAATCGCACCGCGCTCCGGATGGGCCAAAACCTCGGTCGGATCATGCTCGGGCGTGTAGCTTTCGGCCAGCATGATCACCGAACGCGCCTCGGGCCAAAGGGCCGCCGGATCCCCACGCCAATGCGTGCGCTCCGCCATCCAGCCCATCTGCCCGTGATACCCGGCCCCCAAAAAGGCCTCCAACTGCGCTGGCACCTGCGGCACGTCCCAAGGGCGACACACCCGGCACGAGACAAACCCCTCGGCCAAAGCCTGCGCCACCAGTTTGTCCTTTAAACCCGATCCGCTCTTCATCTGGCTAAAAATATCCTCGGGGGGAATCGCGCCTCTGGCGCGATGGGGGGCAGACAGCCCCCCTTTGCCACCCTATCAGAAATCCAGATCGGCGTAATGGGGCGGAGGCCGAAATCCCGGCACCTGATCCGCCAGAATCGACCGGAACGCCGGCCGCGATTTGATCTTGGCGTACCAATCCTTCACCGCCGCGCTGCGATTCCAATCCACGTCCGAGATATAGTCCAGCGCCGACAAATGCGCCGCCGCCGCGAAATCCGCCAGCGTCATCTGATCCCCGGCCAACCAGCGACGATGATCCAGCAACCACGCCATGTAGTCCAAGTGATACTTGATCGCCCGCGCGCCTTCTTTGACGTTTTTGCTGTCCGGATAGCCCTGTCCGGTCATCTTCTTGTTGACCCGCTCATACAGAAGTTTCGAAGTCACCTCGTGATGAAACTTGTCATCGAACCAGCCCACCAATCGCCGCACCTCATACCGCGCTTCGGCGGTCTTGGGCATCAAGGGCGGTTCTGGGCGCGTGTCCTCGATATACTCACAAATCGCCGCACTCTCGGACATGATCTGCCCGTCCAACCGCAAAACCGGCACTTTGCCAGCCGGGTTTCGACGCAGGAAATCCGGATCTTGTTCCCAATACCGCTCTTCGACCAGCTCAACTTCGATCTTCTTTTCGGCCAGAGACAGCCGAACCTTACGACAGTAAGGAGAGAGGGGAACGTGAAACAAACGCGCCATGGACATCCAATCAAACCAATGAGTACCCCTCAGCTTTAGCCTCGGCAGGGCGTGGGATTCAATCCTCGAAACAATCCGCGCGACCATCTGCGCGGATGGTAGCCGCCCCTTGCAGGATGGCCGCCGCCCGCCTGCGGGTGAAAACCGACGGGTCCGTCACCGAGCGCTTGCGGGGCGAGGGCAGGATCGCCGCAAGCCGCGCCGCCTGCGTCGGGGTCAGTTGCGCCGCGCTGACACCAAAGTTCCGCTGCGCCGCAGCCTCAACCCCAAACAGGCCCGTCCCGGTTTCCGCGACGTTTAGATAGACCTCAAGAATGCGCTGTTTGCTCCAGAAAATCTCGACCACTGGCGTGATCGTAGTTTCCATCGCCTTTCGCACCCAACTGCGCCCCTGCCACAGAAAGACATTCTTCACCACCTGCTGCGTGATGGTCGAGGCCCCTCGGGTCCCGCCCCCCTCCAAAGCGTCACGAATGGCTTCGACGTCAAAACCCCAATGCAGGCAGAAATTCGCATCCTCAGCCGCCACGACTGAACGCGCCATGATCGGAGCGATCTCATCCATCGTGACCCACTCGCGCTCAACCTTTCCAAGGCGACGCCACTCAGACCAGATCGTATGCGTGATCGGAGGGTTCACGACCGAGTACAGAACCACCAAAGCCACCAGAAACGCCGCAACGCCCAGCGCGGAATAGATCATCCATCGCCGGATACGGGACCAGAGCGACCGTGTCTTTTGCCCCTTGCCTGCCTTACTTTTTCTGCCGCTTTTCTTGCGGGCTGCTTTCTTTGCCATGGTTTTGCTATACGCCGCCGCGCCGGTCTTGGGAACGGCGGAATTCCGGATCGGCGGATTGGACCGCGCGACTGTGTCCGCCGCGAAATACAAAAAAGACCCGCGCTCCACCTCAGAAGCGCGGGTCCTTATTGTTTATGTCTGCGCCCGACCTATTCGGCCGGAACCGCAGCCACTTCGTTTGTCAGAGGATGGCTGAGCTTGTTCAGCATCTCTTTCGGGCAGACCTGCAGGAAGTTCGCCTTTTCCACATCCCAATGCTGAAGGATGTCCGAGGCCTTCCGGCTGAAGGTTTCCGCCGCGTGACGCTCGATCAGGGATTTCAACTGATCTTCCCAATGGTCGACGGTCACCGGGCAGGTCACCAGCGTTTCCATGTTCATCAACGCCTGCGCCTTGCCCTCCGGATCATACAGATAGGCCATGCCGCCGGTCATACCTGCACCAAAGTTGGCCCCAATATCACCCAGGATCACCGCGACACCACCGGTCATGTATTCACACCCGTTCGAGCCACAGCCCTCAATCACCACTTTGGCGCCCGAGTTTCGCACCGCGAACCGCTCACCCGCGCGACCAGCGGCAAACAGCTGCCCATCGGTTGCGCCGTACAGAACAGTGTTGCCGATGATCGTGTTGTCATCTGCCTTCAGCGGGCTGACCTGCGGTGGGCGGACAACGATCATGCCACCTGACAGACCTTTGCCGACATAGTCGTTGGCGTCACCCGACACTTCCAGCTTCAGACCCGGTGCCGCAAAGGCCCCCAGCGACTGACCTGCCGAACCCTGCAGTTTCACATGCAGGTGGTCGTCCTGGAACGTGTTTCTCATACCGAAGTTCTGAACGATATGGCTGGAGACGCGTGTACCCACGGTCCGGTGCGTGTTCTGGATCGCGTAAGACAGCTGCATCTTTTCACCGTCTTTCAGGAACCGCGCAGCGTCGCGAACGATCTCGGCGTCCAAAGTATTTGGCACTGCGTTGCGGTCCTTGTCACGGTTGTAGACGATGTCATGCGCGCCATCGACAGTGATCAGCAGCGGGTTCAGGTCCAGATCGTCCAGATGGGCCGAGCCACGGCTGACCTGATCCAGCAGATCGGCCCGACCGATGATCTCATCAATCGAACGCGCACCGAGGCTGGCCAGCAGCTCGCGTACTTCCTGCGCGTAGAAGGTGATCAGGTTGACGACCTTATCCGCGTTGCCGGTGAACTTGGCGCGCAGGCTTTCGTCCTGCGTACACACTCCGACCGGGCAGGTGTTCGACTGGCACTGACGCACCATGATACAGCCCATCGCGATAAGTGCTGCGGTGCCAATGCCATATTCCTCGGCACCCATCATCGCTGCCATGACGATGTCACGACCGGTCCGCAGGCCACCATCGGTCCGCAGGGTCACGCGGTCGCGCAGGTTGTTCATCGCCAGAACCTGATGCGCCTCGGTCAGACCCATCTCCCACGGAAGACCGGCATATTTGATCGAGGTCGCAGGCGATGCACCGGTGCCGCCATTGTGGCCCGAAATCAGGATGATATCCGCTTTCGCCTTGGCCACACCGGCAGCAATCGTGCCCACGCCCGAGGACGCCACCAGCTTCACCGTTACCTTGCAACGCGGGTTGATCTGCTTGA
Source organism: Ruegeria sp. AI3 (assembly GCF_056541245.1). Taxonomy (NCBI): domain Bacteria; kingdom Pseudomonadati; phylum Pseudomonadota; class Alphaproteobacteria; order Rhodobacterales; family Roseobacteraceae; genus Ruegeria; species Ruegeria sp. AI3. Next base: position 21,603 of record NZ_JBQFYA010000013.1, read on the forward strand.
GATCGTAGATCAACTGCGCCAGATCCTCGATCGAGTAGATGTCGTGGTGCGGCGGCGGCGAGATCAGCGTCACACCTTTGGTCGAGTGCCGCAGACGCGCGATCAGGTCGGTAACCTTCATGCCGGGCAGCTGACCACCCTCACCCGGTTTGGCGCCCTGGGCGACCTTGATCTCAAGCTCTTCACACTGGTTCAGATACTCGGCAGTCACGCCGAACCGGCCCGAAGCCACCTGTTTGATCTTGGCCGACGGGTTGTCGCCATTGGGTTCCGGCACAAAGTGTGCCGGGTCTTCACCACCTTCACCCGAGTCGGATTTCGCACCAATCCGGTTCATCGCCACGTTCAGCGTCTTGTGCGCCTCGGGCGACAGCGCGCCCAGCGACATGCCCGGCGTTACAAAGCGTTTGCGGATCGAGGTGATCGATTCGACCTCTTCGATCGGCACTGGTTTGCCCAGCGGTTTGAAATCCATCAGATCGCGAAGGTGGATCGGCGGGTTCGACTGCATCTTGGCCGAATACTGCTTCCACAGCTCGTAGGAGGCCTTGTTACACGCCATCTGCATCATGTGCATCGAGGTCGCTTCCCACGCGTGGGTCTCGCCCGACTGCCGGGCTTTGTAGAACCCACCGATGGGCAGCACGTCCAAGCCGTTGTCCCATGCCTTGGCATGGATTTCTTCGACCTTGGCCTGAATACCCGTGACACCGATGCCTGAAATCCGGCTGGTCATACCGGGGAAGTATTCGGCAACCATAGCACGGCTAAGGCCAACAGCCTCAAAGTTCAGACCGCCGCGATAGGACGAGATCACCGAGATGCCCATCTTGGCCATGATCTTCAGCAGACCCTGATCGATGGCCTCTCGATAGCGCGCGACGTTCTCGGTCAGCGTGCCTTCCAGCAGACCACGGTCAATCCGGTCGGCCAGCGAATCCTCAGCCAGATATGCGTTCACCACGGTCGCGCCGCAGCCGATCAGAACCGCAAAGTAGTGCGGATCAACACATTCAGCCGAACGCACGTTCAGCGAGCAGAAGGTCCGAAGTCCTTGCCGCGTCAGATGCGAATGCACCGCGCTGGTCGCCAAGATCATCGGCATGGCCACACGGCCCTGCCCCGAGTTCATGTCGGACAGCACCAGATGCCCCGCGCCCGAGCGCACAGCCTCCTCTGCTTCGGCTCTAACACGGGCCAAAGCGGCGCTCAGCGCGCCACGACCAGGCTCAAAGCTACAGTCGATTTCCGCAAGAGGAGAGCCGAAGGTCTCAACCAGTTTGTCCCACTGCGCGTTGCCAACAAAGGGGCTGCCCAGCACCACGATTTCGGTTTGGCTGCTGTCCTCGTCCAGCACGTTTTTCAGGTTACCGAACCGCGTTTTCAGCGACATCACGCGGTATTCCCGCAAGCTGTCGATGGGTGGGTTTGTCACCTGGCTGAAGTTCTGGCGGAAGAAATGGCTCAGCGGGCGGTACTGCTTGGATAGTACAGCCGAGGGCGTGTCATCCCCCATCGAAGCCAGTGACTCCTTACCGTCCTCGGCCATCGGCGCGAGAATCTGCTCCAGCTCTTCGATCGAGTAGCCAGCCGCGATCTGACGCTTGCGCAGCTCTTCTCCACGGAACTTGGCGGTCTCAGTCACGCCGGCCAGGGCGTCATCCAGATCGTTGATCTTGTTGACCCACTCACCAAATGGCAGGGCGCGGGCCAGTTTGTCCTTGATCTGTTTGTCCCGGTAAAGCTTGCCGCGCTTCATGTCCACTGCCAGCATCTGACCCGGACCCAGAGCGCCTTTTTCAGTCACCGAGGCCTCATCAATCGGGACCATCCCGGCCTCGGACCCGGCGATGACCAGACCATCGCCCGTCACCACATAGCGCATCGGGCGTAGGCCGTTCCGGTCCAGACCGGCGCAGACCCAGCGACCATCGGTCATGGCCAAGGCGGCGGGGCCGTCCCATGGCTCCATCACTGAGTTGCAGTAGGAATACATGTCGCGCCACGCCTGCGGCAGCTCAACTGCCTGCTTAGACCAGCTTTCCGGCACCAGCATGGTTTTCGCCATAGGCGCAGAGCGGCCCGCGCGCACCAGAACCTCAAAAACCGAGTCTAATGCGGCCGAGTCGGACGATCCGCCTGCGATAATTGGTTTGATATCCTCGGCATAGTCGCCAAAGGTCGAGGACGCCATGCGGATCTCATGACTCTTCATCCAGTTGATGTTGCCCTTCAGCGTGTTGATCTCACCATTGTGCGCCAGCATGCGGAAGGGTTGGGCCAGCCACCATTGTGGGAAGGTGTTGGTCGAATAGCGCTGATGATAGATCGCAAAGGCCGACTCAAAGCGTTCGTCCATCAGGTCTGGGTAGAAAACCGCGACCTGTTCAGCCAGCATCATGCCCTTGTAGATAATCGAGCGGCAGGACAGCGAAGCCAGATAGAGACCAGAAATCCCAGCAGCCGCAGCCGCTTTTTCGATGCGACGACGGATAACATACAACTCACGCTCGAACGTCTCTTCGTTCACGCCTTTCGAGTTGGAGATCAGGATTTGCTCGATTTCAGGACGGGTCGCGTTGGCCTTGTCGCCCAGACAGGTGACATCAACCGGCACGTGACGCCAGCCATAGATATAGTAGCCCATCCGCAAAACTTCGGTTTCCACGATGGTCCGGCAGCTTTCCTGCGCGCCAAAATCGGTGCGAGGCAGAAAGACCTGACCAACCGCGATCAGCTCATCCAGGTTGGGTTCGTGACCGGTGCGACGAATCTGATCGTAGAAGAATGGAACAGGAATTTGAACGTGGATACCCGCGCCGTCACCTGTCTTGCCATCCGCATCGACAGCGCCCCGGTGCCAGATCGCCTTCAGGGCATCGATCCCCGCATCAACAACCTTACGCGAAGGCTTACCATCGACGGACACCACAAGGCCCACACCGCATGAGGAATGCTCTTCCTCTTCGGAATAAAGACCGTTTTCCGCCATCCACTTGCGCTTGGTTTCCTCGGCGCGCACCCAATCGGCATCAAATTTGGTCATTCGCTGTCTCCTGCTTCCAAGGGGGCACGGATTGCCGGATCCCTGGTTTTGGTCTTTGGCTGGCGTTCTGGATCGAACGCGTATCCCTTTGGGAAAATGTTGAACTTCGACGATGGCAGTTATTCAGCTGCGACCACCGCCTTGGCATTGAACCGCTCAATGATGGCATCAGCGCAATCTCGGCCATCCCGGATCGCCCAGACGACCAGAGAGGCTCCGCGCACGATGTCACCAATGGCATAGACGCCGTCCATCTCGGTTTCACCGGTCTGGAAGGCCGCTTTGATGGTGCCCCAGCGCGTGACCGGCAGATCGGGCTGACCGAACAACGTGGGCAAGTCTTCGGGCTCAAAACCCAGCGCCTTGATCACCAGATCGGCGTCCTCGACATAGTCGGCACCTTCGATCACCTCAGGGGCCTGACGACCCGACGCATCCGGTTGTCCAAGGCGCATCTTCTGCACCATCACGCCGGTAACTTTGTCATCGCCGACGAAACCCTTTGGCGCGCTAAGCCATTCGAATACCACGCCTTCTTCCTCGGCGTTCTGCGTTTCTCGCTGCGAGCCGGGCATGTTGGCACGGTCACGGCGGTACAAGCATTTGACCGAGGTCGCGCCTTGACGGATCGAGGTGCGCACACAGTCCATCGCCGTGTCGCCACCGCCGATAACGACAACTTTCTTGCCGTCGGCGTTCAGTCGGCCATTGTCGAAATTTTCGACCGCGTCACCAAAGCTTTTGCGATTCGAGGCGGTTAAGAAGTCGATCGCCTTCTCGATACCCGTCAATCCGCTGCCCGGCATGGACAGATCACGCGACTTGTAAACGCCGGTTGCGATGATCACGGCGTCATGCTTGGCGCGAATTTCGTCAAATTTGGCGGCGTCCACGTCGCAGTTCAGAACGAACTCCACCCCGCCTTCGGCCAACAGGTCATTGCGGCGCTGGACGATGTCTTTCTCGAGCTTGAAGCCAGGGATACCGTACATCAACAAGCCGCCCGCACGGTCATAGCGGTCATAAACTGTGACTTGGATACCGGCACGGCGCAGCATGTCGGCTGCCGCCAGGCCACCCGGGCCTCCGCCGATGATGCCCACACTTTCGCCGCGTTCAGCGGTCGGAACGACGGGCTTCACCCAGCCTTTGTCCCAAGCGGTGTCGGTGATGTATCTTTCAATTGTCCCGATGGTGACCGTGCCGTGGCCCGACTGTTCAATCACGCAGTTGCCCTCGCACAAGCGATCCTGAGGACAGATACGGCCACAGATCTCGGGGAATGTGTTGGTGGCCTGACTGGTCGCGTAGGCCTCTTCCAGGCGACCTGTCGCTGTCAGGCGCAACCAGTCGGGGATGTTGTTGTGCAACGGGCAATGCGATTGGCAATAGGGCACACCACATTGGCTGCAGCGACTGGCTTGCTCTGCGGCCTTGGCCGATGCGAATTCCGCGTAGATTTCGTCAAAGTCTTCTTTGCGGTCGTCGGCGGCACGCTTTTCAGGCATGACACGGTCAATCTGCACAAATTTCAACATCGGTTGCTTTGCCACGGGTCCGACTCCATGAATTGGCTAGGAAGCATCTCTTTATGAGATCGCCCTGGATATGAAAAGTCATATATACTGACCTAATTAAGAAAAATCTCGGCTGGCGCGTAAAATATTTGCTTTTTTCTTCTATTTTTATGTCCGATACGGACCTATCTATCATCTTTCCTTTTCGACACCACCAGAATACCCATGAACTCAAAGCAATTTGATGGCAGTGCGGCAGGGTAAATGAGTCTCTTTCACTTGATTCTCGTGGCGATCATTCAGGGGCTTACTGAATTTCTGCCTGTCTCCTCGTCCGGCCATCTGATCTTGCTTCCCAACCTGACCGGGATGCAGGATCAGGGCCAAACCATCGACGTGGCAGTTCATGTGGGCACGCTGGGTGCGGTTGTTTTTTACTTCTGGTCCGACGTCAAACAAGCAATCCGCGGGCTGCCTGCCGCGCTATCTGGGCGCACCGACACGGCGCAGGCACGGTTGGCGCTGGGGTTGATCGTGGCAACGATTCCGACAGTCCTCGCTGGGCTGGTCCTTTACCTGACCGGCCTGACCGAGGCGCTGCGATCCATCGCCGTCATCGGCTGGACCATGCTGCTGTTTGGGCTGCTGCTCTATTGGATGGACCAGAAAGGCCCCCAGACCAAGATCGCCGCCGATTGGAGTCTGCGTGACGCGGCCATCATGGGACTTTGGCAGGCAATCGCCCTGATTCCGGGGACATCCCGGTCGGGCATCACCATCACCGGGGCACGGAATCTGGGCTATACACGGGAAGAAGGCGCACGCCTCGCCATGCTTATGTCGATCCCGACCATCATCGCCTCAGGCGTGTTGCTATCCCTTGACGTAGCCCACCAGGCCGACGCGCAGCTGGCCAAAGACGGAGCGATCGCCGCCCTCTTTGCCTTTGTGTCGGCCCTGTTAGCACTCAGCCTGATGATGCGCCTGCTGCGCAGTGTCAGCTTCACGCCCTATGTCATCTATCGCGTCATTCTTGGCGCGATCCTGCTGGTGATCGCCTATAGCTGATCAGGTCCGCAAATTCTTGGCCGAGTTCTGAATGTCGTCATACTGACCTGAGGGGCGGAATTTCCACAGGTATTCGGGCAGAACAGCATCCAACGTAGTGGGCACAATCCTCAGATCCGCAAAGCCCTTGGCGCTGTCACCGACTACATTGTCTTGTCGAAGGTTCTTCAGCTGATCCTGCGTCAGGATCGGATTCGAGAACAGCTGGAAGCTGACGAATTTCAGAATATCCAACACACCGGCCATGATCTTGGCGGCAAAGAACGGCACACCCAGAATCACCCGGCGCCGATGAATCACCTCCAGCATTTGCTGCATCAAAGCCCGGAAGGTTTTCACCTCAGGACCGCCCAGCTCATAAATGCCCGAGGCCGCTTTCCCCAAGACACCCTGCTCGGCCGCCTGCGCCACATCATCCACATAGACCGGTTGAAACCGCGTCTCGGCCCCGACCAGAGGCAAAAACGGCCCGAACCGCGTCATCGCGGCGAACCGGTTGAAGAACTGATCCTCGGTACCAAAAATGATCGAAGGGCGCAGGATTACTGCATCGGGCATATGAGCCAGAACTCCGGCCTCACCCGCAGCTTTGGTGCGGGAATAAGCGCTGGCCGACTCGGCATCTGCACCAATGGCCGAGATATGAACCATCCGCTCCACGCCATTCTCGGACGCAAGACGCGCGATGCGTTCGGCCCCTTCGGCCTGCACTGCATCAAACCCGTTCTTGCCCAGTTCGTTCAGAACACCCACGCAATTCACAACCGCTTCTGCACCCTGCATGGCCAACTGCACCGAAGCGTCATCCCGGATGTTGCAAAAAACCGGTTCAACCTGACCCACAACGCCATAGGGTTTCACGAACATGGCCTCGTTCGGGCGTCGCACGGCGACTCGGACGCGCCACCCTTTGGCCGCCATACGGCGCGCGATGTAGCGCCCGACAAACCCTGACCCTCCGTAGATCGTGACCAGTTTCGACATTCGATGGCTCCTGCTGCGTGGCTTTGACGTAGAAGTAGCGCCCGAACCCCTTTGAAACAAGGCATCAAATCGCCGCGTGTCCTGCGAAGAAACCCACTGTGAAAAGGGGCCGAGCGGCGTGGTTCAAAAAACTTTCAAAAATCTGTCCGAATCTGGTTGACCCTCCCCGCCGCTGGGCTTAAACGCCCCCTCACGACACCTGCCCAGGTGGCGGAATTGGTAGACGCGCTAGCTTCAGGTGCTAGTGTCCGTATGGACGTGGAGGTTCGAGTCCTCTCCTGGGCACCAAATCCCCCTAAATTGTATCGATTACTCGCATTTGCGGCGTGGAAATAGCCCGTGTGTTTGGGGAATTCAGTCTCAGATCCAACCACACGCACAGCATTTCATGCCTTGAGCGTTGACGTCAGGGCCTCGCAAAGCAGTGCTCTGCGCAGGCCCCGGCCTATGTCTCAGATTTACTTGGCTTTCTTTTCTAGGTTTTGCCAGAACTTCAGCTTTTCGTCGAAGGTCTTTTCCATTTGCTTCGGCTTCGCTTTCGGGACGGCCTGTTGCACCACATGCGTTGCCTCGTGACCGATCAATTTCTTGGCCGCCGATGCAGTCTTGGCAGCTTTCGACACCTGAACCAGAAGGTCTTTGTTGGCCTTTTCGTCCATACATTTTTTCTTCTTCGCAGTCGAAATGGCCTTCTGCGCAGCTTTGCCTTGCTTCATCGCCACTGCAATTGCCTTTTTCAACGGTGCCAGTGTTTTCTTCGCGACCGGAGACGCCTTTTCCGCCTGATCAATAATTTTGGACTGCTGCACAATCGCCGCCGCGAGCTTGTCCGCTTCTTTCTCAAATTTATCCAGGCCTTTTTCATCAATTTTCATTTGGTTTCTCCTCAATCTAAGACGCTTGGTCGATTCATCGAGAGAATGCGGCAAATGCTGCCGGAGAGTCAGTGAAACCCGTCACACTGGCGTTAAATACCCCAGAACTGCGCCCTTTTGAGAGGCGCCACAGACTTACACTTTCATCTTTTGCAAAGCTGCTGCGGGCTGGAAAAGATCAGGCCGTTTGGGTCAGGCCTGCTTCTCTGCGGTCTCATCGACCGTATCGGCGTTCAGCTCGATCACCTCAGCAGGGACATCCTCTTCGGTCTCGGGTTCTTCTTCGGCAGAGGCTTTGTCTTCCAGCGCGCCCACAATCAAAGGCAACATATGCACACCTGTGGCTGTGGCGATCTCGGGCGTCTGAGGTGTCTGCCAGCTGAGCGTATCGAAGCTGCCGCAATTCTGGCAGACCGGGCCCCATTCGGGCTGAATGTCGTGACAGTTCTCGCACACCCATTGCGGCCCACGCGGCGCCGTCAAGGCCTTGGCCAGCCAACCCTGAACAACCGCGTCCGAGGCACCTTCGCCGCGCTCGATGGCCGCCATCAACGTGTATCCACGGGCATCAGCCTGTTTCTCCACCACATCCCCCAGCGCGCGACGCGCTTCGGGGAAGTCCTCGGCGACGATGTTCAATTCGGCCAGAATCAGGCGGGTTTCCATGTTCTCAGGGTGGATACGGGTCAGCGCGGTGAACCGCTTGATACGGTCCTGAGCCGACTCCTCCGGTGCAATCTCGGCAAAGGCATGGGCGAGATCGGGGTGGGGCTGAACCTCCCACGCTTTCTTGAGGATCTTGGTCGCCGCGCGCGGTTTGCCTTTTTCGATATAGGCCCGCGCAGCCATGGCGGCGGCGGGCACCAGATCGGGTGACAGGCGGTTGGCCTCGATGGCTTGTTCTTGTTGCTCGACGCTTGCTCCGTCGTCCAGAATGCCCTGGGCCTCGGACAGGGCCAGAACCGCGTCGCGCCGTTTGAACACGTCGCGCGGCAGGTACCCGGCCTTCAGCTTCGACGTCAGAGTCGACCGCGCTCCGGCCCAATCCTGTGCCTTGGTTTGCAGGTTGAGCAAGACATCTTGCGTTTCCTCATGGCGCGGCTTTAGCGCGAGGGCCTTCTCGGCCAGTTTGCGCGCGGTTTCGTCATCGCCCTCGGCCAGCTTCTGTTTCATGATACCGCGCACACCGACAAAGCGCGTTGCGCTATTGGTCACCAGCTTTTTGTAGGTCTCCGAAGCCTTTTTGGTGTCGCCCGTCATCTCGGCCGCTTGCGCGACCAACAAGTTGGTCAGTTCCGGCTTGTTCAGCAGTTTCTCGGCCTTAGAGGCCTTGGCCATCGCCATGCGACCCTCGCCCGATGCTAACGCCATGAGACCGTCGGACAGTGCCTCATATCCGCGCCGTTCGCGGCTGCGGTCGAAATGGCGTGACAAGGCGGTTTCATCGCCATTGAGGAATTTCAGCGTCGCGATCAGCAGGCCCAGCAGTTTGAAGAACAACCAGACGCCAAAAACCAGCACGCCCAGCGCGATCACCGATTGCAGCGGCCCCAGCGTGTATTCCACTCCGGCGACCGTGATCTGAACCCCGCCGCTGGTTTGCATGAGGAAGTGACCACCCAAAGCCAGAAGGCCGATAATCGCAACAAAAACAAGGATCTTAAACAATGACCACAGCATGGCAGGTCCTTCAGTTCGAGTTCAGGTCGGAAGCAAGCATATCGGCAGCTTCAACCGCCGCGACCCGGGTCTGGGCTGCTTGTTCCCAATCGGCCATTGCGGTTTGTGCCGCCTCTGGCAGGGATTTCAATTCAGTCAGTGCGGAGGCGACGTCACCATCAGCCAAAGCCGCCTGAGCACGCGACAGCACGGCATCCGGGCCATCCCCATCCTGAGGGGTCACCGATCGCGCGCCGGTCTGGCGTTGCAAAAAGGCGATCACGCCCGTGCCTTTATCCGCATCACGCGCATCCGCCAAAGCGGTACGCGCCGCCGCCGGGAATGAGGCCCTCAAGGACGACAGCGTCTCAACCCCTTTGTCCGCAGGCGCTGAAAGCGCATCCGGCACCGTCACACCCCCCGCTTGCAATTCACTCACAAGGTCCGAATAAGGCTGACCGGCATCCAACTGTCCATGCAGGCGGGACAGGATAGCGAGGTTGGTCGCGGCGTGCGCTTCGGCCGTTGCTTTAGCCTCGAGCGCCTGCGCATCGGCGACCATTTTTTCGACCTCACCTCGTTGCGCCGCCAGTGAGTCCTGCAGCTTTTTCAGTTCAGCTTCAAAAGCAGCGGTCGCTTCGGTCGAGGTGTTTGCAGCGATGGGCGCCTTCTCAAGCTCGGTCAGCCGGTCGGCCAGGGGCGCGATCTGACCCGTCAGAGATTCGACGCTGGATTTCACGGCGGTCAGATCTGCATCAACCGGGTCCAGCTTTTGCGACAGCGCCTGAACCTGTTCCGTCAGGCCCGACACGTCCGGCGCATCCGAGAGCTTCTTGGTCAGCGCTTCGATCTGGTCTGATTGTTCCGAGAGCTTCGATTCAAGCGCCGCAATCACGTCCGAGTTATCCGACCCACCAGACGAGATCAGCCCCGTTTGGGCCGCCGCAAAACCAAGGCCCGCGGCAATCACACCACCTATCAGGGCCGGAACAAATCCACCGCGTTGTTCCTGGGTCGGTTCAGCGGGTTTCTCAACGGCCTGCATAGGTTCCGACGGCTCAACGGACGCTTCGGCTTCGGCTTCGGCTTCGGCTTCGGCTTCGGCTTCGGCTTCGGCTTCGGCTTCGGCTTCGGCTTCGGCTTCGGCTTCGGCTTCGGCTTCGGAAATCAGGTCCTCATTCGGCGCATCTTCGTCAACAGGCGACCCTTCAGTTTCACCGCTTACATCTTCGACCACATCGTCTGATTTCGGGGTTTCCACCGGTTCCTGATCGGATTTCTTTTTGCCCGCCACCGTCAAATTCCCCTTATCGATTCTAAAATCACCAGAACTACAGACTGTTCCAAGTTAATCTGCACCCGGCTCTCTCTCAACCCGCAACGCGTGTTTCACAAGCTTTTTAACGGCCTTACGCATCTTCTTGGGCGTCGGTTCCTTGGCGATCCTCAGACGTTCATACCCCAAGGATTTAAGGGGTTCCGCCGTTGCCTCGCTGATTGCGGCCAGCCATAGCGGGGCAGTGCCCGCCCAAATGTCGGCGAATTGTCGCGCGGTGCGGGGTGAGAAAATAGGCGCGATCACTGGCCTGTCGCCCTCGGATGCGGCCTTTGCCTCGGGGCTGAGCGGCAGCAGAATTTGCTGGTACACTGCCTGTTCGCGCGTGGTTACGCCCATCTCGGTCAGACGCTCGGCGATGTTGCCCCGGCTGTGTTCGCCGCGCAGATGCAACAGCGGGCTTGTTGGTCTGATCTGCAAAAGACCGGCCACAAGCTCTTCCGCCGTACCACCGACCATACGCGCATCCCAGCCCGCGCCTTCGGCGGTCGCAGTCGTGGTCGGACCCACGCAATAGGCAGGCAAATCCCGGCGCACACCCGCCGAGGCTGCCACATTCACCGCATTGGAGGACGTGAATATCAGCCCCTGCGTCTCAGCCGTACAGATCGGAACCGCCAGCGGTTTGATTTCCAGAATGGGGGAATGGATGACCTCAACACGCGATCTGACGCGGGTCGGAAGCTGCGCAACAAACCTCTCCGAGGCGGCGCGAGGGCGGGTCATCAACAAATACAACTATCGGCGCCTTCGGCCTTGGGATTGTTTGCGTCCGCGCAGGGTGGTACCCCGCTTGGCAATCATGATGCAACGGATCACGCCAATGGTGCAAACACTTACCGTCCTTGGATTGGAAAGCAGCTGTGACGACACAGCCGCCGCCGTCGTGCGCCAAACCGACGGCGAAGAGGCCGAAGTGCTGTCGTCGATTGTCCATGGCCAAACTGAGCTGCACAGCGCTTATGGGGGCGTCGTCCCCGAAATCGCCGCGCGCGCCCATGCCGAGAAACTGGATAGCTGTGTCGTTCAGGCGCTAGAGGATGCGGGTCTAACACTGGCCGATATGGACGCCATCGCCGTGACCGCCGGGCCCGGCCTGATCGGAGGGGTCATGTCCGGCGTCATGTGCGCCAAGGGGATCAGTGCGGCGACCGGCCTGCCTCTGATTGGGGTAAACCATCTGGCAGGCCACGCCCTGACCCCGCGCCTGACGGATGGAGTAGCCTTTCCGTACCTGATGCTGCTGGTCTCGGGCGGGCACTGCCAACACCTGATCGCCCACGGATCCGAGCAATTCACCCGTCTGGGCGGCACCATAGACGATGCCCCCGGCGAAGCCTTTGACAAAACCGCCCGTCTTCTGGGCCTGCCGCAACCCGGTGGACCCTCGGTCGAGGCCGAGGCGCGCCAGGGCGATCCCGAGCGGTTCCGCTTTCCCCGGCCCTTACTGGACCGGCCCGGATGTGACCTGTCTTTCTCAGGGCTGAAAACCGCGCTGATGCGGATGCGAGATCAGATCGTTGCTGAAAAAGGTGGCGTGACCCGTCAGGATCGCGCCGATCTATGCGCCGGGTTTCAGCAGGCAGTCGTGGACACTTTGGCCGAGAAAACAAGGCGCGCCATGGATCTGTATCTGGCCGAGACCCCATCGGACCCGGTCATTGCCGTCGCGGGTGGTGTGGCTGCAAATTCGGCCATTCGTTCTGCATTAGAGTCTGTTTGTGCCGAAAAAGGCGCACGTTTCACCGCCCCGCCGCTTGCACTTTGCACCGATAATGCGGCCATGATCGCCTATGCGGGGATGGAACGGTTTCGCACAGGTGCGCGCGACGGCTTGGATCTTGCAGCGCGACCCCGTTGGCCTTTGGACCAGACCAGCCCCGCCATGCTCGGCAGCGGCAAAAAAGGCGCAAAGGCATGAGCGTTTCGGTTCTGGGATCAGGGGCGTTCGGCACGGCTCTGGCGATCTCACTGGCCGGTAGCGGGCCAGTCACCCTGTGGTCGCGCAGCGCCGAGCAGGCGAAAGCCATGCAGGATAGTCGGATCAACAAGAACCGATTGCCCGATGTCGCCTTGCCCGATGCCATCACCGTCACCTCTGATATCAAAGAAGCGGCGGCAAACGATGTCCTTCTGGTGTCTGTGCCGATGCAACAGTTGCGCCATGCACTGCAGGAACACGCGGCGGTGCTGGCCGGGAAAACCCTGGTTGCGTGCTGCAAGGGGATTGAACTGTCCTCGGGCCTCGGTCCGATTTCCGTGATCCGCGAAACCATTCCGGATGCACGACCAGCGCTCCTGACTGGCCCCAGCTTTGCGGATGACATCGCGCGTGGCCTGCCGACAGCGCTGACCCTGGCCTGTGCAGATGCCGATCTGCTCGGAACACTGCAAGCCGAACTAACCACTGCCAATCTACGCCTCTACCGCACCACCGATGTGATCGGAGCGGAACTCGGCGGCGCATTGAAAAACGTTATAGCCATCGGATGTGGCGCTGCCATCGGGGCCGGTCTAGGCGACAGCGCACGCGCTGCACTGATGACCCGCGGATTTGCGGAAATGCAGCGCTTTGCCCTGATGCGCGGCGCGCAGCCAGAGACGCTGATGGGGCTCTCTGGACTGGGTGATCTGGTGTTGACCTGCTCGTCCGAACTGTCCCGAAACTATCGTTTTGGCCAGTGTTTGGGTCGAATCGAACCTTTTGACACCACAACAACTGTCGAAGGCGTCGCCACCGCCCGCGCCATGGCCGACATCGCCAAGGACGAAGGTCTGGACATGCCCATCAGCGTCACAGTGGCCGACCTGAGCCAAGGCGCTTACAGTGTGGCGCAAGCTATCGAAACCCTGCTCAACCGACCCCTCAAGGAGGAATAACATGCTCATCGCCCTCATCGCCCGTGACAAACCCGGCGCGCTGCAAACTCGGCTGGACAACCGCGCGGCCCATTTGGCCTATATCGAAGAAACCGGCGTTGTATCGCAGGCCGGCCCGCTATTGGACGGAGACGCGATGATCGGCTCACTGGTTATTCTCGAAGTCGAAGATCTGGCCGCTGCACAAAGCTGGGCCGACAATGACCCCTATGCCAAGGCCGGTCTTTTCCAATCCGTTGAACTGATCCCGTGGAAAAAGGTGATCGGCTGATGGCATACTGGCTGTTCAAATCCGAGCCATCGACCTGGAGCTGGGATCAGCAGGTTGCCAAAGGCGATGCCGGAGAAGAATGGGACGGCGTGCGCAACTATCAGGCGCGCAATTTCATGCGGCAAATGGCAATCGGTGATCGCGGGTTCTTTTACCACTCGCAAAAGGACAAGGCGATCGTTGGTATCGTCGAAGTCTGCGCCGAGGCCCATCCCGACAGCACCACCGATGACGAACGCTGGGAATGCGTGGACATCAAAGCGGTAAGGCCGTTTGAAATTCACGTCACGCTGGACCAGATCAAAGCGGATGAACGTCTGGGTGAGATGGTGCTGGTCAAAAACTCTCGTCTATCGGTGCAGCCGGTCACTGAAGCCGAATGGCAGGTGATCTGCGCCCTGGGCTCGACTGAGGCCGACTAAAACAGAGGGAAGGCCCTGCACGGTGCAGAACCTTCCCTACCCCACGTGCTCCCTACTCACCACACGCGTATTGGAATCTGTTGGTTCTGACCGTCCTGGCCACATAAGGACCATAACCTGTTTTCTCAGGCAGCTTCAAACACCAAGTCCTTAAAATATAAATCAAAACAAAAACGCCCGCCGATGGGGAGGCGGGCGTTTGGGTGGAAAACGTAACGTTTAGCCGTAAACCGATTCTTTGCCGAAATGCTTGGTCAGCATGTAGTAGACCACCGCGCGGTACTTGTTGCGCTCGGACATGCCATAGGTTTCCAGAACCGAGTTGATGGCCTCCATCAGCTCGGGCCCGTCGGCCAGACCCAGCTTTTTGATGAGGAAATTATTTTTGACGGTCTCCAGCTCAACGTCCTGGCTGGCTGCCACGGTCGACGCGTCGGCGTCATAGATCGCCGGACCGCACCCGATGGTGACCTTGGTCAGCAGGTCCATATCGGCATCCATGCCGCATTTGTTTTTCAGATCATCGGCGTATTTGGCGATCAGATCGTCGCGTTTTCCCATAAAACAGTCTCCCTATCAGCAGTCCTGGCTGCGGTTACTCAAATCCTAAAAACAGGTGTCGGAAGCCTAGCCATTCCTCCTATTCCCACAAAGGGAAAAATTCCGTGCTTTCCCCCTAAGCGGAGGAGCGCCTTTGCCGCGCGCCTTGAAAGGCTCGATCTGCAAGGTCCGAAAACGCGCGAACCTTGCGCCCCGGCGTGCTGCTGCCCGCGTGAACAAAGGCAATTGGTGCAGATGGGGATTTCAACGCACCTGGCAAAACCTCGACCAGCGTACCCTGCTGCAGCTCTCGCTGAACGGCCAGACGGGATTTGACCGCCAGCCCCAGCCCCTGCACTGCGGCTTCGGTCAACATGTCCGAGTTGGAAACGGCAATACGTCGCGTGACGGACAGTTGCCCCTCATGAGTGTCGAAACGCGTCTGCCAAGGCAAACACGCCCAGCGCATCTTGCGCAGGTCTTCGACGGATTTGGGCATCTCGTATCGTGCAATGAAACCCGGCGCGGCGCAGATGATCCGGTCGTTGTCGCAAAGCTTGCGCGCTTTCAGCGTGCTGTCCGGCAATTGCCCGACACGAATGGCGCAATCAACGCCCTCATCGACCAGAGAGACATAGCGATCGACCGCCAGAAACTCGATCGTCAAGTCCGGATGGTCCTCTTGGAAACTGTCCATCAACGGCATGATGAACCGGGACAGGATCCACGGTGACAGGGTTACACGCAGATGGCCGCGCAGCGCCCCCTTGCCGCTTCCGGCCTCCAACTCGGCCTCACGCAAATCTGACAGCACAGGCTCGATCCGATCCAGAAAGATCAGGCCTTCATTGGTCAGCTGAACCCGGCGGCTGTTGCGGTGAAAGAGCTTGAGGTTCAGCACCTCTTCTAACTTCCCGATCCGATGGCTGACCGTCGCTGCCGAAATGCCCAGCGCCTTTGCAGCCGATCCGACCCCTCCAGTTTTGGCGACAGAGATAAAGGTCAGAAGATCGTTCACATGGTACATTCGAAAATTCCTAACACTGGTTTCGAAATTGAGCCAGTTATCCGCGAAAATTTCAAATGGTATCTGATCGGGCACATCAGAGGAGGACCCGATGAAATCGCTCTATGCAGCTACATGCGCCTTGGCGCTGGCTTTGCCCGCCGCGGCAACCGAATTGGAAACGTATCTTGAGTTCGAGAAGGCCGTGCCTCCGGGCAATCTGGCGATTGGACCCGATGGGCGCATGTTCATGTCGGTGCATGAATTCTACGGGCCCGAGTTGCGCGTGGTCGAAGTGATGCCCGACGGATCAACCAAGCCCTACCCGACCGAGGACTGGGCCCGCGCCCCGCAAGACGATGCGGATGGATTGAACGGCGTTCTGGGCCTGCGGGCAGATCGCGATGGTATCCTGTGGATGCTGGACGGTCAGGGTGAAAACCAGACCGGGCGCATCGTAGGTTGGGACACCAAGATCGAGAAGCTACACGCGATCCACTATATCGGCGCCCCGGTCGCGCGGCCGACCTCGTTCCTGAACGACCTTGCCGTGGACCGTGATCATGGTGCGATTTACATCTCGGATACGGGTGACGGTCAGAACTCGGCCATCATCGTGGTTGATCTTGAGACGGGCCGCGCGCGGCGCGTTCTGGAGGGTTCGCAATACACGATCCCCGAGGATACCCCGATGGTGATCGACGGGCGTGAGATTACGCTGGGCGGCAATCCGGCCAAAATCGGCATCAACCCGATCACCGTCGATCCCACCAATACGTGGGTCTATTTCGCGCCGATGACAGCCAGCGCGATGTACCGCATCCCCACTGCGGCACTGCTGGATGAAAGCCTTTCGGATGCTGATCTTGAGGCGCAGGTAGAACGTTATGGCGACAAACCGATCTCGGACGGCTCGACCGTGGATACAGGCGGCAATGTCTATATCACCGCGATGACGGACAATGCACTGGGGGTGACCAAGCCTGATGGCAGCTATGAGGTTCTGTTCCAGTCGGATGATGAGTTGCCGTGGCCAGACGGGTTCTCGATCGGTGCGGATGGCTATGTCTATGCCACGATTAACGAGTTGCACCGCTCACCCGTTCTGAACAATGGCGAGGATGCCTCGAAGGGGATCTACAAGATTGTCCGGTTCAAATCGCTGGCGGATGCGGTCAGCGGACGCTGATCCTGGTCCGGCCCTGTTCTGCGGGGCCGGTAAACCTACCGGCAATGGCCCCAGCCAGGGCCTTGCAGGTGAAAATGATCCGCGTGCAAACGGTTGAAATTGGGGCCTAAAACCACGCGGAACCAGTTACAGGCGCCCTGCCCGATCTGCTGTAGAAAAGCACTCTCGGGTCCCGGCGTGGACCAATCCTGAAGCAGGCTGAGCGCCCGCCCATCCGCCAGTTCCACCCCGATGATATCAATCGAATCCGCCGTGGCGTGGCTGCTCCAACCGCTGTTTTCACCCTGCGCGGTCCGCATGCGGCGGCAATTATAGCTGCCGAGATGGCGCAAGCTGCGCACTTGAGTACCCAACAAGTCCTGCGCGGCGGGTTGGACGACGTGATGCTCCCACATCGCCAAACGCAGGGCCGTCGTACAGCGGGTTTCGACCCCGCCCACCCGCGCACTGACCAAGCGGGACAGCTCACCCCGACCGGCGATGCCGCAGTTCTGGTCGACGACCAGATCCTCCATCTCCGAGAACGCGACACCGGCATCGGACAGCGTGGCCCGGCACTGCGCCTCATCCGCCAATGCCCGGTTCAACTGATATTTGGTAACGGGCGTGACCGGCGCGGTCAGGGTCAGGTCCCGCAGAGGGTTCCAGTGGTCGGGCAGCGGTGACTTGGGATGCGACAGCAGTACATACCCGGCCGACCCAACAAGAAATAGAAATACGATGATCGAAAAGAAAGACGCCGCCAGATACAAGATCCGGCGGCGTCCTGAACGTTTGGTCATACCCGATCCGCGATCAGTAGCGGTAATGCTCGGGCTTGTAGGGGCCTTCCGGCGCAACGCCGATATAGGCCGCTTGTTCGTTGTCCATCTTGGTCAGTTTCACGCCGATACGATCCAGATGCAGGCGGGCCACTTTCTCATCCAGATGCTTGGGCAGGATGTAGACCTTGTTTTCGTACTGGTCACCCTTAGTGAACAGCTCGATTTGCGCCAGAACCTGGTTGGTGAAGGAGGCCGACATCACGAAGGACGGGTGACCGGTGGCGTTGCCGAGGTTCAGCAGACGGCCTTCGGACAGCAGAATGATACGGTTGCCCGAGGGCATCTCGATCATGTCCACCTGTTCCTTGATGTTGGTCCATTTGTGGTTCTTCAGGCTGGCCACCTGAATTTCGTTGTCGAAGTGACCGATGTTGCCGACGATGGCCATGTCCTTCATCGCACGCATATGCTCGATGCGGATCACGTCCTTGTTGCCGGTGGTGGTGATGAACACATCCGCCGTTGCAACTTCGTCTTCCAGCAGAGTGACTTCGTAGCCGTCCATCGCAGCCTGCAGCGCGCAGATCGGGTCGACCTCGGTCACTTTAACACGCGCGCCAGCGCCGGACAGCGAAGCGGCCGAGCCTTTGCCCACATCGCCATAGCCGCACACAACTGCAACCTTACCAGCCATCATGGTGTCGGTGGCGCGGCGGATACCGTCGACCAGCGATTCCTTGCAGCCGTATTTGTTGTCGAATTTCGACTTGGTGACCGAGTCGTTCACGTTGATCGCCGGGAACGGCAGGTGACCGTCTTTCACCAGTTGATACAGACGGTTCACACCGGTGGTGGTTTCCTCGGACACGCCCTGAATCTGGTCGCGCATCTTGGTGAACCAGCCCGGGCTAGCCGCCATACGCTTGGCGATCTGCTTCTTGATCACCTCTTCCTCTTCCGAGCCGGGCACAGGGATGATGTCCTCACCTGCTTCGGCACGGGCGCCCAACAGGATGTAGAGCGTCGCGTCGCCGCCATCGTCCAGGATCATGTTCGGGCCGTCTTCGAACAAGAAGGATTTGTCCAGATAATCCCAATGCTCTTCCAGCGTCTGGCCCTTGATGGCAAAGACAGGGACACCCGCCTCGGCAATCGCCGCTGCCGCGTGGTCCTGGGTCGAGAAGATGTTGCACGACGCCCAGCGCACATCCGCGCCCAGAGCAACCAGCGTCTCGATCAGAACGGCAGTCTGGATGGTCATGTGCAGCGACCCAACGATCCGCGCACCGCTTAGAGGCTTGCTTTCACCATATTCCGAACGCAGCGCCATCAGGCCCGGCATTTCAGTTTCGGCGATATCCAGTTCCTTGCGGCCGAACCCGGCCAGCGAAATGTCTTTGACGATATAGTCCCCGGCCATAAGGCGCTCCATTTTTGCGGTCAATCACAGTTCCGGCTGCCCCTAGCATCCCTTGGGGCAGGTGGCAATGTGGATGACCGAAAACGGGATTCTACGCCGCAAAAATCAACTGGGCGTGCCGTCAACCTTGACCTTCGGAATCGCTTCAAAAAAATCGGTGCCAACGGCGACAATACAACTTAAGCCGTTCGCATGGGTCACCAAAACGGTGTAGCTACCCGTTTCGCGTGAGGTCCAGACCTCCATGACCGACTGCGCGCCGCGTGTTTTCTGCAAACCCCCGAAAACCAGCTCTTCCGAGTAGCTTTTCTGCAGCTTGTCAACTACATGCTCGCGCTCTGCACAATTCTGGGCAAAGGCGGGCGGGGCCGTGGCGGCCATGCCAAAGGTCAGGGCGACTGCGAATATACGTTTGAACATAGCAAACTCCTTTCGTTTCACTTTGTGAGAGGAGCGCACCGGGAGAAGCCAGTGCCCCCCTCGGTTTAAATGTCGGGATCAGTTGGTGTGGTTTCAAAGCACGAATGCTCAAGAAAACGTTGGCAGCTGGTGATCCTGACAGGTACATCATAGCAGAAACAATTTGGTTTTATTGTGTCCCACTTCACAAGGCATGGCATAATGGCAACACAACCCCGCGCATGGCAGAGGATGCTGTCGGGCCGCAGGCTGGACCTGCTGGACCCGACCCCGGTGGATATCGAGATCGAGGATATCGCCCATGGCCTGGCCTTTGTGGCGCGTTGGAACGGGCAAACGGCGGGCGATTTCGCCTATTCCGTGGCCGAGCATTCCCTTCTGGTCGAAGAGCTTTTTGGCCGTATTGCACCCAAAGCGCCCGTGAAATGGCGGCTGGCAGCTTTGCTGCACGACGCGCCGGAATACGTGATCGGAGACATGATCTCACCCGTCAAATCCGCCGTAGGCCCGGACTATGGCGCGCTGGATGACCGTCTAGCAGCGGCGATTCATATTCGCTTTGGGCTTCCTGCCGAGGTGCCTAAATCGGTAAAACGGCAGATCAAAAAGGCCGACAAGATCAGCGCCTGGATGGAAGCCACCCAGATCGCGGGTTTTTCCGAGGCGGAGGCGACGAAGTTCTTTGGTCGTCCGGATCGGGCGGTGATGGAGGGGCTGGAGATCAGGCTAAGGCCGCCTGTGGACGTGCGAAAAGCCTATACTGAGCGGCACTGCGAATTACTCAATTTGTTTTGCTGATTGAAGGCTAAGTAGAAAGTTGGAGAATGCTGGCTTTAGTTCGACGCCTCTTAGTCTACGGGTCCTTCATAGCGTTGAATTTCTGTTGCTTAATCATTTCAGCTGTTCTGTTTGATGGCTGCACTAAGTGCTATGTGGACTCGAACGCAGAGCGATGGTCGATGGCAGTTACAGCGATCACCATTTGGGTTTGGCCGTATCTGTTCTTGACTATTTGGATCGGAGCCAAAGCTTACTCTGCGCGATGCAAGAACAGACCCCTGCCGCCGCTCTTGGCTGCCTTTTTCTTTGGGTTCGTGGTTTACTCGAGTACTTGGCTAGTTTGGGCCGGAATCGCTTTGCGCTGCGGCAAGGACTGCTTTCCGCCGCATAGGCTGGCATATGTATTTGAAACGGCAGGCCATTGGGGGTTCTTCATAGGTCTGGTGGGGTTGGTTGTCTGTTACTTAAAAGAAAAGGCAATGGAGTAACCAATATGTCGCATTCAAGTAAGCTCGCAGACTGACAGCAAGTCCAAGTTGCAAACACTAGCGCGAGTTGCGCTTCGCCAAAACCCGCCGCAGTGTTCGGCGGTGCATGTTCAGGCAGCGTCCAGTGATCAAAACTTCGGTTGCAGATGCGTCTACAATCTCACCCAATTGTCCTAGCGATGTAGCGGAGAACCGGCGAAATCTTGCCGCACGCTGACAAGCCTCTTTTCACAACACATAAGGTCACCCTAAAACTTGCGTGTCTTCAAAATGGGCAGTGAAGATTCTTGAATACGGGCAAACGCAAAACGGACACAACTTGGCCGCGCTTATCTGGCGGCGCGCGAACCGCAATTGCGGTGGGGCTTTTGAGTCTAGTATCTGCCTGCGCCCATGGTCCAACCGATGTGCAACTTGATCCAGAACGTCAGTCAATGGCGCTGCAAGAGGTGTCACAAAAGCAGGCTCGAGGGCAACGGGTATGGTGCGTGCCCTACGCACGAAGCCTCAGCGGTATCGAAATTCGCGGCAATGCCAAGGACTGGTGGGGTAAAGCGCGCAGTGCGTTTGAGCGAGGCAACGAACCGGCTGTCGGTTCGGTCATGTCGTTTCGGGCAACGCGCGGGATGCCTTTGGGCCATGTGGCTGTCGTGTCCGATGTTGTTAGCGACCGGGTCGTCATCGTGAACCACGCCAATTGGCACCGCAACAAAGTGTCATTGAAAATGGGCGTGAAAGATGTCTCCAAGAACAATGACTGGACAATGGTCCGGGTCGAGAGCGTTCCGGGGCAATATGGCAGTTTGTACCCGGTGAACGGGTTCATCTATCCGAAGTCTGGCGAGTAGCCCGAAAGACTACCCTCTCAACAGACTAGTGAAGGCTCTGATTTTTACCGCGGGCTTCGCTTCGCCAAAATTCGCTGCAACGTCCGACGGTGCATGTTCAGCCGCCGTGCGGTTTCCGAGACGTTGCGATCGCACAGCTCATAGACCCGCTGGATATGTTCCCAGCGCACGCGGTCCGCGCTCATCGGGTTTTCAGGTGGCGGCGGCAGTTCGTCGCCCTTGGCCAGCAGCGCGTTAGTGATGTCTGTGGCATCAGCGGGTTTGGACAGGTAGTCGGTCGCGCCGATTTTGACGGCGGCGACGGCTGTGGCGATGGCCCCGTAGCCGGTCAGCACCACGACCCGGCTGTCAGGGCGCTTTTCGCGCAGCACTTCGACGACGTCCAGACCGTTGCCATCCTCTAGCCGCAAATCCACAACTGCATAAGCCGGTGGACGCGCGGTGGAAATGGCGCGGCCAGCAGCGACAGAACCTGCAGTTTCAACTTCGAAACCGCGTTTTTCCATGGCTTTGGCAAGGCGTCTCAGGAACGGCTCGTCATCATCCACCAGAAGCAGAGATTTATCGGGGCCGATATCAAGCTGGGAACTGTCTGCCATCGTTGAGTCTTTCCGCTATTTCATGCCTTTGGCTTTATCTAGAAGTAATAGCAGCGCGGGGCCAAAGGTCAAACTGGCTTGTCAGGACCCGGCTTGATCCAAAAAGCAGCCGACCTTGTCAGCCATTTGCTGCGCTGTGTCTTCACGTTTGAAGAACTCAAGAAACCCATCTTCGGGTGTGACCAGATAGGTGAAGGTAGAATGATCGACCAGATAGTATTCGTCGCTTTTGTCATGGGCTTTGTAGTAGGTTTTGTAGGCCTGGCTGGCCGCCCTGACCTGCTCGGGTGAACCGGTCAGGGCGATCAGACGCTCATGCAGGTTGAAGGCGTAATCTCCGACCACTTCGGGCGTGTCGCGATCGGGATCGATCGAGATGAACAGTGGCGTCACGGATTGCCCGCGCTCGGCCAGAATGTCCACGGCCTCGGCGTTGCGGGACATGTCAAACGGGCAGACATCGGGGCAGAACGTATAGCCGAAATAGACTAGCGTCGGCTCGGTGATCACATCCTTGTCGGTGACCGTCTCGCCCTTACCATTGACCAGTTCGAACGGACCACCGATCGCCGCCGCTCCACCCGCGATCTGGCTGGAACGGCATTGCGCGTATTTGTCATCCGACCCGGACCCCATTGTCAAAAGCCACATGGCGCCAAGGCCGATAGCAAGAACGACAGCTGCGAGAATAGCATACAGGCGGGTCATGATCGTTTTCCGTGTGCAAGGGGTTGTTGATCGTATCAGCCGGGACACCTATCAAGATGATCAGCCGATGCAACAGGACATAAGTGACCAATGGCAGAATCCAACCAGAGTTTATGGGGCGGTCAGGAACGCAGCAGCTGGATCAGGCTGCGTACCCTTATCCTGCTGCGCTGGGTGGCCATCTTTGGCCAAATCACGGCTATCACGGTGGCTCAGCACAGCTATCATGTGCAGCTTGAGGTCACGCTCTGTTATCTGGCGATCGGCGTTTCGGTGATCGGCAACCTGACGGCCAGCTTCCTGTTCCCGCAGAACAAACGCCTGACCGAGTTTCAGAACTTCCTGATGGTGCTATTCGACCTGTTTCAACTGGCGATCCTGCTGTATCTGACCGGCGGATTGAACAATCCATTTGCCCTGCTGTTGCTGGGTCCGGTCACGATCTCGGCCAATGTCATGAGTACCCGCTCAACGCTCATCGTGGGGGCCGTGGCGATTGCGCTGGCTACCCTTCTGGCTGAGTTTCACCTGCCCCTGCGGACCGAGATTGGCCTGGTCCTGCAAATCCCCGACATTCTTCTGTTCGGCAACTGGGCCGCGATCATCATCGCCATTGTCTTTATCGGGGCCTACTCGCACCGGGTCAGCTCCGAGGCGCGCTCGATGTCCGAGGCGCTGGCGGCCACGCATATGGCGCTGGCGCGCGAACAGAAGCTGACCGATCTGGGAGGAGTTGTCGCCGCCGCCGCGCATGAGCTGGGGACCCCTCTGGCGACGATCAAACTGGCCAGTTCCGAGTTGATTGAGGAACTCGACGACCGCCCCGAACTGAAAGAAGACGCAGCCTTGATCCGTGAGCAGGCGGACAGATGCCGGGACATCCTGCGCGATATGGGACGCGCCGGCAAAGACGATCTTCATCTGCGCCAGGCTCCATTGTCCACGGTGGTCCACGAAGCGGCTGAGCCGCATATAGACAGGGGCAAAACCGTGCATTTTGCCGAAGGTCCGGTTCTGGATGGGGATGTGCAACAACCTTCGATCCTACGCAAACCCGAGATCATTCACGGTTTGCGCAACCTGATCCAGAACGCGGTGGATTTCTCGCGCGAGAATGTCTGGGTCGAGGCGGAGTGGACCTCGGACAAGATCACCGTCTGTATCATGGATGACGGGCGCGGCTACCCCTCGCATCTGATTGGGCGGATTGGTGACCCCTTGATGCGGCGCAGACGGGCCGAAACAGACCAGCGCGCGCGCCCCGAGTATGAGGGTATGGGTCTGGGCCTTTTCATCGCCAAAACCCTATTGGAACGCAGCGGGGCGGATCTGGAATTTGCCAACGGCTCGGACCCGTATCAGCACCTCTCCGACAAGCCTGACCGCCGGGGTGCTATCGTCAAGGTCGAATGGCCGCGCAATCGCATCGACGCGCAACAGGGCGATACCCCGGTACCATCCGGGCGCAACCAGCCTATCCAGGTCTGAGTTAAGACACCGTTAACCATTTTCGCCTTAGGTTGCGTCGGGGTTCCGTAGTCGTAAGGGGAGAAGATGGCAGACTGGATCATTCTGGCCGCGATCAGCTTGGTCTCGTGCTGTTTTGCGGTCATGTGGCTACTGCCGCGTCGTGCCCGGCGAGACAACAGCTATGGCATGTTCACTGCAAGCTCCCTGTTCGACGCCGTTTTTCTGTTCGATGGCGACCGCCTGATCAGCCACTCTGATATAGCGTTGGCCGGTTTCGAACATGTTGCAGATTGGAGCGATCTTCGACGCTTGTTGCAGCGCGACTTTCCGACCTTCCCGGAAACGCCTGACCTCGTGCGCGATCAGGGCAATCTGGTTGTCTCGGCCATCGACTGCACGGTTGAGCGTGAGGTTCTATGCGAATGGATTGACGGGATCGTTCGAATCCAACTGCACGAACCGACGAGAGAAAAGAAAACCAAGCTGCGGGATCCGAATGATCCGATCCGGCTGGCGATGGATCAGGCACCCTATCCGGTCTGGCTGCTGGATCAGAACGCAAGCGTGCGCTGGTGCAACGCGGCCTATGTCGCCCTTGTTCGCAAGGCGCGCGGGCTGGATGCTGACTTGACCCTATCGCTGTTCCCAGATATCGGGGCCGAGCCGCTACGCGGCGGGAAATCCCGCGTCTCGATCGACGTGGCCGGAAGCGACAGCAAATTGTGGTTCGACCTTACTCAGGTGGATCACACGGAAGGCCGCCTGTTCTATGCGGTTGATATCAATGCGATTGTGCAAGCCGAAACCGCCCAGCGCAAATTCGTGCAGACGATGACCAAGACCTTTGCGCAGCTGTCGATCGGCCTGGCTATTTTCGACCGCAACCGTCAACTGGCCCTGTTCAACCCGGCGCTGATCGACCTAACCACCCTGCCGCCGGATTTCCTCAGCTGCCGTCCCAATATTTCCAGCTTTTTTGACCGGCTGCGGGATCAGCACATGATGCCCGAGCCCAAAAACTACCGGTCATGGCGCAACCAGATGAACGATCTGCTCGAGGCGGCTGAAGACGGGAACTATCAGGAAACATGGTCCCTGCCCTCTGGCTCGGTCTATTCCGTCAGTGGCCGCCCGCATCCCGACGGGGCCGTGGCGTTTCTATTCGAAGACATCACCGCGGAGATCACCCTGACTCGGCGCTTTCGGTCCGAGATGGACCTGATGCAATCGATCCTCGACAAGCTGGCCGACGCAATCGCGGTCTTTTCCGAAGACGGCACATTGGCCCTGACCAACTATGCCTATCAGCGGCTCTGGGGAACCCAGGATGAGGCCGGATTTCACAGTGAGACAGTGACCGAAGTCACGCGCATCTGGCAGGATCATTGCGTCGCTACTCCGGTCCTGGGAGAGATCCGCGATTTCGTGGACATGCGCGATGACCGCACCGAATGGAGCGCCGAGATTCAGATGCGCAACGGCACCGCGCTGGACTGTACCGTTGTGCCCATGCAGAACGGTGCCACGATCGTGCGCTTTGAGACAGCAACCAAATCTCTGGCCGCCGAACCCATGGCCCAGATCAGCGCCTGAACCGGGTTGCAGCCGCTTGGGCGCAGGTCCATTGTGGCGCCATGACTTCGGCACCTGTTACCCTCACCCTGCAAAGCCCTCAGGACACCGCAGATTTTGCGGCGCGTCTTGGCGCGACCTTAAGACCTGCGGATGTATTGCTGCTGCAAGGTGAGATCGGCAGCGGCAAGACCCACTTTGCCCGTAGCCTCATCCAATCACTGATGAACCCGCCCGAGGATGTGCCCTCACCGACCTTCACACTGGTGCAGGCCTATGACACGCAGATCGGCGAGATTTGGCATTGTGACCTCTACCGGCTGACCTCGGTGGATGAGGTTGACGAGCTGGGCCTGACCGAAGCCTTCGACACAGCGCTATGTCTTGTGGAATGGCCTGACAAACTGGGGCCGCTGACCCCCGACACCGCATTGACGCTTGCCTTCCAAACCGACCCGATTGAGACCGAGATACGCCACATGACCCTGTCTTGGTCTGATCCGAAATGGCTTGGGAAACTGGAGAATACTCTATGACAGATCGCACTGTGCTGGCCGAGGCCCTGATTGCACAGACGCCATGGGCCAATGCCACGCGCGCACCTTTGGCCGGGGACGCCTCGAACCGCAGGTATGAGCGTCTGACTGATCCGGCGACCGGTCGCACGGCGGTTCTGATGGACGCCCCGCCGGATCGCGGAGAGGATGTCGAACCCTTCGTCCGGATCGCGAACCATCTGCGCGCGGTGGGCCTCAGCGCGCCCGAGATTTACGTCGAAGACAATCAGAATGGCTTCTTGGTGCTGGAGGATCTGGGCGATGATCTATTTTCACGCGTTCTGACCAAGGACCCGAGCCAGGAACGCCACCTCTATGAGGCAGCGACGGACGTTCTTCTGCACCTGCATGAGGCCCCGATCCTGCCCCTGCCCTCATACGATCCCACATTGATGACCGAGCTGGCCGCTCTGGCCTTTACCAAATACGCGCAGGCCATTCTGGGTGACCACGATGCAGATGCGCAAGAGAGGTTCGAGCTGCGCTTTGCCGATATCCTGCTGCAAGAGACTTCGGGCACCAAAGTCGTCGTGCAGCGGGACTACCACGCCGAAAACCTGATCTGGCTGCCAGAACGCGAGGGCGTGCAGCGCGTCGGCCTTCTGGACTTCCAACTGGCGATGCTGGGGCACCCGGCCTATGATCTGGTCTCGCTCTTGCAGGATGTGCGCCGAACCGTGCCGACCGGAATCGAAATGCAGATGGTCAATCGCTATATCGCGGCCTCTGGTATGGATGACCATGACTTCCGCACCGCCTACAGCGTTCTCGGCGCGCAACGAAACCTGCGTATTCTGGGTGTTTTTGCCCGGCTGGCCACGGATTATGGCAAGCCACATTACGTCGATCTGATCCCCGCCACATGGGCGCATCTGATGCGCGATCTGGAGCATCCCGCGCTGATCCCGGTTGCCAACATCCTGCGCGACGCCCTGCCCGAGCCAACTGCGGAAAACCTTGCAAGGCTGAAAGCATCATGAGTCAATCCCCCGATGCCGTGATGCTGTTTGCCGCCGGATTCGGCACCCGGATGGGCGCGTTGACCAAAGACCGGCCAAAACCTTTAATCGAGGTCGCCGGACGCCCGCTGATCGACCACGCGCTAGCATCGGTGGATGCCGTTCACCCGTCCCGTGTGGTTGCAAACCTCCACTATCACGCCGATCAGTTGCAGGCTCACCTAGCGCCCAAAGGCATCCTGCTCTCGCATGAAACACCCGAGATTCTGGAAACCGGCGGCGGTTTGCGGACGGCTTTGCCTCTGCTTGGCACAGGCCCGGTTTTCACCATGAACACCGATGCAATTTGGGCTGGACCCAACCCGCTAAGCCTGCTGCAAGAGGCATGGGACCCGGATCGGATGGATGCGCTTTTGATGTGCGTCCCGATTGGTCAAACCATCGGGCATGCGGGCGAAGGGGATTTTACCGCCGATGCCGAAGGGCGGATCACGCGCGGGCCGGGTCTGGTGTATGGCGGCGTACAGATTCTCAAAACTGACGGGCTGCAGCACATTCCGCAGAAGGCTTTCTCCTTGAACCTGTTGTGGAACCAGATGCACGACCGCAACCGCCTTTTCGCGCTGAAGTATCCCGGCCGTTGGTGTGACGTCGGACGCCCAGAAGGAATCGCTCTGGCTGAGGGGATGCTGGCGGATGTTTGACACCAGCGCTCATCCACGGGTGTTTGCCGTTCCGCCGGGCACGGATTTCCCCAACGCGCTGGTTGCCGGGCTGCGGCAGCGCGCCTCCGGCCCGCCCGAGGCGTTGGCCCGCGCGCAATTGGTGGTCAACACGCGCCGCATGGCCCGACGGGTACGAGACCTGTTTGATAAGGGGCCGCCATGCCTGTTGCCTCGGCTTTCTCTGGTCACCGATCTGGGCGAAAGCGTTGATCTGGCGCAGATTCCACCCGCCATACCCCCGCTGAGGCGGCGGTTGGAGATGACCCAGCTGATCTCAAAACTGCTGGACCAACAGCCTGATCTGGCCGCACGGGCCTCGCTGTTCGACCTGTCCGGCAGTCTCGCCGCCTTGATTGATGAGATGCAGGGCGAGGGCGTGTCCCCCGACGCGATCCGCCAACTGGATGTCAGCGATATGTCCGGCCATTGGGCCCGCGCGCAGGCGTTTATCGGCATCGCGGACCATTTTGTCGATGCGAGCGATCAGGCGATGGATGCACAGGCGCGGCAACGTCGGGTGGTCGAAAATCTGACCGACCGGTGGCAGGAGGCTCCGCCGCAACATCCCGTCATTTTGGCCGGTTCGACCGGTTCGCGCGGCACGACGCTGATGCTGATGCAGGCCGTCGCGCGCCTGCCACAAGGGGCTTTGATCCTGCCGGGCTATGATTTCGACCAGCCGCGTGCCGTTTGGGACCGCCTGGACGAGGCGCTGACCTCTGAGGATCACCCGCAATACCGGTTTCGCAAATTGATGCGAGAGCTTGGGTTGGAGCATGATCAGATCCTGCCCTGGACGGGTGAACAACCGCCCTCAACCGCGCGTAACCAGTTGATTTCGCTGGCTTTACGACCTGCCCCCATCACCGACGCGTGGATGTCCGAAGGTCCACGTCTGACCGAGTTGGACCAGGCCACACGCGACCTGACACTGGTCGAGGCGGACTCGCCCCGGTCCGAAGCCCTCGCCATCGCGCTTCGCCTACGGCAGGCGGCCGAAACGGGCCAGACCGCCGCTTTGATTACACCCGATCGGATGCTGACCCGGCAGGTCAGCGCGGCATTGGATCGCTGGAACATCCTACCCGACGATAGCGCCGGTCTGCCGCTGCAACTGTCCCCACCCGGCCGGTTTTTGCGCCATGTCGCGGGCCTGTTTGCTCGCCGTCTGGAGGGTGAGGCGCTGCTGACGCTGCTGAAACATCCTCTGTGCCATGACGGGGGTGAACGCGGGGCTCATCTGCTGCATACCCGCGATTTGGAACTGGACCTGCGCCGCCACGGCCCCCCGTTCCCGGACCAAGCCAGCCTGATCGCATCCGCGATCCGCACCGAAGCGCCCGAGAGTTGGGTGAACTGGGTCAGCGCACGTTTCTGCGATCAACAAATCACGGGGGAACTTCCCCTAACCGAATGGGTCGACCGATTGCTGTCTCTGTCCGAGGCGATTTCGGCGGGACATGCGGGCGATAAAGGCACTTTGTGGGACAAGAACGCGGGCCAAAAGGCCCTGTCAGTATTGACCAATCTGCGGGATGAGGCCCATCACGGCGGCCCCATGACCGCGCATGACTTCGCCGATCTGCTGGGCGCGCTTCTGGCCGGGGAAGAAGTCCGCGACCGCGACGCCCCGCACCCGCATATCATGATCTGGGGCACGCTTGAGGCCCGTGTACAGGGTGCAGATCTGCTGATCCTCGGCGGTTTGAACGAAGGCAGCTGGCCCGAAGCCCCAGCGCCGGACCCATGGCTGAACCGCCAGATGCGCGACAAGGCGGGGTTGTTGCTGCCCGAACGGCGGATCGGGCTTTCGGCGCATGACTTCCAACAGGCCATCGGTGCGCCCGAAGTCTGGCTGACTCGCGCCACCCGCTCAGACGATGCGGAAACTGTACCCTCGCGCTGGCTGAACCGTTTGACGAACCTGTTGCAGGGCCTGCCCGACCAAGGTGGTAAGACGGCGCTATCGGATATGCGCGTGCGGGGTCGAACCTATCTGAACTGGGCCAAAACGCTTGAGAAAGCCCCTCGGATTGACCCGGCGCATCGCCCCTCGCCCAAACCTCCGGTTGCCGCCCGACCGCGACGCCTGTCAGTGACCGAGATCAAGCGCCTGATCCGCGACCCATATGCGATTTACGCCAAACATGTGCTGCGTCTGAAACCGCTCGATCCGCTGGTGCAGGCCCCCGATGCATTGCTGCGCGGAATCGTTATCCATGAAATCCTTGAGCATTTCGTCAAGGACAGCGTGCTGGATACCGCTTTGCTGACCCGCGAAAACTTCTTG
Organism: Ruegeria sp. AI3; assembly: GCF_056541245.1. Classification (NCBI taxonomy): domain Bacteria; kingdom Pseudomonadati; phylum Pseudomonadota; class Alphaproteobacteria; order Rhodobacterales; family Roseobacteraceae; genus Ruegeria; species Ruegeria sp. AI3. Next base: position 51,996 of record NZ_JBQFYA010000013.1, read on the forward strand.
AAACGCGCCCATGACTTGCTTGAGGCTCATGTCGCCTGGCCGACTGCCCGCAAACTGTGGCTGGCACGGTTGGAACGGATCGCCGACGATTTTCTGAGTGCCGAGGTCAATCGCCGGGGCGACGGCGGCCCGGTGGCGTTTGAGGCCGCGATGAAGCTGGTGTTGGAGCCTCTGGATTTCACCATCGTCGGACGTGCCGACCGGATCGATTGCAACAGCCGAGGCGCGTTGCGGATTGTGGATTACAAAACCGGCGCGCCGCCTACAGAAAGCCAGCAGGCGAAGTTCGACAAACAGCTGCTGATCGAAGCCGCCATGGCCGAGCAGGGCGCCGTCGAAGGGATCGACCCCAACGACGTGGCCGAGGCGATCTTCATCGGTATGGGCGGCAGCTACAAAGAGGTCGCAGCACCGTTGACCAAAGAGCCCGCCGACAAGGTGCTGGCTGAGTTAAAAGAGCTGATTTCTGCCTACTTAGACCCTGATCAGGGTTTTTCATCGCGCCGCATGCTGCACAAGGACACCGATATCGGCGACTATGATCATCTGGCCCGGTTCGGCGAATGGGATCGCACGGCCGAAACGCTCCCTGAGGACCTGACATGAGCGCGCGGAACGACGCCACCGAGCGGCAAGTGCAGGCCGCGCGCCCCGATGCCTCGACCTGGTTGGCAGCGAATGCCGGGTCGGGCAAAACCCGCGTGTTAACCGACCGCGTGGCGCGTCTGCTGCTGAGCGGGGTGCAACCGCAGCACATCCTCTGCCTGACCTACACCAAGGCCGCCGCCAGCGAGATGCAGAACCGGCTGTTCAAACGGCTGGGGGAATGGGCGATGTTGGGGGACGCGCCGTTGCTGGCGCAGCTGACGGATCTGGGCGTCGAAGGAGCAATCGACTCGGACCGTCTCGCGCAGGCCCGCACCCTGTTTGCCCGTGCGATTGAGACCCCGGGCGGGTTGAAAATCCAGACCATCCACTCTTTCTGTGCCTCACTGCTGCGTCGCTTCCCGCTTGAGGCCGGTGTCAGCCCTCAATTTGCCGAAATGGAGGACCGCGCCGCCGCATTGCTGCGCGAAGAGATCATCGAGGATTTCGCCGAGGGCCCTCAGGCCGGTTTGATCGACGATATTGCGCGGTTCATCACTGATACCGGGTTCGAAAGGGTGACCGCAGCAGTGACTCAAAAGCGGAGCCTGTTCGCGCAGCCCTTGCAGCGCTCTGACCTGTTGCAGAGATTTGGACTGCCTGAGGGTTTTGACGACGACACCCTGTCGGCAGAGGTGTTTCTGGGCGGTGAGGTTGATCTGATCCAATCCATGTTGCCTGCACTGATCGAAAGCAGCGGCAACAACGCCAAGGCCGCCGCAAAACTCGCAGCGTTCACCGAGGCAAAACTGACCCATCTGCCAACGCTGGAAGGCGTCTTGCTTACGGGCAAAGGAGCGAAGGAGCCGTTTACCGCCAAGATCAACAGTTTCCCGACCAAAGCCCTGCGCGAAGGCGCTCTGGCGGACCGCATGCCACAGCTGGAATCGCTGATGTTGCGGGTTGAGGCCGCGCGCGAACAACGGCTGGCGCTGGTCGCTGCGCAAAAAACCACCGTTTTGCATCGCTTCGCTGCAGCCTTCCTGCCGGAATATGAACGCCGTAAGCAGCTGCGTGGGTGGCTGGACTTTGACGATCTGATCCTCCGCGCGCGGCAGGTGCTGAACGACCCGGCGGTGGCCGAATGGGTTTTGTACCGGTTGGACGGCGGCATCGACCACATTCTGGTGGACGAGGCGCAAGACACCAGTCCGGATCAATGGGACGTGGTCGAGAAGCTGGCACAGGAATTCACCAGCGGGGAAGGGGCCAGATCCGAGGTTGAACGCACGATCTTTGTGGTCGGCGACAAGAAACAGTCGATCTATTCCTTTCAGGGCGCCGACCCTCAGGCCTTTGACCGGATGCAGACCGAGTTTGGGCGAAAGCTGGAAGAATCAGGCTCTAAACTGTGGGATTCGACGCTTGAATATTCGTTCCGATCCTCCAGCGCGATCCTGTCATTGGTTGATCTTCTGTTCGAAAATCAGGCCGAGGCCGGGTTTCACAAAGAAAGCCAGCATCGCGCGTTCAAAGCTGACCTGCCGGGACGCGTTGACCTCTGGCCCGTGGTGGAAAAGGTCGAGGATGACGAGGATGGCGATTGGACTGATCCGGTGGATCGGCCCGGGTCGCGCCACCACACCGTCATTCTGGCCGAGCAGGTGGCGCAGTCGATCAAGCACATGATCGACACTGGGGCCACAATTCCCGAAGATGGCGAAACGCCCGGCACATTCGTGCGCCGCAAAGTTCAGCCGGGGGATTTCCTGATCCTGGTCCAGCGCCGCTCGGACCTGTTTGCTGAGATCATCCGCGCCTGCAAAGCCCTGCATCTGCCCATCGCCGGGGCCGACCGTTTGAAAGTCGGAGCCGAGCTGGCGGTCAAGGATCTCGCGGCATTGCTGAGCTTTCTGGCCACGCCCGAAGACAGCCTGTCGCTGGCGACGGTCCTGAAATCCCCGCTGTTCGGCTGGTCCGAGCAGGCGCTGTTCGATCTGGCCCATCGCCGGCAAGAGAAATTCCTGTGGGCCGCGCTGCGCAATCGCTCGGACGAGTTTCCCGAGACGCTTGCAATCCTTAACGATCTGCGTGGACAGATCGACTTTCTGAGGCCGTTTGACCTGATCGAGCGTATCCTGACCCGTCATGACGGGAGGCGAAAACTGCTAGGTCGGCTGGGGGCCGAGGCCGAGGATGGGATCAACGCGCTGCTCTCGCAGGCTTTGGCTTATGAGCGAACCGATATTCCTAGCCTGACCGGCTTTCTGGTCTGGATGCAGACCGACGATCTGGAGATCAAACGCCAGATGAGCGGCGTGGGCAACATGATCCGCGTGATGACCGTGCATGGCTCAAAAGGGTTGGAAGCGCCGATCGTGATCCTGCCGGATACCGGCAAACGGCAGGCCCCGCGCGATGCCGAGATCATGGTGGCTGATGGAACGCCCCTGTGGAAGGTTCCCGCCGATGTCTCGCCCAAGCTGATCTCCAGCGCCCGCGAGGAGGCCCGAAACCGCGAAGAAAATGAGCGCCTTCGATTGCTGTATGTGGCTCTAACACGGGCGGAAAAGTGGTTGATCGTGGCCGCTGCTGGGGATGTCGGGAAGGATGGAACCAGCTGGTATCGGATGGTCGAGGCCGCAATGGAGCGCGCGGGCGCGACACAGACAGAGGGGTCGCTGACACGGCGACTGGCCCATGGCGATTGGGAGGGATTGCCGCTGGTCGAACGCAGCGAACACGCCGAGCCAAGTCAGGACCTGCCCGCGTACTTCCAGCATCCCCCTGAGGATCCGCCCTCAGAACCAGAAACTCTCAGCCCCTCGGACCTTGGTGGGGTAAAGGCGCTGCCCGGTGATGCGGGACAGGATGAAGAGGCCGCAAAGCTGCGCGGCACCCGATTGCACCTGATGCTGGAACATCTTCCCAGCGCGTCTCGGGATGACTGGTCCATGCTGTGCGCTCGGGTTCTACCCGATATGCAGGATCAGGCGAGAGCCGAGTTGTTGTCTGAGGTCACCAAGGTTTTGACAGCGGATCACCTGAAAGCAGTCTTCGCGCCGGATGCGCTGGCCGAGGTCCCCGTTTCAGCGGAACTGAACGGGCGGCGGATGCATGGCATCATCGACCGGCTGATCATAACGGATACCGAAGTACATGTGATTGATTTCAAAACAAATGCCACGGTGCCCGACCAGCCAGAAGCCTGCCCCGAAGGCCTGTTGCGACAGATGGGGGCCTATGCGCAGGCGATAAGTCAGATTTACCCGGACAAGACCATTCGTACCGCCATCCTGTGGACGCGGACGGCCGCGTTGATGTGGCTGCCACACGATCTTGTGACGCAATCGCTGACCCGCGCCCAGATATCTTGACCTTACCCGACGCGGCACCTACGTTCCTTTCCCGAGCTTACCCCATTCAGGAGACAGAATATGTCGACCGTTGCCGTTACCGACGATACCTTTGATGCCGAAGTCAAGAACTCGACCGTTCCCGTGGTTGTGGACTTCTGGGCGGAATGGTGTGGTCCTTGCAAACAGATCGGCCCCGCACTGGAAGAACTGGCCGCTGAGTATGGCGACAAGGTGAAAATCGCCAAGGTGGACGTGGACAGCAACCCGAACGCAGCCGCTGCGATGGGCGTGCGCGGCATCCCCGCACTGTTCATCTTCAAGGACGGTCAGGTTGTCTCGAACCGCGCGGGCGCGGCACCCAAAGCCGCGCTGCAAAGCTGGATCGACGAATCCATCTGATCCGGATTGGTATGCGAATGACCAAAGGCGCCCCGAACCGGGCGCCTTTTTTATGATCCTTTTTTGACCATGGGGCTTTGATGGCAAAAACACGAGTACTTGTGGAATTTGGTATGGGCACGTCCCTGCGGCGTGAGGACTATACCGAGGCCGCCTTGCGCGCGATCAAGGATGCGCTGTGGCACAATTCGGTCAATATGGCTGAGCTGTTCGATTTTCCCAAAGAGGCGATGATCATTGATGCCGAGATCGGCGTGCAGCAACCCGATAAAGTGGACCGTGAGGCGTTGAAGGCCGTGTTCCCATACGGTCAGCCGAACATCACGGTCACCCGCGGTGGGCTAGACATCGAAAAACCGCACGCCGATAGCCACACAGTGATCGCAAACGCCGCCATCATCGTCTCTTTCGACATGGAGCCCGCGCTATGAGTGAAAAACGTATCATTCTTGAGATGGGCACCGGCAATGACCTCTATGGTCAGGATTACACCAAAGCCGCACGGCGGGCGGTGCAGGACGCGCTGCATCATTCCTCGATCACTCTGTTTTCGCGCTTAGGCGTGGACCACAAAGAGATGCGCGTCGTGGTGACAATTGGGGTGCAACAGCCCGAGGCCGTGGATTGCGATCTGGTCGCGCAGGATTTGCCACGGGGCAGGGCCGAGGTACGGGCTGTGTTGGGCGGGCTGGACGTCGAGGACAGTGATGCAGGCACCCGCCACGTCATCGCAACCGCAGCGGTTGAGGCCTATCTGCCTGATATGTCGGGCAAATACAGGCTGGTTTGAAAAGAAAAAGCCGCTCGGACGAGCGGCTCATCTTTACTACGGCTGATCTGAAACGGATCAGATGGTGATGATGTCTTTACGGGTCAGACCGATATCTTCCAGCTGAGCGTCGCTCAGTTGCGACAACGCTTTGCGTGTCTTGCGAGTTTCGTTCCACTCAACCGCTTTTTCGAAAGCCACAGTGAACGCGTCCACTACGTGCAGGATGGTAGCTGCTCCGAGCGGCGCAGTGTTTTGTGCAGTATTTGCCATTTGCGCAGTCCTTCAAACTGAAACAGCCGACCCAATGTCGGTTGTAAGCCTCATGTAGTGCAGGGGTCTGAGTCTCACAATTGCCAGTCTGGTAGACCCGATCTGCGTTTCTTGCATATCTTTTGGGCAGTTTGTGAACAGTTGCGTTGGCGCTGGCTCCGGCCCATATAGGGTCCCAGTGATGAACGGAGGCCCTGATGGCAGACAGCGATTTTCCCGGTTGGCATGGCACAACGATCATTGGCGTCAAGAAAGACGGCCAGGTGGTGATTGCCGGGGACGGACAGGTCAGCCTGGGTCAGACCGTGATCAAGGGCACCGCCCGCAAGGTCCGCCGCCTGTCACCCGGTGGATTCGAGGTTGTGGCAGGCTTTGCCGGATCGACGGCGGATGCGTTCACTCTGCTCGAGCGGCTGGAGGCCAAGCTTGAGGCCACCCCGGGCCAACTGGCCCGTGCCTCGGTCGAGCTGGCCAAGGATTGGCGCACCGACAAATACCTGCAAAAGCTCGAAGCGATGCTGATCGTCACCGATGGCAAGGACCTGCTGGTGATCACCGGGGCAGGGGACGTGTTGGAGCCGGAACACAACGTGGCCGCCATCGGATCGGGCGGAAACTTTGCCCTCGCCGCTGCGCGCGCGATGATGGACAGCGACAAGCCCGCTGAAACGGTTGCACGTGAAGCCATGGCGATTGCTGCCGACATCTGCGTCTATACCAACGGCAATCTGACGGTCGAGACGATCTAGGGCGTTCTGCGTTTCACCAAAACACTGTATCGAAATGCGCGCTCGACCGAGGGGAAAAGCAGCGTATTTCGACTCAAATCAAACGCAAAGCTGCCTCAAGCTAACAGCGCCTTGATCTCTTTCCCTTTCCAGCGGCGGTGCATTCCGATCAGGCCGAAGATCGCGGCGATGATCACGATGTAGTAGGGCACGCGGATGTCGATGCTCATCAGCCCGCCGCCGATCAGAGACATGACCCCTCCGGCCAGGCAGAAGACTGCGGTGGTCACGCCCATGACCCAACCCTGATCCGCCTCACTGACGCTGGATGAAAACAAACCCAAAAGGGTTGGGTATGAAACACCGAAAAAGAAGTAGAAGAAGAAAACCGGAATGTAACTCAACGCACCGCTGGGGCTGAAGGCGAACGCAAGCCCGCAGATCACCATCGTGATCAGTGAGACATAGATGATCTTGTGCTTGCTGAACCTCTCTTGCGCGGGTTTCACAAGGAAGGTGCTGGAAAAGGCCAGCGCAAAGCCGATGACGACCATGGCCATACTGCCTCCGATCACGCCATAACCGAAACGGCTGGTCAGGAAATTGTCGACGAACACATAAAAGGTGACGTTGGCGATCATGAAGAACGAGTAGACCGGCAGAATTTTCAGGACCATCGGGTGACCGCGCACAGCGATCAGGCTGTCGGTGATATCGCGCGGACGAAAGACAAAGGGCGCGCGTTCGCTGCGGGTGTCCTTGAAGAAGGCCAGCACGAGGAAAATGGCGATCAGCACCAGAACGAAGGCACCGTAGAAGGGTGTTCTCAGCGTGGCAAAGCTGCCCAGTAGGGCAGAGTCCGACAGGACGGCGCCGATGATCGGCCCTCCGACAAGGCCAAAGCTGACGCCGGTCACGATATACCCCATATTGCGGTCACGATCGGCAGCATCGGTGCTACCGTCAATCATCGCCGCTTGAGCGATGGGCTGATTGCCAGCCGTAAAACCAGTGATCGACCGGCCCAGGATCAGCAGCAACAGACTATCGAGGTAGAGCGAGGCGATCGTAATCGTGTAGCCTGCCAACGCTCCGCCCAGACAGACCAGAAGCGCGTTCTTGCGCCCAATGGAATCCGAGACTTTCGAGACGTAAACGACCCCCAGAAACCACGACAGGAAGAAACACCCAATCACCAGCCCATAGTAGAAATGGCGACGGCCGTCGGGTGTGCCTTCAGGCAGAAAACCGGATTTCGTCTCCATGATCAGAGAGTTGATGATCGGAAAGACAAGCCCCTGTCCGATCAGGTCCACAAACACCACAAACAGCAGGGTGATCTTGGCAATCTTGGTCATGAAAAACGCCCCCGGTTCCAATAACTTGGGGCGAGTGTAACAGACAGTTGTGCCGTTACCTAACGATGTGTCAGAGGCCGGAGAACCCGACCTCTGACGGCGCGATTACTTCAGCGATGCTACGCCCAGAGGTACTCCGGCGACCTCGCACCAGATGTATACTTCGTTGTATCCCGACACATCCATGGTCGGCGGGACTGCATAGGATTGCTTACCTGCAAGGTGCAGCAGCGCCCCGAGTTTGCTGTCAGGGGCGTAAGTGCCGTCTTTCCCAAATGCGACGCGCGGGTCGGGGCCGTTGTCCAGCGAAAAGTCCTCGCCCAGTTCAACGATGTAGCGGTCGCCATCCTTGACCAGTTTTACCGAACCGGTGGTGATGTGGTTCGAGCGGCCCTCGAACGTGCCTTTCTTTTTGGCTCCACCGGCCACAGCAGCAGTGGTGCCGGCCAGTGTTAGGGCAGCGCCGGTGGCAGCAGCTTTCACGAAAAGAGAACGACGAGTCATCATGATCAGGTATCTCCATAAGATAGATACGGGCCTGTTTGCCCGTCGCCATTTTTTATGCCGTACGCGGCCCTCGCATGGCGATTCACATCCTCACGAAATTCCGTGTGTGTTCTGTGAGTTGTCGTGATGTTGTCGTGATCGGCTTGTGTTTTCGCGACGTATGATTAGGTTCCGCTTCGAAACAGACGGATAAAACACATATGACCGACCTGACCCCGCGCGAGATTGTCTCGGAACTGGACCGCTTCATCATCGGGCAAAAAGACGCCAAGCGCGCAGTGGCCGTGGCCTTGCGCAACCGCTGGCGACGCAAGCAGTTGGCCGATGATATCCGGGATGAAGTCTACCCCAAGAACATCCTGATGATCGGGCCCACCGGCGTCGGAAAAACCGAGATCAGCCGCCGTCTGGCCAAACTGGCCCGTGCGCCCTTCATCAAAGTCGAGGCCACCAAGTTCACTGAAGTCGGCTATGTCGGCCGTGACGTGGAACAGATCGTGCGCGATCTGGCCGACGCAGCGATCATTCAGACCCGCGAATACATGCGTGAGGATGTGAAGGCTCGCGCCCATCAGGCCGCCGAGGATCGCGTGATCGAAGCCATTGCTGGCACCGATGCCCGCGAAGCGACCCGTGAAATGTTCCGCAAGAAGTTAAAATCGGGTGAGTTGGACGACACAGAGATCGAGCTGGAGCTGTCTGACACCTCAAACCCGATGCCAATGTTCGACCTACCCGGCCAGCCCGGCAGCCAGATGGGCATGATGAATCTGGGCGATATCTTCGGCAAGGCGTTTGGCGGCCGCACGGTGAAAAAGAAAGTGACCGTGGCCGAAAGCTATGACCTGTTGATCGGGGAAGAGGCCGACAAGCTGCTGGACGACGAAACCGTCAACCGCGTGGCGCTGGAGTCGGTCGAACAGAACGGCATCGTGTTTCTGGACGAGATCGACAAGGTTTGCGCCCGCTCAGACGCGCGCGGCGGCGATGTCAGCCGGGAAGGGGTCCAGCGCGACCTTCTGCCTCTGATCGAGGGCACCACTGTGTCCACCAAACATGGCCCGGTGAAAACCGACCACATCCTGTTTATTGCCTCGGGTGCGTTCCACATCGCGAAACCCTCGGACCTGCTGCCGGAACTCCAGGGCCGTTTGCCGATCCGAGTGGAGCTGCGCGCGCTGACAGAAGAGGATTTCGTCCGCATCCTGACCGAAACGGACAACGCGCTGACCCTCCAATACAGCGCCCTTATGGGCACCGAAGAGGTTACCGTCAGCTTCACCGATGACGGCATCGCGGCGTTGGCCAAGATCGCTGCGGATGTGAACCAGACCGTTGAAAACATCGGCGCCCGGCGGCTTTACACAGTGATGGAGCGTGTGTTTGAAGAACTCTCGTTCACCGCGCCCGATCAGGCCGGGACCGAGATCACGGTGAACGCGCAATTCGTGGATGACAATCTGGGTGAGTTGACGAAATCAACCGACCTCAGCCGTTACGTATTGTAACAAATCCAGCTGTATTTCGCCGCCGATTTGGCGGCGAATTTTCGTTCCGGCTGGACCTCGCACCAGAAACTGGTAACCGTGACTCAAACTCTGTTTCTTTGAGGGTTGAGCCGTGTTGCGTTTGAGTATTGCCTTTCTTGCTGTTGCTACACTGAGCGCTTGCGTCGACAGAACTGCGCAGGTGACAGTGCCGTCCGCGTTGAATGTGGGATCCGCAGAAACCGTCTACGCGGCCACAACCCGGGGGCGGAACCCCGACGGAACGTTTAACGCCGACCGGGGTGAGCGGGTTCAGTACCACAAAATGACGGTCTCAATCCCGCCAAACCACACGCCAGGCACGTTGGAGTTTTCTTACGCAAACCCCAATCCGGAAAAGCAGTTTGTTTTGGCCAACACCACGGACCTGTCCGGCCCGCGTGAGTTGGCAAACCAGCTGCGCGGAGAAGATGATGTGTCGATCTTCGTGCACGGGTATAACTCGACCCATACCGAGACCGCGTTTCGCGCGGCGCAGTTGGCGCATGATCTTGATATTCCCGGATCGGTCCTGATTTACTCCTGGCCCAGTCAGGCGCGCGGGGCAGGGTATGCCTATGATCTGGACAGCATGTTGTTTGCCCGCGACGGGTTAGAGAAGACAATCCGGGATCTGAAATCCATCGGCGTGAAACGGGTTGTGCTGGTCGCCCACTCTATGGGCGGTGCCCTGTCGATGGAGATGATGCGTCAGGCCGAGCTTCGGTCCCCCGGCTGGTCACGGCGCAACCTTGATGGCGTGTTCCTGATCTCGCCCGATCTGGATATTGACGTGTTTCGTTCGCAAATGGACAGCATCAAAACTCCGCCCGATCCCTTTGTCGTGATGGTATCGCAAAAGGACAAGATCCTGAATATCTCGGCCCGGATTCGCGGTACACCGGGGAGTGAACGGCTGGGTAATATCAGCACCATCGAGGCGCTGGCCGACTATCCGATCGAAGTGATTGACGCGACCGCTTTCAACAGCGATGCCGAGTCATCACATTTCGTTGCTGCAACCTCACCCGCCTTGCTGTCGCTGCTCAGTTCGGCCCGGCGTGTTGGAAACACCCTTGGAAATCGACGCCGGGGCATCGATTATTTGATCCCGAACAGTCAACGCAACCCCTCGGGTGCGACCGAGGTTGTTCTGTCTGAGACCGGGCAGGCGCAGGTCGCTACTCAGTAGGTGTCTAGGGCTTGCTGGAGGGTCTCAAACCTTCTCTGTCGGCGGGCCGAGCCTAGCGGACCCGTCTCAGATAGACATAGTAGGCACCATCCCCACCGTGACTGATATGCGCAGGTGTCACCTGCATCACCGCTTGCGCCAGAGGCGGGATCGAAAGCCAATGCGGCACCTGATTGCGCAACACACCGCGCGGGGTCGGGATCGGGCCTGGCTCATCACGGTCTTTTCCCTTGCCAGTGATCACCAGAACCAGACGTTTACCCTGCGCCTGCGCTGTAAGCACAAATCGCACAAGTGCCGGATGCGCGGTGTCTATCCGCATCCCGTGCAGGTCCAGCTTGCCCTCGGGTTTGAGCTTGCCACGCTTCATGCGGCCAAAGGCCTTGGTGTCCATCTGAACGGGGGCAGCGCGCAGCGCCTCGGTGATCGACGGTTTCAAACGGTTGGAAGAAGGCTTGGGAGGTTTGTTCTGCCCCAGCTCAAACGCTTCAATCCGGGGTTTTGGTAGTTTCTTGGGCGTGGGTTTGGGCAGAGTTGTCGGATGCACGGTCTGAGGGATCTCAGGGTGCAGCCGCTCAGCCTGTTTGGCGACCTTGCGCCACAGCTCGATCTCATCGCTGGTCAGTTTGCGCCGGGTCATCAGTAGTCATCCGTCGCCATGGCAAAGGCACGCTGAATCGGCAGCAGCACAACCATGCGACCGGGGTCCTTCAAGCGGCCGGCAGCTTGCCCGGCATCGTCACCCGTTCCAAAGAAGATATCGGCCCGCTGCGCACCCTTGATCGCCGCGCCGGTATCCTGCGCGATCATCAGGCGGCGCAAGGGCTTCTTGCCGTCTTTCTCAACCCAGACTGGAGCACCGAGCGGCGTATAGGCAGGATCGGCCGCGATGCTGCGCATGGTCGTGATTGAGCGGTTCATTGCACCCAAAGGCCCCAGTTCTGGCGCGACGCGGCTCACCTCGCGGAAGAACACGTATGAAGGGTTGTGAAACAAGAGCTCTGCCCCAGCTTCGGGGTTCTTGCGTACCCAGGCCTGGATCATCTGCGCGCTGACCGCATGGGCACCCAAAGCGCCGCGCCGGACCAGCTCAACCCCGATGGAACGGTAGGGCTGCCCGTTCGCGCCACCATATCCCACACGCAAGGCACCGCCGTCCGGCAGTCGCACCCGGCCAGAGCCCTGAATTTGCAGAAAGAACAGCTCAACCGGGTCATCGACCCAGGCGATCTCAAGCCCGCGGCCCTGCATCACGTCGCTGGTCAGGATCTCGCGCCGGCTGAGCCACGGCCCGTCCCGCGCCTCGGGCGGCATCTTGTAGATCGGATACTTGAAACGATCCGTCCGGGTTCTGGAGCCGTCAAGCTCTGGCTCAAAATACCCGGTAAAAAGACCGTCCTTACCATCTTCGACCAAAACGGGCCGGAAGAAGAGTTCAAAGAAAGACCGCGCGGCATCCCCCTCATAGGTCCGGGCGACACCGCAAAGCGCACGCCAATCCGGGTCGTTCAGATCGCCGCAAGTGTTCAGAAAAACGGAAAGGGCCGCGCCGTGGTCATCCTCGGCCCAGCCCTGCAAGTCGTCAAACGACAGAACGGATCGCGTCGCCTCGGCTCCGGCGGCGCTGGCAGTGGTCATCGCACCCACCAGAATAAGCGACCGGAGCGTGGCAATCATGCGTCCGTGGCAACAAGCAGCCAGTTTGGATCGTCCTTGCCCATCACGCGGGCAAAGGTCCAGCTGTCCTTTTGGCGTTTCACGGTATTCGGGTTGCCTTCGATGATGTCACCACCACGATCCCGCACAACCGAGGTCAGCTCACCAATGAACTTCATGGTGATTTCGGCCTCGTTGGTGTCTTTGTCAAAGGAGACATCGGTCAGGGTGGTTTCGCGCACGCCGATGAACTCAGCCTCGATCGTCAGGCCTTGATCTTCACGCGCGGATACGACTGAGACAAAGGTTTCGAACACGTCTTCGGCAAGGAAGGGCTGGATCTCGTCCAAATTGCCCTTCTCAAAACCCATCACGATCATCTCATAGGCACCACGGGCGCCCTGAACAAATTCACTGACCGAGAAGCTGGGCTCAACCCGCTTCATCGCAGCCAGGGTCTGTGCTTGCTCGCTGTCTTCGGGGACGTGGTCTGTGATGTCATGATCCGGACCGCCTTCGATCACCTCGAAATCACGACGGGACGCACCCGCATCGGGCTGATGCGGAACAGGGGGTTTTTCGAAACCTTCACGCGTTCCCAACACGCTTTTCAAACGCAGGATCAGGAAAACGGCAATTCCGGCCAGTACCAGCAGCTGGATCATGGGTTCGTTCATTTCATCCTCTTTTCAGAACCGAGACTTTGTGTACGCGGCCTCCTGCCACTATGTAGGTGACAGTTGGTGGCAAGTCCACAGTTCGGCCATAGGTAAAGGATAACGCAAATGTACCTGTTCTTGGCATTTTTATTGGTTCCGATCCTCGAGATCGCCCTGTTCATCCAGGTTGGCGGTCTGATCGGCCTGTGGCCAACCCTTGCCATCGTGGTTCTGACAGCGGTTCTGGGCACCACATTGGTGCGGACACAAGGTCGCATGGCGCTGGGGCAATTGCAGCAATCCTTCGCCACTCTGGACGACCCAACCGAGCCTTTGGTCCATGGCGCAATGATCCTTTTGTCCGGCGCGCTGTTGCTGACACCTGGCTTTTTCACCGATGCTGTCGGGTTTGCACTGTTAATCCCCAGCGTGCGGATCGCCGTTTTCCGCTATCTGAAGACCAAAGTGACCGTGACCCAGTTCCAGATGGGGCAGGGCGCGGGCTTTCAACAGCCGCGCGAACCGTTTGATCAGGACGACGTGATTGACGGCGAGTTTACCGAGGTGCGCCCGCGCAAGGACCCCTCGAAACCGTCAAAATGGGTGGAAGGTCCCCACCAGCATTGAGGTGCCGCGCGCAACTTGCTAAGCAGTGTCGAATTTCATTTTTGGAGTAGATCCATGGCCGAAGAAAACGCTGCAGAAAACACTGCGGCCCAAGCCGCCCCTCAGGTTCAGATGCGCGTTCTGGGACAGTTCATTCGCGATATGTCCTTTGAAAACGTCATGGCGCAAAAAGGCGTGTCCGGTGACGTACAGCCCGAGATTCAGGTTCAGGTGAACCTGGACGCGAAAAAGCGTCAGGTCGAGCATCAGTACGAAGTTTCAATCAAGCTGAAGCTGACCTCGAAAGCCAAAGGCATGGACGATGTCCTGTTCCTGTGCGAGCTGGACTATTGCGGGCTGTTCCACGTGGAAGGCGTGCCAGAAGATCAGCTGCACCCGTTCCTGATGATCGAATGCCCGCGCATGCTATTCCCGTTCCTGCGCCGCATCGTAAGCGACGTTACCCGCGATGGTGGCTATCCGCCGGTGAACCTGGACAACATTGATTTCGTTGCACTTTACCGCAACGAGCTAATGCGCCGTCAGGCCGCTCAGGCGGAACAGGCCGAGCAGACCGACGCCTAAATCCCTTGACCCGTGCCTGACCGGATCAGGCGCGGGTCCACAGGGCGCTTTCGCCCAGTTTCTCGACAAATGCCTCATGCGCTGCGCGCTCATCCTCGGTGATCCGGGATGGCAGAGGCGTTGTGCGCGGTGTCGGACGCCAGTCATCTGCCCCACCCGTGCCGGACGCGGCTGAGGCGGAAAGGCCGAAATCCGGTTGGCGTCCGCCGATCAGCTCCAGATAGACCTCGGCCAGAATCTCGGAGTCCAAAAGCGCGCCGTGCAGCACTCGGTTCGAGTTGTCGATATTGAACCGCCGGCACAGCGCATCCAACGATGCCGGAGAGCCCGGAAACCGTTTGCGCGCAATGGCGAGCGTATCGAGCGCCTGATCCATCGGGATCGGCGGCAGGCCCATCCATTTCAGCTCGGCGTTCAGGAACTTCATATCGAAGGAGGCGTTGTGGATCACCAGTTTCGCGTCGCCAATAAACTCGCGAAATCCCTGACCGACCTTGGCAAAGACCGGTTTGTCTTTCAGCGTCACCTCGCCTTTTTCGGGCGGGCGCGGGGTTTCCAGCAGGTCGGGACCAATACCATGTACGCCAAATGCCTCTTCCGGCATGCCGCGTTCGGGGTTGATATAGACATGATAGGTCTCGCCCGTGGCGACATGGTTCCACAACTCAACCGCGCCGATCTCGACAATCCGGTCACCGCTTTCAGGATCAAAGCCCGTGGTTTCGGTATCGAGTACAATCTCACGCATCAGCCATCCCCGCCCGTACCTGTCTGATCACATCCTGCACCTGCGCGCGGGCATGGTCCAGTGTGTCGGTGTCGATCACATAGTCCGAGCGCGCGCATTTCTCGTCATTCGGCATTTGCTTGGCGCGGATCTGTTCGAACTGAGCCTCGGACATCGTGCCGCGTTCCATCACGCGGCGTTTTTGTTCGTCAGGAGATATCCGAACGCAGGCGACCGCATCCATCGCGGCCTCACCGCCAGTTTCGAACAGAAGAGGGATGTCGAACACCAAAATATCGGCCGAGGCGCTTTCGCGAAATGCCGCGCGATCTGCAGCGACCAGAGGGTGAACGATCCCTTCGATCCGTTTCAACGCAGACCTGTCTTCTGAGATAATCCGTTTCAATGCCTCGCGGCTGACTGCGCCCTCTACGATAGCCGAGGGAAAACCCTCACCCATTGGCCCAACCGCCGCGCCACCTTTAGAATAGAGACGATGTACTGCCGCATCCGCATCCCAAAGCGCGCAGCCTTCATCGACGAACATCCGCGCCGTGGTGCTTTTGCCCATCCCGATCGAGCCTGTCAGGCCAAGCGCAAACCTCATGCCAGTACGGCCACGCGCAAATCATCATTGACCTCGGGGCGCACGCCGAACCAACGTTCAAAGCCCGGAACTGCCTGATGCAGTAACATGCCCAGCCCATCGACCACGGTGCATCCGGCCTCTTCCGCCGTTTCCAAAAGGTTGGTCTTGAGCGGCGCGTAGACAAGATCGGTCACCACGACGCCTGGCTGCAACCCATCCAATGGCACCCGCAGCTCGGGCTGGCCCTGCATGCCCAGCGAGGTCGTGTTGACCACAAGCTCGGCGTTTTCGATCACGTTGCCAGCCTGTACCCAATCCACAACGGTAATGCGCTGGCCGAATTCTTCTTTCAGATGATCGGCACGGGTGCGGGTGCGGTTGGTCAGCAGGATCTCGGGCACGCCTTCATCCGCGAGCGCCTGCAACACGGCGCGCGCCGCTCCGCCCGCGCCAAAGACGACGGCGGGGCCATCCTTGGCGTTCCAATCCGGTGCGCCGGCACGCAGGTTCTCCATGAACCCATACCCATCGGTGTTATCGGCGTGGATCGAGCCATCCTCGCGGAAAACCAGTGTATTCGCGGCCCCGATCACGGTCGCCCGGTCCGAGACGTGGTCTGCAATACGCAAGGCAGCCTCTTTATGCGGTACCGTCACGTTTGTTCCCACAAAACCGGCCTTGGGCAGGGTGCGCAGGACGGCCTCAAGATCAGCCGGGGCGACGTCCATGGGGACGTAGTGCCCCTCCAGCCCGTAGGTCTTCAGCCAATGCCCATGCAATTTGGGCGAGCGGGAATGGCCCACCGGGTGCCCGATCACTCCGGCCAGAGGAATCTTGTGGTCCGTCATTGATCAATCACCCCTTTGACAGCCAGATAGTTGAGCAGCTCTAACAGTGGCATACCCAAAACGTTAAAGTAGTCACCGTCAATGGTGGCGAACAGGCGCACGCCTTCTTCCTCAAGCTTATATGCACCAACCGCGTGGCGGATGCTGTCCCAATTACGGTCGACATAGTCACGCAGATATGCGTCCGAGCTCATCCGCATCCTTAGGCGCACCTGACCGACATGGCGCCAGATCGGCTCACCATCCTGATAAATCACCGCTGCGGACAGCAACATGTGCCGCTTGCCCCGCATCATCTTTAACTGAGCAAAGGCATCCTCAGGCGTCTGAGGCTTCGACAGCAGCTGCCCGTCGAAATCCAGAACCTGATCGCAACCCAGCACCATCGCTCCGGGCGTCTTGTCACTCACCTTGCGCGCTTTCATTTCGGCCAGCGCATCGGCAATATCACGCGGCGAGGCGCCCTCGGCCAATAAGGCACGCTTTATGTTATCCTCGTCCACGCGCGCGATCTGAACAGAGAAAGGCACGCCTGCATTTTCCAGCAACTGCGCGCGAATGGAGGATCCTGAGGCCAGGACGATGGGGACAGACATGTGGACAACCCCGTGGGCAAATCGTTGAGCGGTCTTGGACGCTTTGTATGGTTTTCAGATTGACACGCAAGCCCGGGAATTTCGCAAAAAACTTCCCTGAGTCGCTCAAACATCATCCAGCCGGGGTAAGGATAACTAGGAAACAGCGGATAACCGGGACATCTGGATTTATTCAAGGTGTTATCCCCAGATGCATCCTCGGAATTCAGAACTAACTATATGTTTTAGTTTGATTATTTTTGAAATTCACAGAATCACTCAAATCTCGTGCAAAACTGTCCACCTGGGGAAAACCAATGGGTAAAAAAGTAATCCACGGATTTTACCCACCCTACAAAACCATCTTCCTTTCTTCTTTCTTTTTTTTTTATTAGGGAGAGTTCCGAGAAGCACCTGGAGCCAAGATGACTGATCTTCTTTTCACGATTTACCCGTGGGTGAAGTCCCTTCATATCATGGCCGTGATTTCGTGGATGGCAGGATTGTTCTACCTTCCCCGTCTGTTCGTCTATCACGTAGAAAAAGCGCAAGCGGTTAATGGAGCTGAGACCATCTTCTTTGAAATGGAAGAGAAGCTGCTGCGCGTGATCATGCGCCCTGCGATGATCGTGGCATGGGTTTGTGGTCTGATCATGGTGTTCACACCGGGCATCGTCGGCTGGGATTTTGCATGGCCCTGGCTCAAGGGTGCAGCCGTGATTGGTATGACCTGGTTTCATCATTGGTTGTTGGCCCGCCGCAAGGAATTCGCTGAGGGGCGAAATAAGCTCACTGGGCGGCAGTATCGCATGATGAACGAGGTGCCGACCGTTCTGATGGTTATCATCGTTCTGGCGGTCATTCTGAAGTTCTGAGGACCATTCCAGCAAGGGCCTGTTTGACTCCGTAGATCGACGCAACTATGTAGGGGTCAACACGCCCGTCCGGGCGGCGTCTTTTCCGTACTGAAATTCCACTTCGAACCGCAGTCCGCGGTGAAGGTATGCATCATGTCCAATGACTCCCTGAATCTGGCCGATCTGAAAGCCAAAAGCCCCAAAGACCTTCTGGCGATGGCCGAAGAGCTGGAGATCGAAAACGCCTCGACCATGCGTAAGGGCGAAATGATGTTCCAGATCCTGCGCGAACGCGCGGATGAGGGCTGGACCGTCGGCGGTGATGGCGTTCTTGAGGTCCTGCAAGACGGCTTCGGCTTCCTGCGCTCGCCTGAGGCGAACTATCTGCCGGGTCCGGACGACATCTATGTCTCGCCTGACATGATCCGTCAGCACTCGCTGCGCACTGGTGACACCGTTGAAGGCGAAATCAAAGCGCCCGACGATAGCGAGCGGTATTTTGCGCTGACCAAGGTCACCAAGATCAACTTTGAAGATCCTGAGAAGGCGAAGCACAAAATCCTCTTCGACAACCTGACGCCGCTCTACCCGGATGAGCGTCTGAAAATGGAGATAGAGGACCCGACCATCAAGGACAAGTCGGCCCGTGTGATCGACCTGGTCTCACCCATCGGTAAAGGCCAGCGGTCGCTGATCGTGGCACCTCCGCGGACCGGTAAGACGGTGATCCTGCAGAATATCGCGCACTCGATCGAACAGAACCACCCGGAGTGCTACTTGATCGTCCTGCTGATCGACGAACGCCCGGAAGAGGTGACCGACATGCAGCGCTCGGTGAAGGGTGAGGTCGTGTCCTCGACCTTCGATGAACCTGCAACGCGCCACGTCGCCGTGTCCGAGATGGTGATCGAAAAAGCCAAGCGTTTGGTTGAACATAAACGAGATGTTGTTATTCTCCTCGACTCGATCACAAGACTTGGTAGAGCATTTAACACTGTGGTCCCATCCTCGGGTAAAGTTCTAACCGGTGGTGTGGACGCGAATGCTCTGCAACGGCCCAAGCGGTTCTTTGGTGCGGCGCGGAACATCGAAGAGGGTGGCTCGCTGACCATCATCGCCACCGCGCTGATCGATACCGGCAGCCGGATGGACGAAGTCATCTTCGAAGAATTCAAAGGCACGGGTAACTCGGAAATCGTTCTGGATCGGAAGATCGCAGACAAGCGCGTGTTCCCGGCCATCGACATCCTCAAGTCCGGTACTCGGAAAGAGGACCTGCTGGTGGACAAGGGCGATCTGGCCAAGACCTTCGTTCTGCGCCGTATCCTCAACCCGATGGGGACCACCGATGCAATCGAGTTCCTGTTGTCCAAGTTGAAACAGACGAAGACAAACGGCGAGTTCTTCGATTCGATGAACACCTGACACAGGTCTTAACTGACGCGAGGCCTTCGAATGGATACGATATTCGCCTTGGCCAGCGCGCAAGGCAAAGCAGGGGTGGCGGTCATCCGCCTCTCTGGTCCTGACGCGCATAGTGCCGCGGCTGGGATGACTGGCGGCGCGCTTCCGGCGCGTGGGATGTCTCTGCGGGTTTTGCGGGATGCTGACGGTGCTCGTCTGGATGATGGTCTGGTGCTGACCTTCAAGGCTCCGGCTAGCTTTACCGGTGAAGATGTAGCTGAGTTGCAGATTCACGGAAGTACGGCCTCGGTTAATGCTGTCATGCGCTGCTTGTCGGAAACGGACGGTCTGCGCCTTGCCGATCCGGGAGAGTTCACCCGCCGCGCGTTGGAAAACGGCAAGATGGATTTGGCCCAGGTCGAAGGCCTTGCCGATTTGATCGACGCTGAGACGGAAGCCCAACGGAAACAGGCGCAAACGATCCTCGCTGGTGAGTTGGGAAACCTTGCCGAGCGATGGAGGAGGGACCTGATCCGAGCTGCCTCTCTGTTGGAGGCCGTGATCGACTTTGCCGATGAAGAGGTTCCGACAGATGTCACCCCCGAGGTGCGCGAGCTGATCTCCGGCGTCATGGCGGATTTGAAGCGCGAAGCAGATGGCGTTCAGATCGCGGAACGCATCCGAACCGGCTTTGAAGTTGCAATCGTCGGCCTTCCCAACGCGGGCAAGTCTACCTTGCTGAATGCTTTGGCAGGGCGAGACGCTGCAATTACATCAGAATATGCGGGGACAACGCGGGACGTCATCGAAGTTCGAATGGATCTGGCAGGACTCCCAGTGACACTACTGGACACGGCAGGGCTGCGGGATACGGACGACCACGTTGAAAGCCTTGGTATCGCATTGGCTAAGAAACGCGCTGAAGCTGCCGATCTGCGTGTGTTCCTGTCTGACGAACCGTTGCATCTTGGTGTAGATATTCAGCCGGATGATATTCAGGTGGCACCGAAAGCGGATCTTCGTAGTCCCCAAGTCGGTGGTGTTTCCGGGAAAACGGGTCAGGGGATTGATCAGCTGATATCCAACATATCGCGTGTGCTGAGTAATCGTACCACTAGCCATGGTATAGCGACACGAGAACGCCATCGCATTGCATTGACTAAAGCACTGGACGCTCTGACTGCGGCAATGTCGGTTCTGGAATCAGGTCCAGACCTGTATGATATAGCAGCAGAAGAGATGCGCACTGCGATCCGCGCACTTGAATCTTTGGTGGGCAGAATAGGTGTCGAGGATCTGTTAGATGAAATATTCTCGAGCTTCTGTCTGGGAAAATAAGGAGTGTTTCACGTGAAACATTCAGACTTCGATGTAGTCGTCATTGGCGCGGGGCACGCGGGCACCGAGGCTGCACATGCTGCGGCCAGAATGGGCGTTTCGACAGCATTGGTCACGCTATCTGCAGCAGATATCGGTGTGATGTCGTGCAATCCTGCAATCGGAGGATTGGGTAAAGGCCACTTGGTTCGCGAGATAGATGCTTTGGACGGCGTCATGGGACGTGTTGCAGACCAAGCAGGGATCCAGTTCCGGCTACTAAACCGCCGAAAAGGGCCAGCGGTTCAAGGCCCAAGGACGCAAGCGGACAGGTCGCTTTACCGAGCAGCGATGCAAAAGGTAACGGATAGGCAAGGGAACCTGTCAGTTATTGTTGGCGAAGTCGTAGACTTTCTGATGAATCAGGATCGAGTAGCAGGCGTTAGGTTGGGCGACGGATCAGAAATCTCGGCAAAGTCGGTCATTCTTACTTCCGGCACGTTCCTTCGAGGCGTGATTCACATCGGAGACGTCTCACGACCCGGAGGTCGCATGGGAGATCGCCCTTCCGTGAGGCTGGCGGAACGTTTGGACGCATATGATCTTCCGACGGGACGTTTGAAAACGGGAACCCCACCGAGGCTAGATGGACGTACCATAGATTGGTCAGGGTTGGAACGTCAGGACGGTGACGACGAACCAACCTTGTTCTCGTTCCTGTCGACTTCAGTTGTTGCGCCGCAGATTTCGTGTGGGATTACCCATACGAACGCTCAGACACATGAAATAATTGAAAAGAACCTAAGCAAGTCAGCGATGTATGGTGGGCATATAGATGGCGTTGGCCCAAGATATTGCCCGTCGATCGAAGACAAGATTGTTCGGTTTGCAGAGAAAGACTCGCATCAGATCTTTCTTGAACCCGAAGGGGTGAATGATCACACGATTTACCCCAACGGTATTTCAACGTCTCTGCCGCAGGATGTGCAGCTACAATATGTTCGTTCGATAAAAGGTCTGGAGAATGCTGATATTCTTCAACCCGGTTACGCCATCGAGTACGACTATATAGACCCCCGTGTCCTATCAGCGACTTTGGCCTTGCCCGAGATTCCAGGCTTATATTTAGCGGGTCAGATCAACGGAACCACAGGATATGAGGAAGCTGCCGCTCAGGGTATGGTTGCTGGTCTCAATGCGGCTTTGGCTGTTCAAGGTAAAGACCCGGTCCATTTCACCCGCGCCGATAGCTATATCGGTGTCATGATAGATGATCTTACCACCCGAGGCGTTGCTGAACCGTATCGAATGTTCACCTCTCGCGCTGAATTCAGATTGTCGCTTCGAGCAGATAATGCTGATCAGCGTTTGACGCCTATCGGATTGCAGTTGAGTTGCGTTGGAAGCAGGCGTCGACAAGCTTTCACAGAAAAGATGGATCAATTGAGCGACGCGAAATCGCTTTTGAGCGAAAAAACCTATACGCCAAAAGAGGTTTTGGCCGCTGGCATCAACGTTAATCAGGACGGCAATAGGCGTGATGGCATGGCGATTCTGGCTTTTCCGGATGTGGCTTTTGAGGACCTGCTGCCCTTGTTACCCGAGCTGGATATGGTGACGCCAGATATCCGGCTTCAGGTCGCTAGGGATGCGCTTTACGCAAACTACATCGCACGGCAGCAGCGGGATGTCGAAGCGATGAAGAGGGATGAATCCTATCAGATTCCCAGGGATTTCGACTATTTTGCTTTAGATGGCCTTTCATCTGAAATGAAGCAAAAGCTGTCTCAGACAAAACCCGGAAATATTGCTCAGGCCAGTAGGGTAGAAGGCGTTACACCCGCGGCCTTGACCTTGCTTTTGGCAAAACTTCGGCGCGATCAAAAAGTTAAACAAGCATGAAGCCTGAATTTTCCAAGTTCGATGTTTCACGTGAAACATTCGACCGGCTGGATACGTATGTGGAGCTGCTGAAGCGTTGGAATCCCAAGATCAATCTAGTCTCAAGGAACAGTCTGGAGGATATCTGGGATCGACATATTCTGGATTCCGTCCAGGTATTCCGATGTGCAATGGCCGCAGATACCTGGGTTGATATCGGAACTGGAGGCGGATTTCCGGGGATGGTGTGTGCGATTATGGCACTGGAAGAGTCGCCAAACACCCGTTTCCAATTTGTTGAAAGTGATCAGAGAAAATCAGCATTCCTGAGGAACGTTGCTCGCGAATGCGGGGTGACGTGTCAGGTCATCTCAAAGCGAATCGAATCCGTTGAGCCACTTGAAGCGGATATTCTATCGGCCCGTGCTTTGGCAGATCTGCGCACATTATTGTCCTTTTGTGACAGGCATTTAAGCGATAACGGCACTGCTTTGTTGCCGAAAGGCGCGAACTGGAAAAAAGAACTGTCAGAGGCTCAGGAAGAATGGAAATTCGATGTTGAGCCGATTACAAGTTTAACAGAGCCCCAAGCCGTAATCCTTAAAATCAAAGGAGTATCTCGTGGTTGATCTTTCTCGTCCTTCAGGGCCCCGGATAATTGCGGTTGCCAATCAGAAGGGCGGAGTTGGGAAAACTACGACGGCGATAAATCTGGCTGCGGGTCTGGCCGAAGCCGGCTGTCGGGTTCTGGTTGTTGATCTCGATCCGCAGGGCAATGCGTCGACTGGATTGGGTGTCGAAGACCGGGATTGGACCACGTATGATCTTATTTTGGACGACGCACCGCTAGAGGCGGTCATACAAGAGACAGAAATAGGTGGTCTTTTCGTCATTCCGGCCACTGTCGATTTGAGTTCGGCGGATATCGAACTCATTTCAAACGAAAAACGCAGCTACTTGTTGCATGACGCGTTGCGACAAACCTCAATAGATGGGTTTGAGCTGGATTTTGTATTGATTGACTGCCCTCCGTCCTTGAACCTGCTGACGGTGAACGCGATGGTAGCCTCGCATTCGGTTCTTGTTCCATTGCAGAGTGAATTCTTTGCTCTGGAGGGTTTGTCTCAGCTGATGCTGACGATCCGAGAGGTCCGCCAAACTGCGAATCCAGATCTGAGAATCGAAGGGATTGTGTTGACTATGTATGACAACCGCAACAACTTGTCCCGTCAGGTCGAAAAAGACGCACGTGACAATTTGGGTGAGATGGTTTTTAAGACCAAGATACCCAGAAATGTGCGGGTCAGTGAGGCACCGTCTTACGCGTTGCCGGTTTTGCAATATGACTCGGGCTCGCTTGGGGCGATGGCATATCGACATCTGGCCCGCGAAGTCATGCACAAGAACAACAAAGTCGCCGCTTAAGCGACAATGAGGAGGGCGACATGAGCGCCAAAAAAGCGAAACCCAGGGGTCTTGGTCGTGGTCTTTCGGCCCTTATGGCGGATGTTACGCAGGAAACCGATGGACGCTCACCCGTCGAGCCGCGCCGCCCGGATATGACGGTACCCATCGAAAAGCTGAAAGCAAACCCGAACCAGCCGCGCCGGACTTTCCAGGCGGAGCAGTTGGATGAGTTGGCATCCTCGGTCAAGGAAAAGGGAATCATCCAACCATTGATCGTGCGCTCGATCGGTGCCGGAGAGTATGAAATCGTTGCCGGGGAACGCCGTTGGCGCGCCGCGCAAATGGCGCAACTGCATGATATTCCAGTTATTATTCGTGACTTTGATGATACTGAAGTTCTGGAAGTCGCGATTATCGAGAATATCCAACGGGCGGACCTCAATTCCGTCGAAGAAGCGGCTGGTTACAAGCAGCTCATGGATCGTTTCGGCCACACGCAGGAGAAACTGGCCGAGGCTTTGGGTAAAAGTCGCAGCCATATCGCTAACCTCTTGCGGCTTTTGTCTCTACCAATGGATGTGCAAGCCCTTGTGATAGAAGGGAAATTATCCGCTGGCCATGCAAGGGCTTTGATCACGGCCGAGAATCCATCGGAACTGGCCAAACAGGTCGTGAAAGAGGGGCTTTCGGTACGAGCCACAGAAGCCCTGGTGAAAAAGCAACAGCAGGATACAGGAGATCGTCCCGCACCGAGGTCTCGGGATCTGAATGCAGGCAAAGATGCAGATACCCGCGCATTGGAGAAAGACCTCTCAGCCATCTTGGCTATGAGGGTTGCAATCAACCACAAGGCGGGGACGGAAACGGGTCAGGTTGTGTTGACCTATGAAAACCTGGATCAGTTGGACGATCTTTGCGCTAAGCTCAGCCGTTAGGGCGGGTCCAGATAAAGATCATGACGCCGCTCAGAACCACGGCCTGAATAATCAGGACGTAGGACGGTAAAGACAGCAGAACCGAGATGCCAAATACGGCGGCGACCGACACGGTGGCCGCCTTTTTTGCGCTCGGGCGGATCGCGCCGGAGCTTTGCCAATCGATAATCATCGGACCAAACACCTGATGTGTTAGAAGCCAATTGTGTAGCCGGGACGATGAGCGGGCAAAGAAAAACGCGGCCAACAGCAGAAAGGGAACGGTTGGGAGAAGCGGCAAGACAACTCCGACCATGGCGAGCGCGACGCAGAGCAAACCAAGACCGGCCCAGAGGTACTGCATCGGTTACTCCAACAACTCGCGGATGACCGCGTTCAGAACGGCACGCCCGTCTTTGGTTGCCCTTAGGCGCGTGTCTGACAGCTCGATCATGCCAAGGTCAGACAGAGAGACGAGTTTGTCATTGGGAAGAGGGTGCCCGGAGAGAGCGCTAAACCTCTCCATATCTAGGCCTTTAGTGAGTCGGATACACATCATAAGGTATTCAGCTGCCTGTTCGACTGGAAGAACCTCAGTTCGATCACTTTCTCCGGATCCGTTGGAAACCGCCTTTAGCCAAGTATTTGGCGACAAATGGGTCTCCGTCGCGAATTTACGCCTGTTCAAAGTGACACGACCATGCGCGCCAGGTCCGATCCCAATATAGTCGCCGTAGCGCCAATAGATCTTGTTGTGCTGCGACTCGGCGCCGGGGCGGGCATGGTTGGAGACTTCATAGGCTGGTAGGCCGTGCGCCTCGCAGATCTCTTGCGTGGCCAGATACATATCGGCGGCGTGGTCATCCTCGGGCAAACCGCGCAATTTTCCGACCGCGTAGCGATCCCCAAAGGCGGTGCCTTCTTCGATGGTCAGTTGATAGAGCGACAGGTGATCAACGGCCATAGACAGGGCCTCGGTCAACTCGGCCTGCCAAGCTTCAAGGGTTTGATGTTGGCGCGCGTAGATCAAATCAAAGCTCACGCGGTCGAAACAGGTGCGGGCGATGTCGAAGGCGGCGCGTGCTTCGGCGACCGTATGGATGCGACCCAAGCGGCGGAGGTCTTCATCGTTCAGCGCCTGCACACCCATCGAAATCCGATTGACGCCAGCGTCACGATAGGCCGCAAAGCGCCCGGCCTCGACCGAACCGGGGTTGGCCTCGAGCGATATTTCCATGTCGTTGGCGGGCCGCCAGAGGTTGCGGGCTTCGTCAATGACGGCTGCAACGGTGTCGGGGTTCATCAGTGACGGAGTGCCACCGCCAAAGAAGATCGTGTTTAGAACCCTGTCGGGCGTTTCACTGGCTGATCGGCGTAGTTCGGCTAGATAAGCATCAAGCCATTGTTTTTGGTCAATATTTTTAGAAACATGGCTGTTGAAATCGCAATAGGGGCACTTGGCCTCGCAAAAGGGCCAATGCACATACAGGCCAAAGCCCCCGTTGCGCCAATCATCCGCCAAAGCAGCCCTTCACGAACATCTCTACCGCGCGACCGCGATGGCTGATCTTGTTCTTTTCCCAACGATCCATCTCGGCAAAGGTAATGTCGTGACCTTCGGGGACAAACATAGGGTCATACCCGAAGCCGTCCTTACCTCGGATTGGCCAGACGAGATGACCGGGTGCAATGCCTTCGAACACTTCGTCATGACCGTCGGGCCAGGCCAGAACCAATGTGCAGCGGAACTGCGCGGTGCGCGGGTGAGGGGCGTTCTTGGCCTCTAGTTCGTTATTGGCACGGGTCATGGCCATCATGAAATCGCGGCCATTGTCGGTTTCGGCCCAATCGGCCGTATAGACGCCCGGCGCACCGTCCAGCGCGTCGATGGTGATCCCGGAATCGTCCGACAGGGCAGGCAGGCCGGTGGCCTTGGCGGCAGCATGCGCTTTGATCCGGGCATTGCCGACAAAGGTATCTTCAGTCTCGTCCGGTTCGGGCAGGTTCATTTCTGCCGCGCCAACCACGGTCACGCCAAAGGGGTTGAGGAGATGCGCCATCTCCTCAAGCTTGCCTTTGTTGTGTGTGGCGACCAGTAGCCTGTCGCCGTCGAACTTGCGGGTCATGCTGTGGCGGCCTTTTGGGCGGCTGCCAGCTCACCCACACCTTTTTCGGCCAGATCCATCAGTTGATCCATCTGCGCGCGGCTGAAGACCGAGCCTTCGGCGCTCATCTGTACTTCGATTAGTTTGCCCGAGCCGGTCATGATGAAGTTGCCATCCACGCCCGCCTCGCTGTCTTCGGGGTAGTCGAGGTCCAGAACCGGCTGACCCGCGTAGATGCCGCAAGAAACGGCTGCAACAGGGTCTACTAAGGGATCTGAGATCACGTCACCCGCTTTCATCAACTTGTTCACGGCCAGACGCAGCGCCACCCAGCCACCGGTGATCGAGGCGCAGCGGGTGCCGCCATCCGCCTGGATGACATCGCAGTCGACGGTGATCTGACGCTCACCCAATGCAACCCGGTCGACACCGGCACGCAGGGCGCGGCCAATCAGGCGCTGGATTTCTACGGTACGACCGCCTTGTTTGCCCGAAGACGCCTCACGCCGCATCCGGGTGTTGGTTGCGCGGGGCAGCATGCCGTACTCGGCAGTCACCCAACCCAGGCCCGAACCCTTGATGAAGGGCGGCACGCGATCCTCGATCGTAGCGGTGCACAGCACATGGGTGTCGCCCATCTTGATCAGGCAAGACCCTTCGGCATGTTTGGTGAAGCCCGTCTCGATTGAAACGGCGCGCATTTCGTTTAGATCACGTCCTGAGGGTCGCATGGGAATTCCTTTGTTTGCTGGGTTGGGGATAACGTCCTGCGGCATTACGATGCAACCCCGATTGACCTTTCATTTACCTGCGATTTAATGGCAGTCCAGCAGGGGACCGAGAATGAGCGAAGCCAGCAGAATTCTGTCAGAGATGAACGACCGGTCGCGTGAGGTGTTTCGGCTGATCGTCGAAAGCTATCTGGAAAGCGGTGAGCCGGTGGGAAGCCGCACCCTGACACGGACCCTTTCCGAAAAAGTCAGTGCCGCAACCGTGCGCAATGTGATGCAGGATCTTGAGTTTCTGGGTCTGCTGGACAGCCCTCACGTGTCTGCAGGGCGAATTCCGACGCAGCAGGGGCTGCGGATGTTCGTGGACGGTTTGCTTGAAGTCGGCGATCTGGGCGCCGACGATCGGCAAAAACTGGACGAGACTTTAGGCTCTAACGCAGGCGATGTTGGCGGAATGCTGGATCGCGTGGGCTCGGCCTTGTCACACGTGACACATGGCGCGTCACTGGTTCTGACGCCAAAACACGAGGCCGAGATCAAGCATATCGAGTTTGTCTCATTGGCGCATGACCGAGCGCTGGTGGTTCTGGTTTTCTCGGATGGGCATGTCGAAAATCGGCTGTTCACACCGCCACCGGGTCAGACGCCCAGTTCGATGCGAGAGGCCGCAAATTTCCTGAATGCGCTGATCGAGGGGCGAACCCTGAGCGAAGTGCGCCGTCAGATGCTGTCGCAGATTGATGCGCGTCGGCAAGAGATCGACGTACTGGCCCGAGAGATGGTGGAAAGCGGGATTGCGGCCTGGGACGGGGATGGAAGCGACTCGGCCCGTCTGATCGTGCGTGGTCGGGCGAATCTTCTTGCAGATTCGGGTGAGGCTGAGGAGTTGGACCGCATTCGCACCTTGTTCGATGATCTGGAACGCAAGCGCGACATTGCCGAATTCCTTGAATTGACCGAGGAAGGCGAGGGTGTACGCATTTTTATTGGCTCCGAGAACAAACTTTTCTCACTTTCGGGTTCCTCTTTGGTGGTGTCTCCTTATATGAACGCTGATCGTAAGATAATTGGTGCGGTTGGGGTCATCGGGCCCACTCGTTTGAATTATGGACGGATCGTACCGATCGTGGATTATACGGCGCAACTGGTCGGCAAGCTGATATCCGACCGGAGCTAGAGGGTAAGAGATGGCAGAGCCCAAGAACGAAGAATTTCTGGACGACATCATGGCGGCCGAAGCGGAAGAATTGGCCGAAGAGTTCGCTGAGATCAGCGACGAGGCGCTGGAACTGGATGAGTTGCGCGCCGAGCGGGATGACTACAAAGACAAGTTCATGCGCGCGTTGGCTGACGCGGAAAACGCGCGCAAGCGTGGCGACAAGGCCCGCCGGGACGCGGAGCAATATGGTGGGTCGAAACTGGCCCGCGACATGCTGCCGGTTTATGACAACATGAAGCGCGCGCTTGAAGCAGCGACCGATGAGCAGAAAGAAGTGGCTGCTGGTTTGCTGGAAGGTGTTGAACTGACCATGCGAGCGTTGAAAGACGTATTCCAAAAGCACGGGATCGAAGTGATCACGCCTGAGGTTGGGGATCGGTTTGACCCGAACGTGCATGAAGCGATGTTTGAAGCGCCAGTACCGGGAACGCGCGCTGGGGACATCATTCAGGTGTCTGCAGAAGGGTTTATGTTGCACGACCGTTTGCTGCGCCCGGCGCAGGTTGGTGTGTCGTCGACACCTGCGAGCTGATTGGCCTCTGCGAGGCCAAGCCTCCGGCGGAGGTATTTTTGAACAGAATAAGGGGCGGTCAGGATTTGGCCGCCTCTTTCAGTTTGTAGATCAAGTCGAGTGCTTCGCGGGGGGTCAGCTCGTCTGGCAGGATGTCGTTCAGCATGTCTGCGACTGGTGAGGCTTTCGGCGCAGGCGGCGGCGGTGGTGGAGCGGCAGAGAAGAGCGGAAGGTCGTCGATCAGGGATTTTTGTTTACCGCCCTCACGCTCGGTTTTTTCCAGTTGATCCAATACGATGCGGGCACGCTCGACGACTGAGGCAGGCAGACCTGCCAGTTGGGCGACTTGCACGCCATAGGATCGGTCGGCGGCGCCTTTGTGGACCTCATGCAGGAAGATGACCTCACCTTCCCATTCCTTCACGGCGACGGTGGCATTGTCGACGCCTTTGAGCTTTCCAGCAAGCGCGGTGAGTTCGTGGTAATGCGTGGCAAACAAGGCACGGCATTGGTTGGCAGCGTGCAGGTGCTCCAGCGTGGCCCAGGCGATGGAGAGGCCGTCATAGGTGGCGGTTCCGCGGCCGATTTCATCCAGAATGACCAGTGCGCGGTCATCAGCCTGGTTCAGAATGGCGGCAGTTTCGACCATTTCGACCATGAAGGTCGAGCGGCCTCGGGCAAGATCGTCTGATGCTCCGACACGGCTGAAAAGCTGGCTGACAAGGCCAATATGGGCCTGTTCCGCAGGGACGTAGCTGCCCATTTGGGCCAGTAGGGCGATCAGAGCGTTCTGGCGGAGGAAGGTTGATTTACCGGCCATGTTGGGACCGGTCAGAAGCCAAATTGCGGCCCCGTCTTCGGCACTGAGATCGCAGTCATTTGCGACGAAGGCATCGCCGCTTTGCTGGCGCAGCGCGTGTTCCACCACCGGGTGGCGTCCGCCCTGAACCTCAAAGGCGCGCGAGGTGTCGACCTGCGGGCGGCACCAGTTCTCACCGCGTGCAAGATCGGAAAGTGCTGTGGTTAAATCAAGTTCGGCTAGTCCTCTGGCAGCTTGGTTGAGGCGGGCGGCGAGAGCCAGAATTTCGTCAGAAAGCCTTTTATAGAGCCGCTTTTCGATCTCAAGCGCCAAGTTTCCAGCATTCAAGATACGGGTTTCGATCTCGGACAGTTCGACGGTGGTAAACCGCACTTGGTTGGCGGTGGTTTGGCGATGGATATAGGTCTCAGAGAACGGCGGGTTCAGCATCTTCTCGGCATGCGTAGCCGTGGTTTCGATGAAATAGCCCAAGACGTTGTTGTGCTTGATCTTCAGCGAGGCGATGCCGGTGTGTTCCGCATATTTCTGTTGAAACCCGGCGATGACAGATCGACCTTCGTCGCGCAGAGTGCGCGCTTCGTCCAATTCGGGGTCAAAGCCGGGGGCAATGAAGCCACCGTCGCGGGCCAGCAGGAGTGGTTCGGCCACCAAAGCCTCATCCAGTAGGTTCATGAGGTCGTTGAAGCCAACAAGGTTTTGCAAGGCGGTTGTCAGCAGGACCGGCAGATCCTGCCCTTCGCAGATGCCGGCAATTGCGGTGGCTTGGGTCAGGCCGTTGCGGATGGCGGCCAGATCGCGAGGCCCGCCACGTTCAAGCGACAGGCGAGACAGGGCGCGGTCCAGATCGGGGGTTTTGCGCAGGGCCTCGCGCAGGTCTGAGGCGATCAGGCTGTCTTCGGCGGCAAAGCTGACGGCGTCGAGACGGGAATGGATCACATCCAGATTTCGAGACGGGCTTGAGAGGCGCTGTTCCAGCAATCGTGCCCCGCCGGGTGTGACGGTGCGGTCGACCACCGACAACAACGATCCGGCGCGACCGCCCGACAGAGACCGGGTTAGTTCCAGATTGCGGCGAGTGGCGGCATCGATCTGCACCACACGGTCTTCGGATTCCTTCAGGGGTGTTTGCAGGAGGGGCAGTTTGCCCTTCTGCGTGATCTCAAGATAGTCGATCAGGGCGCCCATGGCGGAAATCTCTGCCCGGCCAAAAGACCCGAACGCCTCCAGCGCGCCCACGTGAAACAGCCCGCAGATGCGTTTTTCCGCCGCGGTACTGTCGAAGCTGGCCCGTCCGACAGGCGTCAGCGAAATCCCAAGGTCGCGGACGGTTTCGTTCAGCGACTGTTCCATTCCGTCGGCAACGATCAGCTCGGATGGGGCGAGCCGGGCCAGCTCGGGGCTGAGCCGCACGGAGGTCAAAGGCATCACGTGAAACGCCCCGGTCGAGATATCGGCCCAGGCCAGTGCGGCCTCATCCCGGACCTCGGCATAAGTGGCCAGAAAGTTGTGGCGGCGGGCTTCCAGCAGGGCGTCTTCGGTCAGCGTGCCGGGCGTCACCAGACGTACGACATCGCGCTTTACCACCGACTTAGAGCCTCTTTTTTTCGCTTCCGCCGGGCTTTCCATCTGTTCGCAGACGGCCACACGGAACCCTTTGCGGATGAGGGTCAGCAAATAGCCCTCGGCCGCATGAACCGGGACGCCGCACATGGGGATATCGTTACCATTGTGTTTGCCGCGTTTGGTCAGGGCGATGTCCAGCGCCTCCGCGGCGTTGACGGCGTCCTCAAAAAACATCTCGTAGAAATCGCCCATACGGTAGAACAGCAGGGCGTCGGCATGGGCCTCTTTGATCTCGAGATACTGCGCCATCATCGGCGTGACTGTGGACAAAAGCGGCCCCCTTCTGGCGTGTTCCGGACGTGACCTTACAAATCCCCCATCTTCTGTAAAAGCCGAAAACTCATTCTCATTGAGGCCCGCGCGTGGCTGCGCTATGACGCATCAGCCCCGAAGTCATGGAAACGACATTTAAGATGCCCAAAGCGAAGATCACCAAAGAAGAGGCACTGGCCTTTCACCTCGACCCGTCCCCCGGCAAGTGGGAGGTGCAGGCCACCGTTCCCATGACCACGCAGCGCGATCTTTCGCTGGCCTACAGCCCCGGCGTCGCTGTTCCATGTGAAGCAATCGCCGAAGCGCCCGAGACTGCCTATGACTATACCAACAAGGGCAATCTGGTCGCTGTGATCTCGAACGGGACCGCCGTGCTGGGTCTTGGCAATCTGGGTGCGCTGGGGTCGAAACCAGTGATGGAGGGGAAATCTGTCCTGTTTAAACGGTTCGCCGATGTGAATTCGATCGATATCGAGTTGGATACTGAGGACCCGGATGAGTTCTGCCGCGCCGTGCGTCTGATGGGGCCGACCTTTGGTGGCATCAACCTCGAAGACATCAAGGCGCCAGAGTGTTTCATCATCGAACAGCGCCTGAAGGAAGAGATGGATATTCCCGTCTTCCATGATGACCAGCACGGCACGGCGGTGATCTGTGCAGCGGGTCTGCTGAACGCGCTGCATATTTCGGGCAAAAAAATTGAAGATGTTAAGATCGTTCTGAACGGTGCAGGTGCTGCGGGCATCGCCTGTATCGAGCTGCTCAAGTCGATGGGTGCGCGGCATGAGAACTGCATTGTCTGTGACACCAAAGGCGTGATCTATCAGGGCCGGACCGAGGGTATGAACCAGTGGAAGTCGGCCCATGCGATCTCAACCGATTTGCGGTCGCTTGAAGACGCCATGAAGGGTGCGGATGTATTCCTGGGCGTTTCGGTCAAGGGGGCTGTGACGCAGGATATGGTTGCGAGCATGGCCGATAATCCGGTGATTTTCGCAATGGCGAACCCGGATCCTGAGATCACGCCGGAAGAGGCGCATGAGGTCCGCGTTGACGCGATCGTTGCCACCGGGCGTAGCGACTATCCCAACCAGGTGAACAACGTTTTGGGATTCCCCTACCTGTTCCGAGGTGCGTTGGATATCCATGCGCGCGCCATCAATGACGAGATGAAGATCGCCTGTGCCCATGCTCTGGCCCGTCTGGCGCGTGAGGATGTGCCGGATGAGGTCGCCATGGCCTATGGCAAATCGCTGACCTTTGGCCGCGACTACATCATCCCGACGCCGTTTGACCCGCGCTTGATTCACCGCATCCCTCCGGCGGTCGCAAAGGCCGGGATGGATACCGGAGCGGCCCGCCGCCCGATCATCGACATGGAGGCTTATGAACTGAGCCTCAAGTCCCGTATGGATCCGACCGCCAGCATCCTGCGCGGCCTGAATGCCCGTGCGCGTCAGGCGCAAAGCCGCATGATCTTTGCCGAGGGCGACGATCCGCGCGTGTTGCGCGCTGCGGTGACCTATCAGCGCTCGGGCTTTGGCAAGGCGCTGGTTGTGGGCCGTCCAGATGATGTGAAAACCAAGCTGGAAGAGGCCGGTCTGGGCGATGCGGTGCGTGAACTTGAGGTGGTGAACGCCGCCAACACCTCGCATCTCGAGACCTATTCGAATTTCCTGTATAACCGTTTGCAACGCAAAGGTTTTGACCCCAAGGATATCCACCGTCTGGCGGCCCGGGACCGGCATGTGTTCTCATCCCTGATGCTCGCGCACGGGCATGGTGACGGCCTTGTGACAGGGGCGACGCGCAAATCGGCCCACGTGCTGGACCGGATCAACCATGTTTTTGACGCCGATGCCGCCCATGGCGCGGCGGGCGTGACGGCGTTGCTGCACAAGGGGCGCATTGTTCTGATCGGCGATACGCTCGTGCATGAATGGCCGGATGAGAACGATTTGGCCAATATCGCCGAACGTTCGGCGGACGTGGCTCGCCATATGGGGCTTGAACCGCGCGTGGCGTTTGTCAGCTTCTCGACCTTTGGCTATCCGGTCTCGGAACGGGCCGAAAAGATGCACCGCGCGCCTGCGGTTCTCGACCAGCGTGGCGTTGATTTCGAATACGAAGGCGAGATGACCGTCGATGTTGCTCTGAACGTGGATCAGCAGGCCGGATACCCGTTCCAGCGCCTAACCGGCCCGGCCAACATCCTGATCGTGCCCGCGCGGCACTCGGCCTCGATCTCGACCAAACTGATGCAGGAAATGGGCGGAGCCACAGTGATCGGCCCGATCCTATCTGGCGTCGACAAGCCGATTCAGATCTGCTCGACCGTGTCGACGGCCAATGATATCCTGAACATGGCCATTCTGGCCTCCTGCGATATTGGCAAGTCATGACGATCTGGAACCTAGGCTCGATCAACGCCGACATGGTTTACGGCCTGCCGCACCTGCCTGCGGCGGGTGAGACCTTGGCGGCAGACGGTCTTGAGCGTTTTCTGGGCGGCAAAGGGGCCAATATGTCCGTTGCCGGATCGCGCGCGGGATCCCGGGTCAGCCATATCGGTGCTGTCGGTCCGGATGGGCGCTGGGCCAAGGATCGACTGACGGAATATGGTGTCGACACGCGGTTCATCGCTGAGGTGGATGTGCCGACCGGTCACGCGATCATTGGGGTGGACGCCCAGGGCGAGAACCTGATCATCCTATACCCCGGTGCCAACCATGCGCTTGACAGCGCGCAGATTGGGCAGGCGCTGGCCTCGGCCAATACCGGGGATATTCTGGTTTTGCAGAATGAAACCAACGCTCAGGTCGAAGCGGCCCGTCTGGGGCATGAGCTTGGCCTGACCGTCTGCTACGCCGCCGCGCCGTTTCAGGCGCAATCGGTGCAAGAGGTTCTGCCCTATCTGGATTTCCTGATCCTCAACGAGGTCGAGGCCGAGCAATTGCGGCAGGAAACCGGGTTGGATGCAGCGGAACTGCCGGTGCGCCATGTGATCGTTACGCTTGGGTCGAAAGGCGCGCGATATCTGCAGCAAGGTTGTGACCCCGTGGATTTCGCGGCTCACA
This sequence comes from Ruegeria sp. AI3, assembly GCF_056541245.1. NCBI lineage: Bacteria > Pseudomonadati > Pseudomonadota > Alphaproteobacteria > Rhodobacterales > Roseobacteraceae > Ruegeria > Ruegeria sp. AI3. The sequence continues at coordinate 87,076 of NZ_JBQFYA010000013.1, forward strand.
AGGTGCAGGCAGTGGATACGACAGGCGCAGGGGACACGTTCACCGGCTATGTTCTGGCTGGGATGGACCGTGGCATGCCGATGGAGCAGGCCATTCTACAAGCAAACCGCGCCGCGGCCCTGATGGTCACGCGGCACGGCACTGCAGATGTCATTCCGGATCTGAGGGAAGTCCGGGACGCGCAGTTGGATTAAGATCCGGTAAAGGGCGCGTCGCTTCCCCAAAGCTGCTTCACCCGAGCGTCCCGACCGCAGGCGTTGCGATAGGCTTTATAGGCGTTTTTCTGGCGCTTGGGGCCAAAGCGGGTGAAGACCAGCTTGTCGCCTTTGTAGTAGTCCTGATGGTATGCCTCGGCCGGATAAAACGCGCCCTCCTGCAGGATCGGGGTTACGACTGTTTGGCCAAGGGCTCGTTGCGCGTTGGTCTTCGCCTGTTGCGCAAGCGCTTTTTCCCCTGCGTTAGAGACGAAAATTGCGGTGCGGTAGCTCTCTCCGCGGTCGCAGAACTGACCGCCGGCATCTGTGGGATCGACCGAGCGGAAGAACATGTTCAGCAGCGTTTCACGTGAGACGCGCGCTGGATCAAACGTGATCTGAACAGCCTCGTAGTGGCCCGTGCCGCCTTTGGTCACCTGTTCATAGGTCGGGTTCGAGACAGAGCCGCCCGTGAACCCGGACACAGCGCCAATTACGCCGGGTACGGATTCGAAATCGGATTCAACACACCAGAAGCATCCACCGGCAACCGTCAGGGTCTCGGTCCCTGCAGCCGGGGCCGGAACCGCGCGCAAGGTGGCGGCCAATGCAATCAAGGTGAACAACAAGGCGGGTTTAAGGTAGTCGAGATATGCAGTCCGGGTCATGGTATGTCTCCTTCCGAGACTCAAGGTGACCGGTGTTCTAACAAGTTGCAATTGCCTGACATGGAATGTCACGCGCTGGTGACCTGAGTTTATTGACCGACCTGTTTACCCATGCGACCGGCAAGAAAACGCCCGGCTGTTAGGCCGGGCGTTGGCAGGATCACAGACCCCATTTCTTTTGGTTTTCCTCAAAGAAGCCCTGGGCTTTCTTCACCTCAATCCAGTTGTTCACGTAGTTGATCCAGACCTGATCATCCTGCGGCAGGATCATCGCGATGGGTGAAGGGGAACGTGGTCCGGCGTTCTTAACACGCTCGATCGGGAACTTCTCTTCCAAGGTGGAGCCTTCGATGTTCGATGTGATGAACACATCGGCCCGTCCGGCGATCACTTCTTGAAAACCACGTGCGGGGGCTTCGACCACTTTGATCTCGGCATTCGGGAACCACTCGCGGACGCGCTTCTCAAAGGTTGTGCCCAGCGTTGTTGCGACCGTCACACCCGGCTGGTTGATCGACTCATAGCCGTCGAATTTGTCGGCCTTGTCCTTGGTCGTGTATGGGAACAGCTCAACCGAGATATAGCTGTCCGAGAATCCGGCAACCTTCATCCGCGGCGGCGAGATCGAGGCCGAGCCGGTCAGGTGGTATTTCTTCGCCACAACGCCATTCACTAGAGTTTTCCAATCGGTCGGGACGTATTCGACCTCAACCCCCAAATCGGCGGCGAGTTCGTTCATGATGTCGATGTCATAGCCTTTGTAGCTGTTGGTGGCCGGATCCCGCAGGGACATCGGGTTCCAATCACCGGTCGTGCCGACCTTCAAAACACCGGAATCCAGGATTTCGTTCAGTGCCGATTGCGCCTGGGCTGCGCCTGACAAGACCAGACCAAGCGCAGCGGCTGCGGCTGCTCTCCAGATTGTGTTCATTTAATTCTCCTGTTGGTGGCAGCTGGGACTTGCTGCCATATATAGTTCGTTGTTTTAAGCGGGATAGGGGGCGCAGGCCCAATAAATCAATCCACCCGCGCAAACTAGGGACAGATCGACCAATGCCAGACCCCGCCATCGAGCTTGTCGATGTGAACAAGTGGTTCGATACGTTCCATGTCCTCAAGAATATCAACCTCACGGTCAATAGTGGTGAAAAGGTTGTGATCTGCGGGCCGTCCGGCTCGGGTAAGTCCACGGTCGTGCGCTGTATCAACCAATTGGAGAAACACCAGAAAGGCACCATCCGCATTGACGGCGTCGAGCTGAAGGGTGACGCCAGATCCGCAGCCACGATCCGGTCCGAGGTCGGCATGGTGTTTCAGCAGTTCAACCTGTTCCCGCATCTGAGCGTTCTAGACAACCTGACGCTTGGCCCCATCAAGGCGCGGGGCCTGAGCCGAGCGCAGGCCGAAGAGCGCGCGCGCCATTATCTTGAGCGTGTTCACATCCCAGATCAGGCCGATAAACGCCCGATCCAACTGTCCGGCGGCCAACAACAGCGCGTCGCCATCGCCCGATCCCTGTGCATGGAGCCGAAAGTTCTGTTGTTTGATGAGCCGACCTCGGCCCTTGATCCGGAAATGATCGCCGAGGTGCTGGACGTGATGGTTGAGCTGGCGAATGAAGGCATGACCATGGTCGTTGTCACTCATGAGATGGGGTTTGCCCGCAAGGTCGCTGACAAGATGATCTTCATGGATGAGGGCGAGATCGTGGAGCAGGGCAAGCCGGAGCATTTCTTCACCAATCCGACCTCGGAGCGGTGCCGCAAGTTCCTCAGCCAGATTTTGCAGCACTGAGTGGATATGATGAAAAAAGCACTTCTCCTCATACCGCTTCTGCTGCTGGCAGGCTGTTCCTCATCCCAGACATGGGGCTGGTATGTTATCGACCCGAGGACTGACTCCGGCTGGACCAACGTGAAATTCCTGATCTCAGGCATGGGCGCGACGATCCTGATCTCTCTGATCGCGGCGGCGCTGTCGATTGTGATCGGCCTGTTGGTTGCCTTGCCCGGACTGTCCGAGAAACGCGGCTGGCGGCTTCTGAACAGGGTCTATGTCGAGTTCATTCGCGCGATTCCACTGCTGCCCATGCTGTTCTGGGTGTTCTACGGACTGCCGATCGTGTTCCAGTCGATGGGCCTGAACATCCCGATTGACCCATTCTGGGGCGCGATCATCACCCTGGCTATTTCCGACAGTGCCTTCACGGCCGAGATCTACCGCGCCGGCATCCAATCCATCGCGCGCGGCCAGCGCGAGGCGGCCCAGACCATCGGGCTGAACTACGTGCAAACCATGCGCTACGTGATCCTGCCGCAAGCGATCCGGCGTATCCTGCCGCCCTTGGCCAACCAGTTCATCTACATCGTCAAGATGAGCGCCTTTGCCAGTGTGATTGGCATGCAGGAATTGACCCGCCGTGCGAATGAGCTGGTGGTGACAGAATACCGCCCGCTGGAAATCTACACCTTGCTGATATTTGAATACCTAATCCTGGTTCTGATCATCAGCGCAGGGGTACGCTGGCTGGAACGCCGCATGGGCGCGGACGAGCGCGGATAAGGAGGCACAGTATGGACTGGAAAGACTTCATGGCTGAGACCGAGGCCAATATCGGCACCCTCTCGAAAGAGGTCCCCGAAACGGTTCGCGGCTTCGGGATGATGGGCAAAGCGGCCAAAACCGACGGTGCCCTGAGCGAAAAAACCAAAGAGTTCATCGCGCTGGGCATTGCCATCGCCACGCGTTGCGACAGCTGCATCGGGTTTCACGTGAAATCGCTGGTGCGTCTTGGCGCCACCCGAGAGGAGTTGTGTGAGGCGCTCTCGATGGCGACCTATATGGGCGGGGGCCCGTCTTTTGCCTACAGCGCAAAGGCGCTGAAGGCGTTTGATGTATTCTCGGAAGGCGATTAACCCAGCAGCTGCCCCAGCTTCATCGCCACACCCATATTGCCCGAGATCTTGAGCTTGCCCAAAGCAACGCCAGTCATCGGATTCAGTTTTCCGGTCAACAGTTTGGTCAGGTTGTCCTGCGAGATACGGATGGTGCAATCCGTATCCTGATCCTGCGTGGTGGCCTGATTGTCGGCCAGCACGATCACGCCCGCATCGCCGCAATCGAACTTGAGCGAGCCGTCAAAGCTTTTGCCGTCCAGCCCTTTTTGAATTCCGTCGGCGATCTCTTGCAGCATGGTATGTCCTTTCAAACTTGACGTATGCGTAAAGCCATGGCCCCACATCCGGCAAGCATGACGCTGGGTCCGGTGGGCAAAAGAAAACCCCGGCAAAAGTGTGATTGCCGGGGTTTTGAATTCTAAGCTGTTGGCCAGGTTACTTAGACAGACGCTTGTCGCGCGCCGCCAGCAGTTTCAAACGCAGCGCGTTCAGCTGGATAAAGCCCGCCGCATCGGTCTGATCATAGGCACCAGCGTCTTCCTCGAAGGTCACATGCGCCTCGGAATACAGCGAGTGATCGGACCAGCGGCCAACGGTCGAGGCCAGACCTTTATACAGTTTCACGCGCACGGTGCCGGTGACATGCTCTTGGCTCTTGTCGATGGCGGCCTGCAGCATCTCGCGTTCGGGCGAGTACCAGAAACCGTTATAGATCAGCTCGGCATATTGCGGCATCAGCTGGTCTTTCAGGTGCATCGCGCCACGGTCCATGGTGATGGATTCGATCCCACGGTGTGCTTCCAGCAGGATGGTGCCGCCCGGAGTTTCATAGATGCCGCGCGACTTCATGCCTACGAACCGGCCTTCGACAAGGTCCAGACGACCGATGCCGTGCTTGCCGCCATATTCGTTCAGCTTGGTCAGGATGGTGGCCGGGCTCATCGCTTCGCCATTGATGCTGACCGCGTCGCCTTTTTCGAACCCGATCTCGATGAATTCGGGCTGATCGGGCGCGTCCTCGGGGTGGACGGTGCGCTGATAGACGTAGTCGGGTGCCATATCGGCGGGGTCTTCCAGAACCTTGCCCTCGGAGGAGGTGTGTAGCAGGTTGGCATCGACCGAGAAGGGGGCCTCACCACGTTTGTCCTTGGCGATCGGGATCTGATGCGCTTCGGCCCATTCGATCAGTCGAGTACGGCTGGTCAAATCCCACTCGCGCCACGGGGCGATGACCTTGATTTCGGGGTTCAGTGCGTAGGCGGCCAATTCAAAGCGAACCTGATCGTTGCCCTTGCCGGTCGCGCCATGTGCTACGGCATCAGCACCGGTTTCCTGAGCGATCTCTACCAGACGTTTCGAGATCAGGGGCCGCGCAATCGAAGTGCCCAGCAGGTACAGGCCTTCATACTGCGCATTTGCACGGAACATCGGGAAAACGAAGTCGCGCACGAACTCTTCGCGGATGTCCTCGATATAGATGTTTTCGGGTTTAATCCCCAGCATCTCAGCCTTTTGGCGGGCGGGCTCCAGTTCCTCACCCTGACCCAGATCGGCAGTGAAGGTGACGACCTCACAACCATACTCGGTCTGCAACCATTTCAGAATGATCGAGGTATCAAGGCCACCGGAATAGGCCAGAACAACTTTCTTGGGCGCGGACATCTGACTTCCCCTTATTCGCAAGACGATTGGCCCCTAACGGGTTTTGTGGGCGGGGGCAAGCTGTGTGGATTGACGCAGGCCGGGAATTGCGGTGAAACGGCCGGACAAAGAACAAGAGATGGTTGAGCAGGGGCATTTCCATATGTTGGCGTTCGAGATTTTCATGCATTCGATCAAGATGGTTTTGCGGAACCTGAAACAGGCGATTCAGATCACGCTGATCCCCGCACTGATCGGCGGTTTGGCCATCATCGCATTCAGCCTTCTTTTTGGTATTTCGTTCGAAGATATCTCGACCGAGCCAAACGGTCTGCCGGATGCAGCATCGCCAGGCGCGGTCACAGCGTTCCTGTTCTGCGTGCTGGCATCCCTGTTTGCGATCATGGTTTGGATTGTCGTGTCCTGGCATCGCTTTGTGCTGCTCGAAGAATACCCGGCCGGTTTTCTGCCCGCGTTCAGATCGGATCGAATGCTCGCTTACATTGGGCGGATGGTGATGCTGGCCTTGCTGGGTGTAGTCGTCCTGATCCCGGCAATGCTTGTCATCGGATTTTTGACGCAGGCCTCGGCTGCGATGGGCATTTTGGCGTGGCTTCTGGTTGTTGTGGGCCTATCCGTGGCCTTTTACCGGGTGTCCCCGGTCATGCCCGCCGCAGCAATAGGCGAACCGTTGAAACTGTCGGATGCGTGGCGGGCAACTGACGGAGCGAACGGCACCATAGTGGCGCTGGTTGTGTTGCTGGTGTTGTTCCAGATGGTGCTTCAGCTTCTTTTCGCGGCGCTTCTAATCATCCCGGTGATTGGCGCTTTGGTGGTGGTTTTCGCCAGCATGCTGATCGTGCCATTGATCAATGTCAGCATCCTGACAACGTTATATGGCGTCTTCATCGAAAAACGCGCGCTGTCGTAATTCGTACACACATGTATTCCTTGCCCTTTTGCTTAGGATAAGCCACTGAAACCGGCATGAGCGATTTCATGACCCGTGCCCGCGCTGCCGAACAGGCGATGCGCTCTGTGTTTCCAGCAACGCCTTTGCAGCGGAATGCCCATCTGTCTGACCGCTACGGTGCTGATATCTGGCTCAAGCGAGAGGACCTCAGCCCGGTACGCTCCTACAAGATCCGAGGCGCCTTCAATGCCATGCGCAAGCAGCAGGGGCAGGATCTGTTCGTTTGTGCCAGCGCCGGCAATCACGCTCAGGGCGTGGCCTTCATGTGCAAGCATCTGGGTGTGAAGGGGGTGGTCTTCATGCCGGTCACCACGCCTCAGCAGAAGATCCAGAAGACCCGTATTTTCGGCGGCGACAATATCGAGGTTCATCTCAGCGGAGACTATTTCGACGACACGCTTGCGGCGGCACAAGCTTGGTGCGCAAAGGAGGGCGGGCATTTCCTGTCGCCCTTCGATGATGAGGATGTGATCGAAGGTCAGGCTTCGCTTGCGGTCGAGATCGAGGAACAGCTAGGCCGTGTGCCCGACCATGTCATCTTACCGGTCGGCGGCGGCGGCATGTCTTCCGGCGTGGCAACCTGGTTCGGGGATCGGACCCACTGTTTGCTTGTCGAACCCAAAGGTGGGGCCTGTCTGCACGCGGCAATGGCTGCAGGGCATCCGGTTGCCTTGGATCACGTAGATAATTTCGTCGATGGCGCGGCGGTCGGCAAGATCGGTGCCAAGCCGTTTGAGCTGTTGAAAGACCGTCACTTATCGGATGTGCTGGTCCTGTCCGAGGATCGCATCTGCACCACAATGATCGAGATGCTTAATGTGGAAGGCATCGTGCTGGAACCCGCTGGCGCATTGGCAATTGAGGCGGTTGCTGATGTGCAAAGCTTTATCCGTGGCAAAACGGTTGTTTGTGTCACCTCTGGCGGCAATTTCGATTTTGAGCGTCTGCCCGAGGTCAAGGAGCGCGCGCAGCGCTATTCCGGGGTCAAGAAATACTTCATCTTGCGCCTGCCGCAGCGTCCTGGCGCGTTGAAAGAGTTCCTGAGCATCCTCGGCCCCGAAGACGATATCGCGCGGTTCGAATACATGAAGAAATCAGCGCGTAATTTCGGCTCGGTCCTGATCGGGATCGAAACCCACAAGCCCGAGAACTTCGCCCGCCTCTTTGCGCATCTGGATGAGGCCGGATTTACCTATACCGACATCACCGAGGATGAGACGCTGGCACAGTTTGTGATCTAGTGCAGATTGTCTTTAAGTTCGGTTTGAAACACCACTTTCGACGCATCAAACGCGGCTAGGACTTCCTTAAGATCGACTTTCGCCGCCTCTCCGGAAGCGGCCAGCCTTTCGCCATCCTGACAGAGCTTCGAGAACACCTCGAACCCAAGGCTCAGGGCGCTGCCTTTCAGGAAATGCAGGTTCTGTTCAAGATCCTGCCGCGCGGTGTCTGCATGCACGCGGGCGATGACCTCTTGCACCTCGTCCAGAAAGATCTCGACAACCTCATCGAATTCATCAGCGCCAACCTCGTCACGGAGCTGTCGAACTCGGGGCCAGTGGATCATGGGTCGCGTCCTGCATCGGAATTGAATAGATCCTTGGTAGCGCGGCCTGAGTAAATACCAGGTTAAGCGTCGGCCTCTATCGACCTTCACCCGATGTTAAGCCCCAAACGCGTAGGGTCACACCATCCCGATAAAAGGAAGCGTGTGGGGTTGCAGAGTGCCAGCGGCAAGTCTTGAGGAAACCAGATCCGATCTGGACTTCGGTGCAATCCGGAGGGTGCTGGTTGTGGATGACAGCCGCCTGCAACGGCGCATTCTGGTGGCCTCGCTCAAGAAATGGGGATTTGAGGTACTTGAGGCCGACAATGGCGAGGCGGCGATAGATATCTGCACCGAAGCCGCGCCGGACCTTGTTCTCAGCGATTGGGTCATGCCGGGGATGAGCGGGCTTGAGTTCTGCCGCGCCTTCCGCGCGCTCGAGGCGGAACATTACAGCTATTTTATCTTGCTCACTTCCAAAAGCGAAAAGCATGAGGTTGCGCGCGGTCTAGATGCAGGCGCAGATGATTTCCTGATCAAACCGCTTGAGGCGGATGAGCTGCGCGCGCGTATCTCGGCTGGGGCGCGGATTCTGGATATGCAGCGTGAGTTATCCCAGAAAAACCGACTGATCGAATCCGCCCTGCAAGAGCTGAAACTTGCGCATGAGGCCATCGACAAGGACCTGATCCAAGCCCGCAAGATACAGGAATCGCTGGTGCCCGACCTCACGCAAGAGTTCGGAAATTCGCGTGTCAGCCTGTTGTTGAAACCCTGCGGGCATATCGGGGGCGATCTGGTGGGGATGTTCTCACCCGGTCCGAACCGCCTTGGGTTCTACAGCATTGATGTATCTGGTCACGGCATCACCTCGGCGATGATGACGGCGCGGTTGGGCGGTTATCTGTCCAGCAAACATTTCGAACAGAACGTCGCAATGGAAAAGCGGTTTGGCAAATTCTACGCTTTGCTTCCCCCGGAGGAAGTCGCGGGGATGCTGAATTCCCGATTGCTGGCGGATGCCGGGATCGAAGAATATTTTACTATGGTCTATGCCATTGTAGATCTGCGCAACGGGCATATCAGGATGGTTCAGGCCGGGCATCCACATCCGTTGATGCTAAGGCGCGATGGCACGACCGAGTTTTTGGGCGAAGGTGGGCTACCCATCGGGTTGATCCCGGATGTGAAGTTTCAGCAGATTGAGACGAAGATGGAGCCGGGGGACCGTTTGTTACTGCATTCAGACGGGTTCACGGAATGCGCTTTGGCTGAAGGCGGAATGCTGGATGACGACGGCTTGCGGGACATGGCGCTCGACTGTGCGGCGGGTCGCGGTGGGCCTGAGTTTTTGGACGATCTGTTCTGGCGCCTGACACAGGTGATGTCACCTGAAAGCGGTATGGGCGACGATGTCTCGGCCGTGTTCTTCGAATATAATGGGGCCTAAAGCGTTTTGGATTTTACCTGAATCATCAAGTGAAACAAATGTCCCGAAAACGCTGAAAGCGTGGCAGGGTATTCGCGTCGCAGGCTAAACCCGAAACGATCTAAAGCCTGCGAAGATGCAGCATCGCGAAATGGCGATCGCCATCGTTGCCCAGCGTTTCAACCGCGTCGGCGGTATGCATCCAGAGCGCTTCGTGGAACGGTTCGCTCGGTGGCCCCAGTCGTCGTACCGGGCGCGCGTGATAGATCAGGCAGACCTTCTCGGCCCAGAGGTCATATTCCGGCATATAGGTAAATCGCCGGAACGCGCCGACACGACGGGGTGCCGCGATCAGCCAGCCCGTTTCCTCAAATACTTCGCGGTGCAGAGCGGTTGCGGGTGATTCACCCGGATCTATTCCGCCGCCGGGCAATTGCAGATCCGGCCCCGGTTCGGTCTGGCAGGTCAGAAGAAGGTGCCCTGAGCGGGGCAGCAACGCGTAGACTCCGACCCGCCGGGTGTACTTGCGCCCGGGTTCAGGGCTTTCGCCGAACCGTCTGATCATGTATGGCCCCTTACAACCCAATCTCTGCGACCTATATGGTGCCGGTATGCCAACCCTTGGCGTGTAAGGAAACCCCATGTCTCTTGGAACAAAAATCGCGTGGGACGATACCGTCCTGCCCTTTCAACTCGATGTATCGGACATGCGCGGGCGCGTGGCCCGTCTGGATGGCGTGTTGGACGGCATCCTGAAACAGCATGACTATCCGGAAAAGGTTGAGGCCCTGGTGGCCGAGATGGCCCTGCTGACCGCGTTGATCGGCCAGACTGTCTCGCTTCGCTGGAAGCTGTCGCTGCAGGTGCAGTCCAAGGGTCCGGTGCGCATGATTGCCACCGACTACTACGCACCACAGAAAGAGGGTGAGCCGGCCCGCATCCGCGCTTACGCCAGTTTCGACCGCGACCGTCTGACCGATGGTACGCCCTTCGAACAGGTGGGCGAGGGTTATTTCGCGATCATGATCGACCAGGGCGAAGGCACGCAGCCTTATCAGGGCATCACTCCGCTGGCCGGAGGCTCGATCAGTGCTTGTGCCGAAGCCTATTTTGCGCAGTCCGAGCAGTTGCCGACCCGGTTCTCGCTGAGCTTCGGCAAATCGACTGAACCGGGTGTGGGTGAGCATTGGCGCGCAGGCGGCATCATGTTGCAACATATGCCCAAAGCCTCGCCTTTTGCGGCGTCCAGCGAAGGCACCGGAGAGATCCTGACCGCCACTGATCTTGTCGATGGCGAAGAAGGTGAGAACTGGGGCCGTGTCAATATACTGCTGGACACGGTCGAGGATCTTGAACTGATCGGCCCCTCGATTGCGCCAACCGATCTGCTGGTGCGTCTGTTCCATGAGGAAAACCCACGGGTCTATGACGCGCAGCAGGTACAGTTCGGTTGCACTTGTTCAGAAGAGCGTGTGCGCCAGAGCCTGTCGATCTATTCGGCCAAGGACATCGAAAAGATGACCACCCCCGAAGGTCAGGTTACGGCCGATTGTCAATTCTGCGGTGCGCATTATGTGCTGGACCCTGCTACCGTGGGCTTTGACGCCGAAGACAGCAAAAGTGTGTGAGTTAGAGACGCAACTCCGGACGGCTTTGGCTCGTCCGGGCCATGGGTCCAGTGATTTTGACCTGAACCCAGACACCGTGCTGCCGCCGGGGCGAAAACTGCGCCCGGCGGGGGTGCTTGTGCCGATCACCGTCGCGGACGGGATGCCACGGCTGATCCTGACCAAACGCTCCTCGGCGTTGAAGCATCACCCTGGCCAGATCGCCTTTCCCGGCGGCAAGCAGGATGAAGGCGACGCGGATGTCACCGCCGCTGCCCTACGCGAGGCGCGGGAAGAGGTCGGTCTGCGCATTGACCTGCCTGAAGTCCTGGGCTTTCTGCCCACGCATGAAACCGTCACGTCCTTCTCGGTTACTCCGGTGGTGGCAATCATCCGGCAGGGCTTCGATCCGGTGCCTGAGCCGGGCGAAGTAGACGAAATTTTCTCGGTCCCCCTTGCACATGTGCTGAACCCTGCGAATTATGTGATCGAGTCGCGCCGTTGGCAGGGGACAAGACGGAAGTATTTCGCCGTGCCCTATGGCCCTTATTACATATGGGGCGCGACCGCCCGCATATTGCGCGGGCTTGCAGCACGGGTGAGTGAATGAAGCAAATCAGCGCGGCTTGGGTTTCGGACCCTGCGACACAAAAGGTATGCGCAGCCCTCACGGATGGCGGCGCGCAAGCGCTGTTTGTGGGGGGATGTGTGCGCAACGCGCTTTTGGGCGCGCCAGTATCGGACATTGATATCGCAACAGATGCGCATCCCAAAAGGGTGCTGGAGCTGGCGCAGAGCGCCGGGCTCAAGGCGATTCCCACGGGGATTGATCACGGCACGATCACTGTGGTCTGCAATCACATCCCGCATGAGATCACCACCTTTCGCCGCGATGTGGAAACCGATGGCCGCCGCGCGGTCGTGGCCTTCTCGGACAAGGTGGAAGAGGATGCAGCACGGCGCGATTTCACCATGAACGCGATCTATGCAAAGCCAAATGGCGCCGTGTTAGACCCGCTTTTGGGCCTACCGGACCTTCAAGCGCGCCGCGTTCGGTTCATCGGAACCGCAGAAAACCGCATCCGCGAAGACTACCTACGATCCCTGCGCTATTTCCGGTTTCATGCCTGGTACGGAGATGTCGAGGCAGGGTTCGATCCGGATGCCCTGGCAGCGATCGCTGAGAATCTGGAGGGTTTGTCCACCTTGTCGCGGGAACGTGTCGGGGCGGAGCTGTTGAAACTTTTGGGCGCGCCCGACCCGGCCCCTTCCGTTGCCGCAATGCGCAGCACGGGGGTGCTGGCGCAGCTTCTACCGGGCGCGGATGATCGCGCCCTTTCGCCTTTGGTCGCGATCGAGCAGGCCGCAGGTGCCGAACCGGACGCAGTGCGCCGGTTGGCAGCCATTGCTACGCCCGAGGACGCGGAGACGCTGCGCCTGAGCCGCAACCAACTGCAACGACTGACCCGGATGCGGGAGGAGGCGCAGGCCTCGACCAGTGTGGCCGAACTGGGCTACCGCTATGGCGACGAGGGGGGCTTGCACGAAACACTGTTGCGATGTGCGTTTCTGGAGCGCCCGTGGTCCGAGGATCTGCGCGCGGCGCTGCATTCAGGGGCCGCCGCGCAGTTCCCGATCAAGGCGACGGATCTAATTCCCAGCTTCTCTGGCCCTGCGCTGGGCAGGAAACTGGCCGATCTTGAGGCAAGCTGGATCGCGTCCGGCTTCACCCTGACGCGCGAGGATTTGCTGGCAGGGTAGCACGAAGTCTCAAAAGGGGATGACAAATCAGAACGTTTGTGCTTACGTGCGGCTGTCACATGGATGGAGGACTGCGAATGTATTACGGGATCTGGTTCGGCTAAAGCCGGGACGCTTACCCCGTATAGGGTGGTGTTCAGGCGCCATTCTTCTTCGCATGTCTAATTTTCTGCTCAATCGGAGCACTCCTCTATGTTTCGCTATTTCGAAAACCTCGTTGACCCTTTTGGCCCCTATAAAGAAGCCGACGCGCCACCAACCAAGCTGTGGCCGTTCATGCTGGACTACTCGCGCCCGTTCTATCGGGTGTTTGCCTGGGCGGCGCTGATATCGATCATCGTTGCCGGGGTTGAGATCGGGTTGATCGCCTATATGGGTCGCGTGGTCGATCTACTGGGTGGAACTCCGGCCGAAGTCTGGCATAACCACGGGACTGAGCTGTTGCTGATGGCTGCGTTTGTCCTACTGCTGCGTCCGTTGCTGCATTTGATCGACGTGCTGCTGCTCAACAACACGATCCTACCGAATTTTGGCACGCTGATCCGCTGGCGGGCGCATAAACATGTTTTGCGCCAGTCGGTTGGCTGGTTCGAGAATGACTTTGCCGGGCGGATTGCCAACCGGATCATGCAGACCCCTCCTGCTGCCGGCGAGGTGGTGTTCCAGGTCTTTGACGCGATCTCGTTCTCGTTGGCCTATCTGATTGGCGCTGCCATTCTGTTGTATGCTGCAGACCCACGATTGCTGATCCCGCTGCTGATCTGGTTTGCGCTTTATGCGCTGTTGGTGCGCTGGACGATCCAGCGCGTTGGCCCGGCATCCAAGGCGGCGTCCGATGCGCGTTCCACCGTGACGGGGCGTGTGGTGGACAGCTACACCAATATCCACTCGGTCAAGATGTTCGCCCATGGCCGGCAAGAGATGGACTATGCCCGCGAGGCCATCGAAGAGACGCGCCGCACGTTCCAGATCGAAATGCGGATCTTCACTATCATGGACGCGGTTCTGGTCACTCTGAACGGTCTGCTGATCGTGGGCGTCGTGGGATGGGCGATTTCTCTGTGGATGCAAGGCACAGCTTCGGTTGGTGTTGTTGCTGCGGCGACTGCCTTGACCCTGCGCCTGAACGCGATGACCGGGTGGATCATGTGGGCGCTGACCAGCTTCTTCCGCCAGCTTGGCATCGTCGCTGAGGGGATGGAGACCATCGCCCAACCCATCGACCTGCTGGATGCGCCTACGGCGAAGCCGCTGCAACTGAGCAAGGGTAAGATCGAAATCAACGATCTGTCGCACCATTATGGCCGCGAGGCCGGAGGATTGGACCACATCCATCTGACCATTCAACCGGGCGAGAAGATTGGCCTGATCGGGCGCTCCGGTGCCGGAAAATCGACCCTAGTAAAGCTTCTTTTGCGGTTTTATGACGTTGAGCGAGGAGCCATTCTGATCGACGATCAGAACATAGCGCAGGTCACGCAGGACAGTTTGCGCAGCCGTATCGGCATGGTCCAGCAAGACAGCGCCTTGCTGCATCGGTCGGTGCGCGACAATATCCTCTATGGCCGCCCGGACGCGACCGAGGACCAGATGATCGCCGCTGCCAAACAGGCCGAAGCGCATGGGTTCATCCTCGACCTGCAGGACCCTCAGGGCCGAACCGGGTATGATGCGCACGTGGGCGAGCGTGGCGTGAAGCTATCAGGGGGTCAGCGGCAGCGTGTGACGCTGGCGCGGGTCATTCTGAAGGACGCGCCGATTTTGCTGTTGGATGAGGCGACATCCGCCCTAGATTCCGAGGTTGAAGCATCCATTCAGGAAACCCTCTACGGTATGATGCAAGGAAAAACCGTTATTGCCATTGCCCACAGGCTCAGCACTATCGCTCAGATGGACCGTATTCTAGTTATGGATGCGGGCCGGATCGTGGAAGAGGGCGCGCATGCCGACCTTTTGGCGCAGGGTGGCCTTTACGCGCAGTTCTGGGCGCGGCAATCTGGCGGCTTCATGAATCCGGAGGCCGCTGAATGAGGGTTGCCGACCTCATCAACCCGTTCAAGAACTTCGAGACGCCCCCACCGCAAACGCTGGGGGCGTTCATTCGCTGGAGTCTGTCAGGCGCCTGGCCCATGCTGTTTGTCGCGGCGGCGTTCTCGGCGATCGCTGGTGCGATGGAGGCCGCCACCGCCTGGATTTTGGGCCGGGTGATCGACGTCGCCACCTCGGGCGGGCCCGAGCGTTTTCTGACGGCTGAGAATATCTGGATGATTGTCGGCGCGGCGGCCTTCTTTATGGTGATCCGTCCGATCCTGTTCGGTCTGTCCTCGGTGTCGAACAACTACATCGTCATGCCGAACATCCCGCCCTTGGTTCTAGCCAAGCTGAACCGTTGGACTTTGGGCCAGTCAGTCACGTATTTCGACGACGATTTTGCCGGTCGGATTGCCCAGAAACAGATGCAAACCTCGAATGCGATGGCCTCGGTCGTATCAGAAACGATCAGTGCGATTGTCTTTGCGTTAGCTTCCCTTGTGGGGTCTTTGCTTTTGTTAGGGTCTATTCATCCCTTGGTGATGCTGCCGTTTGCCGGTTGGCTGGTGGTCTACTTCATGCTAGTCCGCTGGTATCTTCCACGCATTCGCAAACGCTCGGCCGCACGGGCGGGCGCACGGGCAATGGTGTCGGGTCAGGTGGTGGATACGATCACCAATATCAAAACCGTCAAGCTGTTCGCCCACTCTGCGTTCGAAGATCAGACAGCGCGAAATGCGATGGTCGACCTGCGCGAGAGGTCTCTGGATTTCGGGAAACTCTCCGCCATGTTTCGGTTCATCCTCATGGTTCTGGCAGGTGTTCTGCCCGTGATGCTACTGGGTGCAACGCTTTGGCTTTGGCAACTGGGCATGGCAACGGCCGGAGACATCGTGGCGGCGGGTGCAGTTGCGATCCGCATTTCCCAGATGACGGGTTGGGTCAGCTTCACGCTTATGGGTCTCTACGCCAATGTTGGCGAGATCGAAAACGGCATGAAAACGCTGGCCAAGCGGGATCGGGTTGAGGATGCCGCAGCAGCCAAGGACTTGGTTGTGTCTCTGGGCCGCATCGCTTTTGAGGCGGTCAGCTTTGCCTATGGTCGGGATATTGGCGGGGTTTCTGATCTGAACCTGACGATCGCACCGGGCGAAAAGCTGGGCATCGTCGGGGCTTCAGGGGCGGGCAAATCAACCCTCGTTTCGCTGTTATTACGGCTCTATGACGGGGAAAAAGGCGCGATTTTGATTGACGGACAGGATGTGTCGCAAGTGACGCAAGACAGCCTGCGCCGTCAGATCGGGATGGTCACGCAGGAAACCGCCATGTTCAACCGTTCTGCGCGTGAGAACATTCTGTATGGCCGCCCTGATGCGTCCGAGGCCGAGATGATCGAGGCCGCCGAGAAAGCTGAAGCGCATGAGTTTATCCTGAGCCTCGAAGACGCGCAGGGCCGGAAAGGCTACGACGCGCACTTGGGTGAGCGAGGCGTGAAACTCAGCGGTGGACAACGGCAGCGGATCGCCCTGGCCCGTGCCATTCTGAAGGACGCGCCTATCCTTGTGCTGGACGAGGCGACCTCGGCGCTCGACTCCGAGGTCGAGGCCTCGATCCAGACTGCGCTGCATCGGGTGATGGAGGGTAAAACCGTGCTTGCCATCGCGCATCGCCTGTCGACCCTCAGCGAGATGGACCGGATCGTCGTGCTGGATCAGGGGCGGATCGTTGAAGCCGGCACGCATGAGGCGCTTTTGGACCAGGGCGGGCTGTATGCGCGGTTCTGGCATCGCCAGTCGGGTGGTTTCATTCAGGCCGAGGCCGCAGAATAAGGGTTTTGTTGCAGACAAAGCCCGGCTATCAGGCCCCCATGACGCAGCAATTCACCATCAACCGCCTTGGTCATCAGGGTGACGGCATCGCAGACGGCCCTGTCTATATTCCCCGAACTTTGCCGGGCGAAGTGGTCAGCGGAACCTTGGTCGGCCAGCTACTGGAAGACATGAGGGTGGAAACCCCGTCCGATCAACGGGTTAAAGCCCCTTGCCGCCACTACAAAGCGTGTGGAGGCTGCCAGTTGCAGCACGCCTCAGACGCCTTTGTGGCGGATTGGAAGGTGGAAATCGTGCGCGCAGCGCTGTCAGCACAGGGCCTCGAGGCCCCGATGCGGCCGATCCACACTTCACCCGAGCGGTCTCGTCGGCGGGCAACGATTGCCGTGCGGCGGACGAAGAAAGGCACGCTGGCCGGATTTCACGGCCGCGCGTCCGACACGATCACCGAAATCCCGGATTGCCATCTTCTGGATCCGGCTTTGATCGAAGCGATCCCGGTCGCCGAGGCGTTGGCGCTGCTGGGTGGCAGCCGCAAAGGTGTACTGGCGGTTACGCTGACCCTGTCCGAGGGTGGTCTGGATATCGCGGTGTCAGGCGGCAAGCCCTTGGACGGCCCGCTGGAGCTTGCCTTGGCACAAGCGACCGAGAAACACGGGCTGGCGCGCCTCAGCTGGGATGGTGAGGTGATCGCGATGCGGCAACCGCCAGTCCAGCGCTTTGGAATCGCCGGGGTCATCCCGCCACCGGGGGCCTTTCTGCAGGCCACAAAGGGCGGAGAACAGGCTCTAACACAGGCTGTTTTGGAAGCCACGCAAGGTGCAAGGCGGGTTGTGGACTTGTTTGCCGGGAGTGGAACCTTCTCTCTACCGCTCGCGCAGGAGGTCGAGGTTCACGCGGTCGAAGGTGAATCCGCTATGACGCAGGCACTTAATCAGGGATGGCGCAAGGCCACGGGGTTGAAACGCGTCACCTGTGAGGCCCGTGATCTGTTCCGGCGCCCACTAATGCCGGATGAGTTCAAGGGCTTTGATGCCGTGGTCCTTGACCCGCCGCGTGCGGGGGCCGAAGCGCAGGTCGCAGAACTTGCGCAGGCGCAGCCCCCGGTGATCGCCTATGTCTCGTGCAACCCCATTACCTTTGCGCGGGATGCAAAAACGCTGGTTGATGCAGGCTACGCCCTTGAATGGGTGCAGGTCGTTGACCAATTTCGGTGGTCGTCCCATACGGAACTGGCCGCGCGGTTTGTGCTGAACCCCGCACGTTAAGGAGACAGCAACCCATGGCGTTCAAACAGCGCTTGCAGAGCATCATCGAAGCCCCCCTCTTCGGGCAGTTCATCACGGCTGTGATCATCTTTAACGCGATCTTGCTGGGGATGGAGACCTCACCGACGCTGATGGACGCGGCTGGGTCGCTGATCGTCATTCTCGATAAACTATGCCTTGCGGTTTTTGTGGTCGAGATCGCGATGAAGCTGATCGTCTCAGGTCGCAACTTCTTCAAGAGTGGTTGGAATCTATTCGATTTCACGATCGTTGGCATCGCTCTGGTCCCAAGCGCGGGCGGTCTGTCAGTGCTGCGGGCCCTGCGAATCCTGCGGGTCTTGCGTGTGATCTCGGTTGCGCCGCGTCTGCGCCGGGTGGTCGAAGGTTTTATCTCGGCCCTTCCGGGCATGGCCAGCGTGTTCCTGCTGATGGCGATTCTGTTTTATATTGGCGCGGTGATCTCGACCAAGTTGTTCTCTTATTCCTTCCCGGCTTGGTTTGGGGATCTGGGCCTTTCAGCCTATACGCTGTTCCAGATCATGACGCTGGAAAGCTGGTCCATGGGCATCGTGCGTCCTGTGATGGAGGTCTACCCCTACGCCTGGCTGTTCTTTGTGCCCTTTATTATGGTCACCACCTTCGCGGTTGTGAACTTGCTGGTCGGTCTGATCGTGAATTCGATGCAGGATGCGCACCACGCCGAGGACGAAGTGAAGACCGATGCCTACCGAGATGAGGTGCTAGAGCGGCTGGAAGCCATAGAACGCCGACTAATTGAGCAATCAAACATCAAAAAGTGATTTCAGTTTTTTCAGTTTTTGGCATAATACCCAAAAAAAAGCAGCAGGCAGTGAATCATGGATCGTCGAGCATTTGGATTGGGTGCAATGGCAACGCTGAGCCTTTCGGCTTGTGCCTCAGCCGGACCCAGATTTCTGACATATGATGGACCCGAGGTGACCTCGCTGGTCGTCAACAAGAGCGCGCGCAAGATGTACCTTTTGCATCATGAGCATGTCTTGCGGGAATATGATGTTGATCTGGGCTTTGCGCCCAATGGCACCAAAACCAAGCGTGGTGATGGTCGGACCCCAGAGGGGAGCTACCTGATCGATCGGCGCAACCCGAGAAGCCGCTATCATCTGTCTTTGGGTATTTCCTATCCCAACTCACAGGATGTAGCTCAGGCCAAGGCGGCGGGCGTTGATCCGGGTGGTGATATCTTTATCCACGGTCAGCCCAGTCTGCGGTCGGAGCTTAAGCGCGCCAAGAAGACCCCGGACTGGACCGCCGGATGCATCGCCGTCAAGAATAACGAGATCGAAGAGATCTATGCGATGGTCAACAAAGGTACGCTGATCACTCTGCGTCCCTAGCGCCAGGGCCCAAACCCGAATTTCGCATAGTCGCGCTGGTAGGCTTTTGCTGCCAGCGCTTCGAGCTGTGCGTCGTAGATCTCTTCCAATCTGTAAGGCGTATCTGCGGCGCGGATTTCAGGCGTGGGTGGGTTTGCGTTCCCCAAGCTTGTGGCGAGATCGGGCAGAGCCGTCTGCAGGTCATCCTCTCGCAGGATCAGGTCGGGCAGGGCGATTGGCGTCATGGCCTCAATCACCTTTGACTGGCTGCACCACATCGCATCGACCCTGATCGGGGTCTGGCCGTTCAGATTGTGATGCAGGAAGGTCAGGAAAGCTGCAAACGCCGCATGGTGCTGGTCTTTCGAGTAATTCTTTTCACGCAGCTGTCCGGGAATCGGCAGTTTGAACCTATTGCGCAGCATGTGGCGGATATCGGCATAGTCCTCATGGTCTTTAGCTAGAACATAGTTACAAAACGCAGTATGCGCGCGGGCGATCGGATGTTGCAGAACGGTGAATTTGCGGAGCCCAGGATGGGCTTGCATCCAGCTTTCGACCGCGTCCGGGGTGTCGTGCAAAGCATCCTCGTCGCATCCATCCATCCGCGCCAGCCACTGGGTAACAACAGGCTCTAACCCACCAGGAACAGGTAAAAATAGCAGTGGTGTTGTTGGAGCCGCTATTTGTCTTTGCAGCTTTGGGGGGCGTCGAGGTTCCAGATCCGGCGTGCGGTGCAGGGCGAAACGGTCCATCCCTGACACTGCACGCGCCATCTCGTCCGGGTTGGTCACCTTGGTCACGGCGGCTGACGGGTTCTGCGGCTTGAGCGTATCGTCAAGCGCATCCAACCGCCCATCGACTCCCAGCCACTTGGCGAGACCGTTCAAAACCTCAAGATCGTCCAGGTCATCATAGTTGATGTAAAAGGCGGTCTGGCCCGATCTTTGCAGGTGGTTCAGCAGAGACGTCTGATAAGAGGCAAGGGTGTCGACGTAGTCCGAGAACTCAGCCGCGTCGAATGCGACCGTTTCCTCCAACCGGCGCTTAATGTTCTTCAACTGCCATTGCTTGGTTTTCCGAACGATCTTCAGCGACAGATAGCTGTCCAGCGGATTGCGGCTGAGGATAATTTTGGCGCAGAGCGGGTCGTTCAGGACCTCAGGCAAGACACGCGGGTCGTGTTCCTGAAAATACCGAAAGCCGTGCAACGCGTCCGGGGCCGTGCGGATGGCTGCTAGAAGTCTGTCCGGATCGTCGTCCCTTTCGTCCAGTGTTAGACCCAGAATCTGGTCTGATTTCACCCGCCCGATGAAATGCGGGTTGAAGGCCTCGCCATGGCAGGTGAGGCCGTCGATCCGGTTCAGGTTGGCCTCTAACAGGTTTGATCCGGTGCGCATCGCACCCAGGATCACGAACGATTCAAAGAGACCGGCCATCGGGGATCACTGCACCAGATAAGGTTTGCGGAAAGGCTTGGTGCGGGTTCCAAACACATCATCGACGGGGAAATCGCCCATCAGTTGCGGATGCATGCCCTGGTTCTTGAGGTTCTGGAGAAACTGCCCAAAGCCCGCCAGATCGACCATCAGCGGGGCCTCGGTCAGGTGGCGAGCCGTCTGTGGCGCGATCTCGTCCAGAATGGTTTGAAGAGGTTCCATTGGGGCCTCAATGAAATCTGCCAGTGTCCAGCTCCGTACACGCGCCTTTGTCCAAACCGAGCTCAGCACTTCAAGCTGTTTGCTCTCGATCTGTTGCAAGCGGGCGGCTTCGCACCGGATATCGGCGAAGTTCATGTTTGACCGGAACAGCGGGATCGCCCACGCCCCGGTAATCACCGAGATCTGCGCGTTCTTGTCCCGCGCCAGAAACCAGTTGATGTCCTGCGTGTCCCGCGGGCCGAACTGGAAACATTGGCGTTGGCCGCGCGTGTTCCAGATCAGGTTCGACAGGAAAGCCTTGGGGTTATAGTCGCGCAACGTGGCACTGTCGCTAAGCGCGCCATTGGTGATCGACTCACCCTCAGCGAATTCGGCGCGGTTCGGAGCAAAAAGGTGCCCGTGGACGCGAGTGTTGGTCGTAGTCTCCAGCCAGGTTTCGAACTCCTCAAACAGGTCCGAGAAGCCCTGAAAAACCGAATACCCCGCCGCCGTCAATCCGTTCTCGCTCCCGTGGCGGGGAAAGCGGCTTTGCATATAGAGGCCATCACGCCCATGGGTGCGCCGTTCGACCGCCTTTGAGAAGACTCGGTCGATCTTGCCCGGGTTAGGCTCGGCCGGTCGTATCGCGCTGGACTGGTCGGTCAGGAAAGAGTGATAAAGTCTCTCGGCCCGGGGCCAGATTTTACGGGCAACAAAGCAGTCCGACCGGCGTAGCAATTGCAGATGATCATCGTAAAAGATGTGGGGCCGCCCCTGGTAATCGAATTTCGACAGGGTCAGTGACCGGCTTTCGATATGCGTGGAATAGAGGCGCGCGAGGGTCTGAAAATAGCTTTCATCCGGTATCCAGACATGGCGGAAATAGCGGTCATAGACCTTACGCCTGGGGTCCTGCAAAATGGCCGAGAGGGTCTGCCGGGTCAGGCACCACCATTGGCTGCCCATATGCGGAGTCAAGCCATCGGGAATGCGGCGGCGCATGCCGGTCGCCCGTTGCAGTTTTACATAGGCGTCAAACAGTTTGCGCTGATTGCGCCAGGAAAACGGGAAGCGCAGGGTAAAGCGTTCATGGTCCAGCCCACCGATCGTCCAGCTGACATCAGCGGTTGTAGCGCTTTCGATAAAATCGACGCGGGGACGGTCGGAAAGGTAGTCGATCAGCTCTTGCACCGGGCGCAGAGGCAGACAGGCGCCGGACGACAGGAAGACATGCCGCACGTCTGGGAAGGCCTCCAGCATCTGCTCGGATGCGGATTGTGAGGCGGCCACGATACCCCAACGGCCCCAATCGCAAGTACGACGATCCGAGAAACCGATCAGAGGGTTGTCCGCACAGGAGGCGACAAAGCTTGAATACGTCTTTTCGGCGACCTTGCCGTCCACGTGGATCACAACCGGGCAGCCCGCGGCGGTCCAGTGGCGGGCGACCTGCTCGGCCCGGTCCAGAGCCGTGTGGACCAGCATGACGATGCCCAGCGAACTCATGCCCAGTTGCCTTTCGACATGAGGCCCAGAATCTCAAGCTGGCGCCAATTGATGTATTGTTCCGACCAATCGCAGCGGAAAACGGGCTGCTCCTCTAACTGTTTGGCGTAGGCCTTGTACTCACCGGAACCACGATAGTGCTGATTGCGCTGCATCTCTTCGCGCGCCTTGTCGCCAAGCGTGTTGATCAGCTTGGCATGCAGCAGCGCGCCACTGGTCTTTTCCCCACCCCATTCGTCATAAACTTGGTTCAAACCCCTCGGCAGCAGCGAATGGGTCGAGCTGATATAGACATAGCGCCGATCCCACTTCACTAAGGGTATCTTGTTCAGCGCCGGGGCCTTCGAGGGGGTGTCCTGAAAGAAAACACGGGCCCTTGGGCCACCCTGAATCCATAGGTTCTTATATTCGGGATTCTTGGAAATCATGTAGTTCCCGGCATCGAACCAACGCGCGATTTCAAACGGGTCCTGACCCTCATGGTAGGGTTCGTCGTCTACGGGACCTTCGGGATACATGTCGATCAGCATGGTGCCGAAACTGCGCACCGCACAGCTGTCCAGCCAATCCGTCAGCGCGCTGATCGGGCGTGTGTCGCAAAACGGATAGATAAAGAACTCATCCGGATCGACGGTCAGAACCCAATGCCCATGCGCGTATTTGCGCAGCAGATAGTTGGACCAGTCCAACCCGAATCCCGCCTTTTTATAGCTGGTTTTCGTCTGCCAGACCGAGACATCTGGCTGCGTACGCAGAAACGCGAGACTGCCGTCGTCGCTGTCATTATCGACAAACAGAAAATGGTTCACGCCCAGCTTGCGGTAGTATTCCAGAAAGAAGGGCAGGCGGATCTTCTCGTTACGAACAACGCTCATCAGCAACACATCGTCCGGGCGGATTGCGGCGGTATTGGTGCTGATGGGCTTTAGCTCACGCCGTCTTTTGACGCAGCGCACGAGACGGCGCTTGCGCCGCAACCTCATGCGATAAGACTCCAAAAGGCCCACGCGACTGCCCAACCCTTGTTATTGACGCGAGCGTCCCCGGATTGATTGCTGAGTGTCCAACATCCGGGTTCCGCCGACTATGCCATTTTTTCATCTTGAGGGGCAATGCATTTACAACAGGTTAGTAATCCTGGCCCTGCTGATCCGACCAGCCCCCTGCATTCATCAGCCCCAACTGCTGTAGTTTTAACCAGCCGGTGTAAGCCTCGGACCGCTCCGTCCACATATCCGGCTGCGCGATGATCCCATCATAGTATGTCTGGAATTGGTCGGGATCATGAAAATGCTGGCGGCGCTGTTTCTCGATTTGCGACTTTTTGGCGATCTCGGGCAAAAACTTCGTGTGCAAAAGCACGCCCGACGGCGCGGCTCCGTTCGGCCCATCATAAAGCGCATTCAGGTGACGTGGTAACGCGGAATGGGTCGAGTTTACATAGGCATAGCGCCGGGACCACTTGATCAGAGGGATCTTGTTCAAAGTTGGTGAGCGCTGGCGTGTATTGGCGAAAAACACCCGCTCACGCGCGCCGCCCTGGACCCATAGGTTGCCCATCGGGGTCTGCCGCTGCGCGCGGTAGGGGCCGGAGTCGAACCAGTTCAGGACCTCGGTCGGATCACTTTCCGGGTTATGGGTTTGCGACCCGAGCGGGCCTTTCGGGTAGAGATCCAGCATCAAGGCACCGAACCCGGCCCGGCCTTGCCCCTCCAGCCAGCGGGTGAGGTCTTGCAACGGCTGGGTGTCGTGATGCGCGTAGATCAACAGCTCATCCGCGTCGACTGTCAGGCACCAATGGCCGTGACCGTACCGGATTTGCAGCGAGGTCAGCCAATCCAGCCCAAAGCGCGCGGCGCGGTAGCTGGCCTGAGTGTGCCAGAGCGATACGTCTGGTTGCTGCGCGAGATACTCGGTCGATCCGTCGTCGCTGCCATTGTCCACGACCAGAAAATGGTCGACGCCCAAGGCGCGGTAGTGCCGGAAGAACCACGGCAGACGGTCCAATTCGTTGCGCAGGGTGGTGAAGGCCAGAATACCTCCGCTCTGGATATCCGAGGTTCTGTTCTGCAAACAGGTCAACTGGTGGCGGCTGCGCCAGGATCTCCACAGCAGCCTGCGCCGTTTCCACCGCAGCCGGTATTTCTGGGCCGGGCTGATGCGAGGAAATTGGGCGCTGACGGGGGTCAACGGCGGCTCATTTCTCGTAGGCACCGGTTTGATGCCAACGCCACGCGTCGGTGATCATCGTCTCTAACGTTGAGCATTTTGGCCTCCAGCCCAGCTCACCCTCGGCGCGGATCGAGCCTGACACCAGCTTGGTACAATCGCCTGCGCGGCGGGGTCCGACGCTATAGGGAACAGCGCGGTTGGTTACGGTTTTGGACTGCTCGATAACCTCAAGGACCGAGAACCCCGAGCCGGTGCCCAGATTGAACACTCGGCTGTCCTTGCCCTGTTGCAGCCAGTTCAGGCCCAGAACATGCGCGTCGACCAGATCGCAGACATGCACATAGTCGCGGATGCAGGTGCCGTCGGGCGTATCATAGTCGGTGCCGAACACGGTCAAGCCATCCCGTTTGCCATCTATCGCATCCAGCATCAGTGGGATCAGATGGGTCTCAGGGCGGTGGAACTCTCCCACCTCGCCTTCGGGATCGGCACCGGCCACATTGAAATAGCGGAAGATCACATGGCGCAGGCCATGAGCGGCTTCAAAGTCCCGCAGGATATCCTCGATCGCGCGCTTTGAGGCTCCATAGGCGTTGATCGGGTGCTGGGGCGTGTCCTCATCCAGTACAACATTGTCCTGATCGCCATAGGTCGCGCAGGTCGATGAAAATACGAAATCCAGACAGCCTGCGGCCACTGCAGCTTCGATCAGAGTCAGCGAGCCAGTCACATTGTTCGACCAATAGCGCGCGGGCTCTTTCATGGCCTCGCCAACCTGGCTGAGCGCGGCGAAATGCATCACGGCCATAGGCTGATATTTGGCAAAAACCTCATCCAGCCGCGCGCGGTCAAGCAGGTCGCCCTGTTCAAAGGGGCCAAACTTGACCGCATCCTGCCAGCCGGTGACTAGGTTGTCGTAGGTCACCGGTACAAAGCCCGCTTGCGCCAACGCCTTGCAAGCGTGAGAGCCGATGTAGCCTGCGCCACCCGTGACAAGGATCGTTTTCATATCAGGTCCATTGGTCATATTTGGGCGCTTCTACGCCAGATTCGCAGGTTTGGTCAGGGGGAAAAGGGATCACTCCAGCCCCATATCCGCCATCATCGCTTCGATCTTGGGCACGTCCTGAGGGTTGTTCAGCTCCCAGAACTGGCGACCTTTGGCTTCGACCTCGACGCATAGAACCTTGCGGCCGTTTTCCATGAAGCGCAGCTGTTCCAGACCTTCCAACTGCTCTAGCGGGCCAGTGGGCCAGCTGGGATAGGCGGCCAATGCATCCGGGCGGTAGGCGTAGACACCTACATGGTGAAACACCGGGGTTGGATCTGTGCCCGCATAGCTGTCGGATGTGAAGGGCACCACCTCTTTCGAGAAATACATTGCACTGTTATCGCTGGCAAAAACGGCCGTCGTGCCGCCGACACGCCCGTGTTTGCGATCATTGAGCAGGCTGTTCAGCGCATCCCCGTCGCAGCGTAGAACGGGTGTGGCGACACCGGCCTCGGGCGCGGCGCGCAGGCCCGAGATCAGGTCTTCGACAAACCAATGCGGTGTCAGCGGCGCGTCGCCTTGCAGGTTTACGATGATCTCATAACTACCGCCCAAAACCTCATGCGCCTCGGCACAGCGTTCGGTGCCATTCTGGCAGGCTTCCGAGGTCATCACGACCTCGGCCCCGAACCCTTCGGCAGCCTCCCGGATGCGGTCGTCATCTGTGGCGACAACCACCTTATCTACACCTGACACAGACTTGGCCGCTCGCCACGAGCGTTCAATCAGTGTCATAGCTTGGCCCTTCGTGCCGGTCAGCGGCACCAAAGGCTTGCCCGGATAACGGGATGAAGCATAGCGGGCGGGAATGGCGATCAGAACGGACATCAGGCTTCCTTCAACTCAACACCCGGAGCGTAGGCGATGAAGAACGGGTTTGCATAGCCGTCCTTGCCATAGGTCAGGGGTGTGTGGTCGTCGAACCGGACCACTTGACCACCAGCCCCTGCCAGTACAGCGTGCCCGGCGGCGGTGTCCCACTCCATTGTGCGACCAACCCGTGGGTAGAGATCCGCCTCGCCCGTTGCGACCAGACAGAACTTGAGGGACGAGCCCGCGCTCTTGCTGTCCTGCACCTGATATTTGTTGATGTAATCCTCGGTCGCCTGATCCCGATGCGATTTGGAGGCGACGATCAAAAGGGCGGAATTGTCTGGGTTAGAGACTGAAATCGGCGTGATCTCCCCGGCGTGAGCCTTGTCCAATGCGCCGGTTTCCTCGACCGATTGCCCATCGGCTTGGGTGTAGAACATGCGACCGCGCGCAGGGGCATAGACGACGCCGCGCGTGGGGGTGCCGTTTTCGACCAGTGCGATATTGACGGTAAAATCTCCGCGCCGATTGATGAACTCCTTGGTGCCATCCAGCGGATCAACGATCAGGAATGTCTCGCCCTTCTCGGAATGCGAGGCGGCCTGTTCTTCGGTCACCAGCAGGATGTCGGGGAATGCGGCGTGCAGCCCTTCTGAGATCAACGCATCGGCGGCCTCATCAGCCTCGGTCACAGGGCTTTCGTCGGATTTGACCTTCACATCGAACGTATCCGAGTTGTAGATCTCCATGATCTTGTCACCGGCTTCCAGTGCCAGACGTCGGATGACGGGGATAAGGGCGTCGTAGGTCACAAAAAAGCTCCGATTTGATAGTTTGTTGATCGAATATGGTGACGGACTTATGATGTGCTGGTTACCGAACGGCAAGGTATTCGTGAAAGACTGAGGTCAACAGAGCAGGAAAGACCCGACACGTGTTCTATTTCAGGAATAACAAGACCCTGCTGGGTGGTGCCTTCACCACGGCCGAGCTGATCTTTCATGCGGTTGTGCGAGATATCCGGACCCAGCACTCGAACGCGGTGGTCGCGATTATCCGAAGTGTTGTTCAAGTCCTTGCGATGGTTCTCGTGTTCTACCTGATCATGTCATTTATGGGCACACGGGTGGCCAAGGTGCGAGGCGACATTGTTTTGTACCTCTTGTCGGGTGTGTTCCTGTTCATGTTGCACATCAAATCGGTAAAAAAGGTCGCGGGTGTCGGGGCGGGTAACAACCCAATGATGCTGCATTCACCTATGAATATGGTGATCACGATTTTGGCCACGGCTTTTGGGACGCTCTACACCATGATGGTGACGATGTTTGTCATCCTGTTCATCTACCATGCCGCGGTAAATCCATTGGTAATCGAACAGCCCGGGCCTGCCTTTGCTATGGTCCTTTTGTCATGGTTCACCGGATGTGCGGTGGGGTTGGTTTTGATGGCGCTGCGGCCTTGGTTTCCAATGACGGCAGGTATTCTGACCACGGTGTACCGACGGTTGCAAATGATCTTCTCTGGCAAGATGTTTCTGGCCAATGCACTGGGCGGATACATGTTGATGTTGTTCGCTTGGAACCCGCTTTTTCATTTGATTGACCA
Organism: Ruegeria sp. AI3; assembly: GCF_056541245.1. Taxonomy (NCBI): domain Bacteria; kingdom Pseudomonadati; phylum Pseudomonadota; class Alphaproteobacteria; order Rhodobacterales; family Roseobacteraceae; genus Ruegeria; species Ruegeria sp. AI3. Next base: position 115,062 of record NZ_JBQFYA010000013.1, read on the forward strand.
GTGTCGCGGTTATGTTTTCCGAAATTATTACCCGCGCAACACAAGCTGGGAATATGCGGTCTGGGTTGGCGTCGCGCTGCTAATGATCGGCCTGCTGGGCGTTTTCTTCACCAAGAAACATGTTTCACAAAGCTGGAGCGCGCGCCGCTAACGCGCAACGCGCAGGGTTAGGTTGATCCGCCCGCCTTTGGGCAGCAGTTTGGATGATTTGAACCGGATGCGGTCCACACCGTGATAAGTCAACCGCGCAGGGCCGCCCATGATCACCACATCGCCTGAGTTCAGCCAAAGGGATTCCGTCTTGCCTCCACGTGTTGTGTTGCCGATGCGGAAGAGCGCGTCATCGCCGAGCGAGACCGACAACACAGGCCACGAGAAATCGGCCTCATCTTTGTCCTGATGCAGGCCCATCTTCGCGTCTTCGCCATAGTAGTTGATCAGGCAGCAATCCGGTGCGCGCTCTGGGCCCACCAGATCTTGCCAGATCGCAAGGACAAGTTCGGGGATCTTGGGCCAGTTCATGCCCCCGGGATGCTGGTCCTGATAGCGGTAGCCCGCCTTGTCCGTCACCCAGCCCAAATCTCCGGCAGACGTCATGCGCACCGACATTTCTTTGCCCGATGGTGTCATGGGGCGGAACAGGGGTGCGGATTTCAGAATCGGGCGCAGCGCGTCTATCAACCGGTTCTGGGCGGCATTGTCCAGATAGCCCTTCCTGATCTCAATTCCCCGTAAAAGCAGCCGAGCCATGCCGGATTCCCCATTCCTTACCAAATCCTTGCCAAAAAAGGCAGCAGATTCCCGAAAACCTGCAATTCAGAATGCTTGCAGGCCTCTGGTCCGGCCCTTATATACGCCGGGACGCGCGATGGTGTAGTGCTGTCGCGCACATCAGATCGGGGACGGGATGCCATAACGGGTCCGGCCCTCGGGACATCGCCTTGAAGAGAAAGGGATTGAAAATATGGGAAAAGTAATCGGGATTGACCTCGGCACCACCAACTCGTGTGTTGCGATCATGGATGGCTCGCAGCCGAAGGTCATCGAAAACGCCGAAGGGGCGCGGACCACGCCCTCGATCGTCGCCTTCACTGAAGATGAGCGACTGGTCGGTCAGCCTGCAAAACGTCAGGCGGTCACCAACCCCGACAACACGATTTTTGGCGTCAAGCGTCTGATCGGTCGTCGTGTAGATGATGCCGAAGTCGAAAAAGACAAGAAAATGGTGCCCTATGCCATCGTAAATGGCGGCAACGGGGACGCATGGGTTGAAGCCCGCGGTGAAAAGTACTCCCCAAGCCAAATCTCGGCCTTCACTCTGGGCAAGATGAAGGAAACCGCAGAAAGCTACCTGGGTGAGGAAGTCACGCAGGCGGTTATCACCGTTCCAGCATACTTCAACGATGCACAGCGTCAGGCCACCAAAGACGCCGGTAAAATTGCCGGTCTGGAAGTTCTGCGCATCATCAACGAACCGACAGCGGCTGCTCTGGCCTATGGCCTGGATAAAGAAGAAACCCAAACCATCGCGGTCTATGACCTTGGTGGCGGTACCTTCGACGTGACCATTCTGGAAATCGACGACGGCCTGTTCGAAGTTAAGTCGACCAACGGTGACACCTTCCTGGGTGGTGAAGACTTTGACATGCGCATCGTCAACTACCTGGCGGACGAGTTCAAAAAGGAACACGGTGTCGACCTGAGCCAGGACAAAATGGCCCTGCAGCGTCTGAAAGAAGCCGCTGAAAAAGCCAAGATCGAGCTGTCCTCAACCTCGCAGACCGAAATCAACCAGCCGTTCATCTCGATGGGGTCGAACGGTCAGCCGCTGCACATGGTCATGAAACTGACCCGTGCCAAGCTGGAATCACTGGTTTCGGACCTGATCAAAAAGTCGATGAAGCCTTGCGCCGCCGCTCTGAAAGACGCCGGTCTGTCGGCTGCTGACGTGGACGAAGTTGTTCTGGTCGGTGGTATGACCCGGATGCCGAAAGTGATCGAAGAGGTCACCAAATTCTTCGGTAAAGAGCCCCACAAAGGCGTGAACCCGGACGAAGTGGTTGCCATGGGCGCGGCTATCCAAGCCGGTGTTCTGCAGGGTGATGTCAAAGACGTGGTTCTGCTGGACGTGACCCCGCTGTCGCTGGGTATTGAGACGCTGGGTGGCGTGTTTACCCGCCTGATCGACCGTAACACCACGATCCCGACCAAGAAGTCTCAGGTCTTCTCGACCGCCGAGGACAACCAGAACGCCGTAACCATCCGCGTGTTCCAGGGTGAGCGTGAAATGGCTGCGGACAACAAGATCCTGGGTCAGTTCAACCTCGAAGATATCCCGCCGGCGCCGCGCGGCATGCCTCAGATCGAGGTGACTTTTGACATCGACGCCAACGGCATTGTCTCGGTTTCGGCCAAGGACAAAGGCACCGGCAAAGAGCAGAAGATCACCATCCAGGCTTCGGGCGGTCTGTCCGATGAGGACATCGAAAAGATGGTCAAGGACGCCGAAGAGAACGCGGAAGCCGACAAGGAACGCCGCGAGCTGGTCGACGCCAAGAACCAGGCGGAAAGCCTCATCCATTCGACCGAGAAGTCGATGGAAGAGCACTCCGACAAGGTTGATCCGACCACCATCGAAGCCATTGAGCTGGCAATTGCCGCGCTGAAGGACGAGCTGGAAACCGAGAACGCCGACAAGATCAAGTCCGGCATCCAGAACGTCACCGAAGCCGCCATGAAGCTGGGCGAAGCCATCTACAAGGCGCAAGCCGAAGAGGGCGAGGAAGAGCCTGCAGCGGCAGATGCGGGTCCTGCGGATGATGACATTGTCGACGCCGAGTTCGAAGATCTGGACGACGATAAGCGTAAGTAACCGGTAACCGGGCCAATCTGGGCCGGTCCGCTTGCCGGGCCGGCCCAATTACGTTGAGGCAGAAGGGAAAACTGATGTCAAAACGCGACTACTATGATGTGCTTGGTGTAACCAAGGGCGCATCTGCGGATGAGATCAAAAAAGGTTTTCGCAAGAAAGCCAAGGAATTGCATCCCGACCGCAACAAGGACAACCCGGATGCCGAGGCGCAGTTCAAAGAAGCGAACGAAGCCTATGACGTGCTGCGCGATGCTGACAAAAAAGCAGCCTACGACCGTTTTGGTCATGCCGCTTTTGAAAACGGCATGGGCGGTGGTGGCCGTCCGGGCGGTGGCTTTGGTCAGGGTGACTTCTCCAGCGCGTTCTCGGATGTGTTCGACGATCTGTTTGGCGATTTCATGGGCGGCCAACGTGGTGGCGGCGGCGGACGTCGCGCGGCACGCGGATCTGACCTGCGCTACAACCTGCGTGTAACGCTGGAAGAGGCCTTCTCGGGCCTGCAGAAAACCATCAACGTTCCCGCTGCCGTGGCTTGTTCGGCCTGTGACGGATCGGGCGCTGAGGGTGGTGTTGAACCTACAACATGTCCGACTTGCTCTGGCATGGGTAAGGTTCGGGCTCAGCAGGGCTTTTTCACGGTTGAACGCACCTGCCCGACCTGTTCGGGCTTGGGGCAGATCATCAAAAACCCCTGTAAATCCTGCAATGGCGCGGGTCGTGTGGAAAAAGAACGCGCGCTGTCGGTCAATATCCCCGCCGGTGTTGAGACCGGTACACGCATCCGCCTGGCGGGTGAGGGTGAAGCCGGTATGCGCGGCGGCCCTCCGGGTGACCTCTATATCTTTGTTGAGGTCTCGGACCACAAACTGTTCGAACGCGACAGCGTGAACCTCTATTGCCGCGTGCCTGTCAGCATGGCCAAAGCCGCGCTGGGCGGGTCCATCGAGGTGCCGACCATTGATGGTGGGCGCGGACGGGTGCAGATCCCGGCGGGCAGCCAGTCGGGTCGCCAAATGCGCCTGCGCGGAAAGGGCATGCCTGCTTTGCGGGGTGGTGGCATCGGTGACATGTTCATCGAACTGGCTGTGGAAACTCCGGTCAACCTCACCTCTCGCCAGAAAGAACTTTTGCGTGAGTTTGATGATTTGGGTGAGGATAACCATCCAGAATCAAAAAGCTTTTTCTCATCCGTGAAGTCCTTCTGGGATGGGATGAAAAGCTAAGTTCAGGCCGCTCCAACTGGGGCGGCCTTTTTGAATCGAGACTCTGATCTCGCCGCCCCACGTATCTGTCGCCAGGTGGCTCGGTCTCGCAAACGATGTGATCCTTCATTCATCTGTCGCAAATAGCTTCAAAGCTTGCGGCAGATTCCCGCAAACTCCACCGCTCCTCTGGCCTTATTTTATTGAAGATATTGGCCATACGATACGCGGATTGAGGCTTGATTTTCCAGACTGGTCCTGAGATTGTCCGCATCAACCGTTGGGGTGCCCTTATCGAAGGGCTGAGAGGCGCAAGTGCTAACCCATCGAACCTGATCCGGGCAATTCCGGCGTAGGGAACGGTCTAAAGCAAACAGACGTTTTCCATGCCCGAGTTGCTCACAAAAGATGGAGCAACGACGTGGCACCTATTGCCTTGACCATAGCAGGATCCGACAGCGGCGGCGGCGCGGGTATTCAGGCCGATCTCAAGGCGATGTCGGCTTTGGGTGTTTTCGGGGCCAGCGTGATCACCGCCGTTACCGCTCAGAACACACAGGCGGTTACGGCCGTGCATGGCATTCCGCTAGAGGTGATCTCGGCCCAGATCGAGGCAGTCCTAAGCGATCTGGATGTACGCGCCATCAAAATTGGGATGCTGGCGACGCCAGAGATCATTGAAACTGTGGCGCAGGGGGTTTCCGGGTTTCGAGGGCCAATCGTTCTGGACCCCGTGATGATTGCGAAATCCGGTGACGCCCTTCTGGCCGATGAGGCGGTTCAGACCCTGCGCGATGTCTTGCTGCCTCGTGCGACGGTTCTTACGCCAAACCTGCCCGAGGCGGCATGTTTGCTGGATCAATGTGATGCCGACACGCCTGAGGTGATGGTTGAACAGGGCAAAGCTTTATGCGCGTTGGGTGCACAAGCGGTATTGATGAAGGGCGGTCATGGCAAGGGGGATGTCTGCCACGATCTGCTGATTGACGAAACCGGGGTGATTGCCGAATTACAGGCCCCACGAAAAGCCACCCGAAACACCCACGGAACTGGTTGCACGCTGTCCTCATCCATCGCTGCCGGATTGGCCAAGGATCTGACGCTTGTAGATGCTGTGGCGCGGGCGCATGAGTATCTGCAGGGTGCCATTGCGCGGGCTGATGAGCTGAAGATCGGTGCGGGCCACGGGCCTGTCCATCACTTCCACCGGGTTTGGCCTGCGTGACTCTCTGGTCTGTCATAGGCGCCGGTGTAGCCGGTTTGGCCGTCGCGTCCGAGCTGGTCTCGCGCGGGGCAAAGGTACAGGTTTTTGATCCCGGCGGCCCTCCGGGCCCGCATGGATGTTCCTGGTGGGCGGGCGGTATGCTGGCCCCGTGGTGCGAGTATGAAAACTCGGAGGAACCTGTCCTCAGGCTCGGTCAATCTGCCATTGACTGGTGGGCGTCCCGAACACCTGTGCAACGATGCGGTACTCTGGTCGTGGCCAATGCGCGGGACATTCCGGATTTGCGTAGATTTGCCCGTCGGACGAATTCTTATTCCGAAGTAGATCGGGCAAAAATCGCCAATTTAGAGCCTGATTTGCATGGATTCGGAAAGGGACTGTTCTTCGATCAAGAAGCGCATCTTGACCCCCGTCAGGCGTTGCTCGACCTGCACCGAGGACTCAAAGACAAGGGCGTTGAATTCCACCGCAAACTCGCACCTGCACAGCTGGAGAACGCCATCGATTGTCGAGGTCTGCACGCACGGGAATATCTGCATGATCTGCGCGGCGTAAAGGGTGAGATGCTGGTGGTGCGATGCCCTGATGTGATGCTGACACGCCCCGTGCGCCTGTTGCACCCGCGGATGCCGCTCTACATCGTCCCACGTGGCGGGGGCATTTACATGCTGGGCGCGACCATGATCGAAAGCGAAGACAGCAGCCGGATTACCGCGCGCTCAATGCTGGAACTGCTCAGCGCGGCCTACGCTTTGAACCCGGCCTTTGGTGAGGCTGAGGTGCTGGAAATCGGCGTCGATCTGCGCCCTGCCTTTCCTGACAACCTGCCGCGCATCCGGCGTTTGGGCCGGACGATCTATGCCAATGGTCTTTATCGCCATGGCTACCTGTTGGCCCCAGCGCTGGCGCAGGGCGTGGCCGATCTGGCGCTTGAGAACAAACATTCGGAGATGGTCGATGAAGATCGTGCTTAATGGCGACCCCAAGGAGGTAAAGGCCTCCACCTTGGCAGAGCTGCTAGATGAATGCGGTTTCTCGGGCCGTGTCGCAACGGCGGTGAACGAGGAATTCGTGCCCTCCAGCCTGCGCATTGCCCATGCCCTGTCCGAAGGTGACCGGGTCGAAATCCTGTCGCCGATGCAAGGAGGGTGAGGATGAAAAGCTTTTACGGCGTCGATCTGCCCAACCCGCTGATGCTGGGCACCGCGCAATATCCCAGCCCTGCTATCCTAGAACAGGCGTTTCGCGACAGCGGCGCGGGTGTGGCGACTGTCTCTCTGCGGCGGGAATCGGGGGCCGGGCAGACTTTTTGGCAGATGATCCGTGATCTGGGCGTGCTGGTGCTGCCCAACACCGCCGGCTGTCATACGGTCAAGGAGGCGGTGACCACCGCGCATATGGCCCGCGAAGTGTTTGAAACCAAGTGGATTAAGCTAGAGCTGATCGGCCATACCGACAGTCTGCAGCCGGACGTCTTCCAACTGGTCGAGGCCACGCGCATCCTGACCGAGGACGGGTTCGAGGTCTTCCCTTACACCACCGACGACCTAATCGTGGGTGAACGGCTGCTTGAGGCCGGGTGCGAGGTCCTGATGCCCTGGGGTGCGCCAATCGGTTCGGGCCGGGGGTTGAACAATGAATACGCCCTGCGCGCAATGCGGGCCGAGTTTCCGGATGTGCCGCTGGTGATTGATGCCGGGATCGGCCTGCCCAGCCATGCGGCTCACGCGATGGAGCTGGGATATGACGCCGTATTGCTGAACACTGCCGTCGCCCGCGCCGGTGATCCGGCGTTGATGGCAAAGGCCATGATGCGCGCGGTTGAGGCCGGGCAGCTGGCCCATCGGGCCGACCCGATCGAGGCCCGCGACATGGCCGAACCCTCAACCCCCGTCGTTGGAAAGGCGTTCCTGTCATGAGCTTGGACCGTTTTTACCCGATCTTTGACCACTCGGACTGGCTGCGGCGGATGATGCCCTTGGGTGTAAAGCTGGTCCAGCTGCGCATGAAGGATCAGCCGGACGATGTTGTCCGGGCCGAGATCGCGACCTCTCGCGAACTGTGCAATCAGCATGGCGCGGTTCTGGTGGTGAACGATTTTTGGCAGGCTGCGATAGATGCTGGCTGCGACTGGATCCATCTGGGGCAGGAAGATTTGGATGATGCCGACCTCAAGGCGATCCGAAAAGCGGGCCTAAAGCTGGGCGTTTCCACCCATGACGATGATGAGCTAGAGCGCGTTCTGGCCATGGACCCCGACTACGTCGCGCTGGGACCGGTCTATCCGACGATCCTGAAAAAGATGAAGTGGGAGCAGCAGGGCCTGCCGCGAGTCACCGAGTGGAAAGCCCGTGTGGGCGATATTCCTCTTGTCGGGATTGGCGGTATGAGCGTCGAACGCGCGCACGGCGTGCTTGAGGCAGGGGCCGACATTGTCTCGGTCGTTACGGACATCACCCTGAATGCCGACCCCGAGGCGCGGGTGCGCCAGTGGGTCGAGGCCACCAGATGAGCCGCTACGCTCGACAGATGATCCTGCCTGAGGTGGGGGCCGAAAGGCAGGCGCGCCTGTCCAAGGCGCGGGTTTTGGTTGTCGGGGCGGGTGGATTGGCGGCTCCGGTCCTACCTTTGTTGGCTGGGGCGGGCGTTGGGCATCTGACGATCCTCGATGCGGATGACGTGGCCCTGTCGAACTTGCATCGGCAGACGCTGTTTACTGAGGCAGATTGCGGACGCCCAAAAGCCGAAGTTGCAGCCGATCGCAGTCGTTCTTTGAATTCTGATATCGACGTCGTGGCATATGAACGGGCTCTAACAAACGAGAATGCGGCTGGTTTTGTTTCACAGGCCGACGTGATTCTCGACTGTGCGGACAGCTATGCCGCTAGCTACACGCTGTCGGATATCTGCCTGACCTTGGGAAAACCTTTGGTCAGTGCCTCGGTGTTGGGCCTGTCTGGCTATGTTGGTGCGTTCTGCGGCGGTGCGCCTTCACTGCGGGCCGTGTTCCCCGACGCACCAACCAGCGGGGCGAGCTGTGCCACGGCAGGCGTGCTGGGGCCGGTTGTGGCGATGATCGGCGCGATACAGGCGCAGATGGCATTGGCCCTGATCCTCGGCCTCGACCCATCGCCCCTGGGCCAGATGGTGCAGGTGGATGCCCGGACCTTCCGAAGCTCTAGCTTCCGTTTTGACGCAGCGCCCGAGCCTGAACAATCCTTCACCTTCGTTGCCGCCTCGCAGCTGTCCTCAGAAGATGTGATTGTTGAACTTCGGAGTGAAGACGAAGCCCCTCAGCCGATCCATCCATTGGCACGACGCCTAAGCGTGGAACACCTTAAATCAGAGCCTAACAAAGCAAAAAGGCTGGCTTTGTGCTGTGCAACCGGCCTGCGCGCCTGGCGTGCGGCTGAACAGATTGAACCGGACTGGCCGGGCGAGATTGTCCTCGTCGCGGCCTCAACCTCGTGAGTGAAAAGGAAACGCGAGACATGAAAAAGCTGATGACAGCCATCGCCCTTCTGGCCGCTGCGCCGGCCTGGGCCGAAGACAAGATGACCGTTCTGCTGGATTGGTTCATCAACCCAGATCATGGGCCCATCATCGTGGCGCAGGAAAACGGCTATTTCTCCGAGCAGGGCCTTGAGGTTGAGATCGTTCCGCCCGCTGATCCCTCTGCCCCGCCGCGTCTGGTGGCCGCTGGTCAGGCCGAACTGGCCGTATCCTATCAGCCGCAGCTACACCTGCAGATTCATGAAGGCCTGCCGCTGAAACGTGTCGGCACGCTGGTTGCGACTCCTCTGAACTGTCTGCTGGTTCTGGAAGACGGCCCGATCAAGTCGCCTGCGGACCTGAAGGGCAAGAAAATCGGCTTCTCGGTCGCTGGTGTGGAAGAGGCTGTTCTGACCACCGTGCTGGGCAAATATGGCGTGGCGCTGGACGATGTTGAACTGATCAACGTGAACTTCTCGCTCTCGCCGTCGCTGATGACCGGTCAGGTAGATGCGGTGATCGGCGCCTATCGGAACTTCGAGTTGAACCAGATGGATATCGAAGGCCGTCCCGGCACCTGCTTCTATATCGAGGAAGAGGGCGTGCCGTCCTATGACGAGTTGATCTACGTTGCTAACCCCGAGACGATGGACAAGGATAAGATCGCGCGTTTCCTGGCGGCGACCGAAAAAGCGACCCAGTACATTGTCAACAACCCCGAAAAAAGCTGGGAGATTTTCGCCGCGACTTCGCCCGAGTTGCAGGATGAGCTGAATGCTCGCGCTTGGGTCGACACCCTGCCGCGCTTTGCTCTGCGCCCGGCGGGTTTTGATGCAGGCCGTTATGCCCGATTTGAGACCTTCCTGAACGAAAGCGGCATGATCGACAGCGTTCTGCCGGTCAGCGACATCACCATCGACGTGACCGCGCAATGAGCGACTATGGCAAAGCCTTCACGCTGATGCGTGATGCAGCGCAGGGGCCGTGGCAGGACTACACCCGCCACGCCTTTGTCGAAGGGATGAAAGACGGCTCTCTGCCCCGAGAGGCATTCCTGCACTACCTGCGTCAGGACTATGTGTTCCTTATCCATTTCAGCCGCGCCTGGGCGCTGGCGGTGGTGAAATCGGAAACGCATTCCGAAATGCTGACGGCTGTGGGCACCGTGAACGCTTTGGTTGCCGAAGAGATGCAGCTGCATATCGGTATCTGCGAAGCGGCTGGGATCTCTCAGGAGGAGCTGTTTGCGACCCCGGAACGTGCCGAAAATCTGGCCTATACGCGCTTCGTGCTTGAGGCCGGGTATAGTGGCGATCTGCTGGACCTGCTGGCCGCGCTTTCGCCTTGTGTCATGGGATACGGAGAAATCGGGTCTCGACTCGCTGCTGAAGCGACCTCGGACACCTATCGCGACTGGATCAATACCTATGCTGGTGAGGACTACCAGGGCGCGTGCAAGGCGGTCGGCGAACTGCTGGATTCGGCTCTAACACAACGGATTGGGGCAGATTTCAAGGCCTCCCCGCGTTGGGGTCGTCTGTGCCAAACCTTCCGAACCGCCACCGAGCTTGAGGTCAATTTCTGGCAAATGGGTCTGACCCCATGACCCCGGCGCCCGATCTCACCATCAGCGGACACGGGAGCATTGGCGATACGCCCTTATTCGCACCGCTGACCCTGACCCTTGGGGCAGGGCAGTGGACCTGCCTGTTGGGTGGATCGGGCGTTGGCAAAACCACGGTTCTGCGCCTGATCGCCGGGCTGGAGACAGGCGCGGATTTCACTGGTCAGATATCGGCCAGCGATGGCCAAACGGTCCCGACTCGCGTGGCCTATATGGCGCAGGACGACCTGCTGCTGCCTTGGGCGACGGTGGCGCAAAACGTCTCGCTCGGCGCGCGATTGCGGGGTGAGAAACCTGATCTGGATCGCCGGGACCGTCTGATCGAGCGGATGCGCTTACAAGACCACATGGCCAAGAAACCGTCGGAACTGTCTGGCGGCCAGAGACAGCGCGTCGCTTTGGCGCGGACCCTGATGGAAGATCGCCCCATCGTGCTGTTGGATGAGCCATTCTCGGCCCTTGATGCACGCACCCGTGCAGACATGCAGGATTTGGCCGCCGAGGCGCTGCAAGGCCGGACGGTCCTTCTGGTCACCCACGACCCGGCCGAGGCCGCGCGTCTGGGCCAATCCATCGTCGTGATGACGCAGCAAGGGCTGACCTCTTGCGCCCCGCCTGCCGCGCCTGCACCACGCCATGTGGATGATCTAGAAACATTGGAAACCCAAGGTGCGCTGCTGAAGCTGCTGAGAGAGGCGGCATGAAACTCTTCTCAGCCCTCGCCGCAACCTTGTTCGCTCTGGCCGTCTGGCAAGCGATTGTCAGCCTGACCGGCCTGCCCAAATTCATCCTGCCCGGCCCGGCGCTTGTGGCCGAGACCTGGTGGCAGAACCGCTGGGTGATTGCAGAACACACCTGGATCACAGCGGTTGAGGTCGTGATCGGCCTGGCGGTGGGTACCGTTCTGGGCGTCGTCACCGCGCTGCAACTGGCCAATTCGCGGGCCGCACGGGTGCTGGTGCAGCCGATGCTGGTGTTCACCCAGGCTCTGCCGGTCTTTGCGCTGGCTCCGCTGCTGACCCTGTGGCTGGGCTACGGCCTTTGGTCCAAGGTCGCGATGGCGGTTCTAATCATCTACTTTCCGATCACCTCATCCTTCTTTGACGGTCTGATGCGGACCCCGCCCGGATATCTCGATCTTGCGCGCACGATGCAGGCAAGCCCACGTTCGGTTCTATGGCACATCCGTATCCCGGCGGCGTTGCCTTCGCTGGCCACGGGGATGCGATTGGCGGCGGTCTATGCGCCGATTGGCGCGGTGATCGGCGAATGGGTCGGGTCCTCGCAAGGGTTGGGCTACCTGATGCTACTGGCCAATGGTCGGGCCAAGACCGATCTGATGTTCGCGGCCATGCTGACTCTGGGCGTGTTCTCGATCCTGCTGCACATGCTTGTACGTCGCGCCACGGCCCGCATGGCCGGTGAGGCGCGTTAACCTTTCAGAAACCGATTCTGCGCCAAGGTAAGGCCTATGACACAGGACGCCTTTGCCGAAGCCCCAATGCTTTTCGATACGGACGAAGCGCCAGCGCAGCCGCTGCCGACGGATCGGTTACCCTCCTACATCAAAGACCATCGCAAGCGGTTGCGCGAACGGTTCATGTCTGGCGGCTCAGGCGCTATGCCGGATTATGAGTTGCTGGAACTGGTGTTGTTCCGATCCATCCCGCGTCAGGATGTGAAACCTCTGGCCCGGCTGCTGATGGATACGTTCGGGGACTTCAACCGCGTATTGACCGCGCCAGAGGAGCGGTTGCGCCAAATCAAAGGCGTTGGCGAAACCGTCATCACCGATCTGAAAATCCTGGAGGCCTGCGCCCATCGCATGGCCCGCGCGCGGGTGATGCAGCGCCACGTGATCTCCGGCTGGGATGCTTTGCTGGACTATTGCCACACAACGATGGCGCATAGAGAGATCGAGCAGTTTCGCGTGTTCTATCTTGACCGCAAGAACGTGATGATCGCGGATGAAGAGCAGGCGAAGGGCACCGTTGATCATGTTCCGGTCTACCCGCGCGAGGTTGCGAAGCGGGCGCTGGAGCTGAATGCCTCGGCCCTGATTTTGGTGCATAACCATCCCTCCGGCGACCCCACGCCGTCGCAATCGGATATCGACATGACCAACCGCATTCAGGATGCCTGCGCGGCCTTGGGGCTGACGCTGCACGATCATCTGATTATCGGAAAATCAACCGAGCTGAGCTTTCGATCCGAGGGGTATTTGTGACGGGAAGAGTTGTGTTGTCAGCTGATTGCCCAAACGACTGAAATTGTTGTCTGGGTTGAGAGTTCCAATTTGGCCGATTCATTTTGATGAGGACAGCTTTTCGCTTTCGTCCATTTTGCCTTTATCCAAATGCGTCACGGGGTTTGTGCATAGTGTTGCGTCTCACCGGAAAGAGCGTCGCGTATCTAGAGATCATACATGGTCTCCGCGCGGCTGGCGGAACCCTCATTGCTTGCAGAGGCGGTTTCGTCCGAGTTTCTGTCCGACTTCGTCACTCTCTAGTTCACCCAAACCTCAACCCGGCGGTTTGTTTTTCGGCCCCACTCAGTGTCATCGCAGGCCATCGGCATCGCTTCTCCGAAACCTTCGGTTGTGATCTCAATACTGTCGGGGATTTCGGTTTCAACGGCGGCCAGAACAGCATTGCGCACCGTTTGTGCCCTGCGATGAGCGATCCGGGCATTGGCGCTTGCGCCTCCATCCCCGTCACTGAATCCAGCGAATACAAGCTTGCGAGGGGTCAAACTGCCGGATTCAAGCGCCTGCGCCAATTGCAGAATGTTGGACCGCGATTGTGCATCTGGGCGAGAGCTTCCCGGCTCGAACCGGAAAGAGATCGACAATCTAGACAATGGCCGCAAAGTTTCGACCATGTGTTGAAGCTCTTCCAGCCCGACCTCGGCCCCACCGGAAACGATGGCATTGGCGAGCCGGTCCCCTTGTAGCCCAATCGGCAGGTTCTCGGTCGCCTGATCCACATACCCGGCCTGCCGTATCGCCATCTGCGCGTCGGCTAAGCGGGTATAAGCCAGAAACTGGCGCGCGATCCGAGGCAGGCGGCGTTGCGGCAGGTAGAGGAACATCGGAGAAGTCAGCGGGTAGTCCTCGGTCTTGATCGACTGGCGGGTCGCCGCAAGCGCATGCCCGCAGCCTCCTGCCAAAGGCAGCGCGCGGGTAGGGCCCGAGGCCGCCTGCGTCGTGATGCCGATCGCGAAAGGGTCGTTGGCCACTGCTTGAATAAGATCGCGATTGCGCTTGTGGCGGAGAGCGCTTTCGGACAGCTCAGCCTGCGCGGGGCGCAGCAGCTGATCCTCGACATCTTGGGACAAGCCTGACCCGGCGTCCGGCATGTGAAGGGCAATCTGAGCGTTCGGCCCTTCCAGATCTGTCCAGTTGGTGATCTCGCCCGACAGAACACGGACCAGATCCGCAGGTGAGATCTGTTGAACGGTGTTCTCTGGCGCGACCACCGGCACGATCGCATCCAGAGCCACAATCCGCGCGCGGCGGGGATGGGTCAGATCGCCCAGACCTGCGGCCTCGGCAGCGTCGCGTTCCTCATCCCGGATTTCGCGTTGCGCCATCACGATATCAGCGTCGTTGTCCATCAGGTCGGCAAACCCCTGATCCGTCGTTCCAACGCGAAAGAACAGGCGGGCGAGAGGGGCCGTGCGGTCTGGCTGGCGCAGCTCATAGGCAAAGCTGCGTTCATCCACGCGCGATGGGGTTGCTGTCAGACCTTCTTGTCGGGCGAAGCCGATGATCAGGGCAGGCAGGACCGTCTCGGCCATGACGGATGATCCCGAGAACCGGACCTCGGCCACGAAATCGGTCAGGCTGGGGCAGGCCGGGCCGTCGCATGTGACGCCAGAGCCATCGACTGTCAGCTCACCGAATTGGGTGTCGACCCGGTAGAATTCACCGTCAAAGCCCAGCAGAGTGCCGGAGACTTCGATCTTGCCATCATGCGATGTCAGAACAATATCCTGCGCTGCGGCTGAAACAGCCAGCGAAACAGAAAAAAGTACGGCCAGCGCCGCACGAAAAAGTGTCATGAGAAGGTCGAGCCTGCCTGCGGTTTAATTTGCCGCGATTGTCAGGTCTTGGAACAGATTATTCAACACCAGAAACTCACCGACTTCGGTACACATCGGCATCGTCAGGATCAGATCGCGCGACCGCAGCCGGCGATCACTGCGCAGTTCCAGCGACTGGACGTTCAGATCGCGGCCACAATTGGCCTCAGTCACTTCGGTTTCAACCGTCAAAGCGACCGAGCCGGACTGTTCCGAACGCGCAGCCGGGAAAGAGTAAATCTGGATATTCTGTGAATCATGGAAGCCCGCACTTCCCAGATGGACCACGGAACCCGCGCCCTGCGATGCGCTATTGGCCGAGATATGCCCCGGCTCTCCATAGCTTGCGCCGAACTCCAAGGCGTGGATTTGCAGATCGGTCTGACCTTGCCATTGCAATGCGACCCGGTCGAATTGGTCAATGTCCATGATGTGAGTGGTGGCGACCGTGCCGGTCTGATCCTCAAATGAGATCAGGAAAATGGCGTATTCGGACAGGGCCGGAATGGTCAGATCCAAGGCACCGTTTTCGTCGGTTTGCTGTGTCAGCGTCAGACCGCTGTGGTGAATCTCAACACGTTCGTTGCTGCGGCAGGGTGCCTTGATCCGCAGCCGTGCATTGGCACCCATTTGGGCGGTGGCACGCGCGCTGATGCTGCAATTGGTGTGCTTTTGCGCGGCCTTCGGCGCAGGACGCTCAATCGGTTGAGAGGGGGTCTCGTCAGAGGAAGAGGTCTGCACGATACGCTCAAGCCCGGCAATAACCGAGGCCTGATCCGCGACAGAAGCCACGGCGATGGGTTCCTGCGCGCCATTCGGTTGCGCAGGCGCACCATATTGCATCAGGTAACCAATACCCAGGGCACAAGCGACCGTGCCGCACATGGTCACGTAATTTCTGACTACGAACAAAACACCCTCCCCAGTTGAAGGAGCGAGTCGCACTCTCGTTAAAAATCGCGGCCAATTTGTGGCCGCGAAGCGGAGCGATTGTGACTGGTATTTGTTGACGTCAGGTCAATCGGCCGTGGCAGTGTTTGAACTTCTTGCCCGAACCACAGGGGCATTGATCGTTGCGCGAAGGATTACCCCAGGTCGACGGATCATTCTCGTCAAAGCCGGGCAGTGCATCGCCCGACGCGACGGCCTCGGCCTTGGCCTCGGCAGCGCCAGCAGCCTGATCAACGGCCTGCTGAGCTTGCGCTTGCTGGGCCGCCATCTGCGCCAGCATCTCGCGCTGTTCTTCTTCGGTCAGCGGGCGCACGCGCGACAATTGCTGAGTTACGGTTTCGCGCAGACTGTCCAGCATGCCTTCGAACAGCTGGAAGCTTTCGTTCTTATACTCGTTCAGCGGATCGCGCTGGGCGTAGCCCCGGAATCCAACGACCGAGCGCAGATGTTCCAGCGTCAGCAGGTGCTCGCGCCATTTGCCGTCGATAGTCTGCAGCAGAACCTGTTTTTCGATGTTGCGCATGTTTTCGGGGCCGAAGGCCACAGCCTTTTGCGCCATCATCTCATCGGCGGCCTTAACCAGACGCTCACGCACCTGTTCGTCATCTACGCCTTCTTCGGCGGCCCAGTCCTGAACCGGGGCATCGATGGTCAGCTTTTCTTTGATTGCCTCATGCAGCCCATCGGTATCCCACTGATCTGCATAGGATTTTGGCGGCATATATTCGTCGATCAGATCGTCGATCACCTGCTCGCGCATGTCCGAGACGATCTCGGACAGGTCGTCGGCTGACATGATCTCGCGCCGCTGGCTGAAGATCACCTTACGCTGATCGTTCATCACGTCGTCGAATTTCAGAACGTTCTTGCGCATGTCAAAGTTGCGGCCTTCGACCTTGGATTGCGCGCGTTCCAGCGATTTGTTGACCCAGGGGTGAACGATGGCTTCGCCCTCTTTCATGCCCAGTGTGGTCAACACCTTGTCCAGACGTTCCGAGCCGAAGATGCGCATCAGATCGTCTTCGAGGCTCAGGTAGAATACCGTGCGACCGGGATCGCCCTGACGGCCCGAGCGACCGCGCAGCTGGTTGTCGATGCGGCGGCTTTCATGGCGTTCCGAGGCCATCACATAAAGCCCGCCCGCATCCAGAACCTTTTGTTTTTCCTCGGCGTGCTTGGCCTCTTCCGCGGCGCGTAGCTCGGCTGGGTCGGCCTCGGGGTTTTCGGCTAGGGCCTGCAAAACCTTCATTTCCACATTGCCGCCCAGTTGAATGTCAGTACCACGACCGGCCATGTTGGTGGCGATGGTAACCGCACCGTAGCGGCCCGCATCGGCCACGATTTGGGCCTCTTGTTCATGCTGGCGGGCGTTCAGAACGTTGTGTTCGATCTTTTCCTTGGTCAGCATCTGGCTGAGGACTTCGGATTTCTCGATCGAGGTGGTGCCGATCAGAACCGGTTGACCCTTTTCCTGGGCCTTCTTCGCTTCAGAGATAATCGCGCCGTATTTCTCCATCGCGGTACGATAAACCTGATCGTCTTCGTCGAGACGCGCAATCGGACGGTTGGTGGGGACTTCGACCACACCCAGACCGTAGATTTCCTGGAATTCTTCGGCTTCGGTCAGCGCTGTCCCGGTCATGCCGCCCAGCTTGTCATAGAGGCGGAAATAGTTCTGGAAGGTCACGCTGGCCAGAGTCACGTTCTCAGGCTGAATCTGGACGTTTTCTTTCGCCTCGATCGCTTGGTGCAGACCTTCCGACAGGCGACGGCCCGGCATCATACGGCCAGTGAATTCGTCGATCAGCACCACGTTGCCGTCACGCACGATATAGTCCTTGTCTCGCTGGAACAGTTTATGCGCACGCAGACCCTGATTGACGTGATGCACCACGGTGGTGCTTTCGGGATCATATAGAGAATGATCCTCGGGGATCAGGCCCGCGGCGATCAGTTGTTGTTCCAGAAACTCGTTGCCCTCATCGGTGAAGGTCACGTTGCGGGATTTTTCGTCCAGCGAGTAGTGATCATCACTCAGGCTCGGGATCAGCGCATCAATCGCTGTGTACAGGTCCGAACGGTCCTGCGCCGGACCCGAGATGATCAGTGGCGTCCGCGCCTCATCAATCAGGATCGAGTCGACTTCATCCACAATCGCGAAATTGTGGTATTTCTGATAGATATCGGCCATATCGGCCTTCATGTTGTCGCGCAGATAGTCGAAGCCAAGCTCATTGTTGGTGGCGTAGGTCACGTCACAGGCATAAGCGGCTTTCTTCTCGGCATCTTGTTGGCCCGACCAGATCACACCGGTGGTCATACCCAACGCGGCAAAGACTTTGCCCATCCATTCAGCATCCCGTTTGGCCAGGTATTCGTTAACGGTGACGACATGAACGCCCTTGCCGGTCAGGGCGTTCAGATAGGCGGGGAAAGTGGCAACCAGCGTCTTACCCTCACCCGTCTTCATCTCCGAGATATTGCCCTGATGAAGGAAGGTGCCACCCATCAACTGTACATCAAAGGCCCGCAGACCCAGTGCACGTTTGGCACCTTCGCGCACGTTAGCGAAGGCTTCGGGCAGCAGGTCATCCAGGCTCTCGCCATCCAGCGCACGTTTGCGCAGTTCGGCGGTCTTTTCGATCAGACCCTCGTCAGAGAGTTTTTCGAACTCGGGCTCCAGCGCGTTGATCTTTTCGATCAGGGGGCGGGTCGCCTTGATCTTGCGGTCGTTCGGTGTTCCGAACACCTTTTTGGCGAGCGTTCCGAGTCCCAGCATGTTCACTCCAGCGGATCTGTTCTTGTCTTGGTTGCGACAGGCTTGCCCACCTTGCGCGCAACCCATAGATACGGGGGGTGAAAGGCGGCCCTGTCCAAGGCTTCAAAGCGATGTAAGCGGCAGGTTCTGAAGTGTCAACGCTGCGCCCTGTCGCGGCAAAGAAATAGGATGATTCCATGCCCAAAGGCCTCACTTTTCTGCCATCGCTGGCTTTGACCGCCGTGATGGCGCTGCCGCTGGCCGCCGAAACCAAGCCCGATGCAGGTACCGTTCTGGCTACGGTCAACGGGGACGAGATAACATTGGGTCACGTTGTCGCCACCGTCGCAGCATTGCCGCAACAATATCAGCAGATCGAGGACGATGTGCTGTATGACTTCGTGCTTGAGCAACTGATCCAGCAGCAATTGCTGGGCCAACAGCAGGAAGAGCTGACCCAGCAAAACGCGCTGACGCTGGACAATGAGACGCGCTCATTGCTGGCGGTGCAGACTGTGAACGCCCTGACCAACGATGTTGTGACGGATGAGGCAGTACAAGCGGCCTATGACGCGCAGTTTGCCGAATTTGAAGGTGAAGACGAGTTCGATGCCAGCCATATTCTGGTTGAGTCCGAGGACGAGGCCAAAGCGCTCAAGTCGCAACTTGATGACGGCGCCGACTTTGCCGAGATGGCGCGCGAGCATTCGACCGGGCCGTCCGGCCCCAATGGCGGTGCGCTGGGCTGGTTCGGCAAGGGTCAGATGGTGCCCGAATTTGAAAACGCCGTGCTGGGCCTTGAAAAAGGTCAAGTTTCAGACCCGGTACAAACGCAGTTCGGCTGGCATCTGGTGATCCTGAACGACAAGCGCAAATCCGAAGCCCCCGCGCTTGAGGCCGTGCGCGATGAACTGGCCCAGACCATTCAGCAAGAGGCTATTCAGGCCCGTATTGATGAGTTGACCCAACAGGCTCAGATCGAACGCACCGCGCTTGAAGGGGTGGGTCCTGAAGTTATCCGCCAGCTGGACCTGATTCAGGAGTAACCCCCGTGGCCACGATCACCAAAACCTCGCCACTGGCCCCTGCCGGTTTCCCCGACCTGCCAGCGATTGACGGAGTGCGTTTTGCAACCGTCGAGGCAGGGGTGCGCTACAAAGGCCGGACCGACGTCATGTTGGCGGTGCTCGATCCCGGCACGTCCGTAGCAGGGGTGTTTACGCGCTCGGCCACCCGCGCCGCTCCGGTGCTGGACTGTCAGGACAAGATCGGTGGTTCCAGCGATGGGCCAGCGGCGATTTTGGTGAACTCGGGCAATGCCAACGCCTTCACCGGCCACTACGGCCAAAACTCGGTCGCCGAGGTGACGCAAGCGGTTGCCAAGGCGACCGGCGTTGCGGTTGAGAGGGTCTTCACCTCATCCACCGGCGTGATCGGTGAACCGCTGCCGCATGATCGCATTGTCTCGCAGCTTGAGGCGTTGAAATCCGGTCTCAGTCGTCACGTGATCGAGGACGCGGCGCGGGCCATCATGACCACCGATACCTTCCCGAAAGGGGCGTCGGCTCAGGTCGAGATTGACGGCAAAACAGTCTCTATTGCGGGGATTGCCAAGGGATCGGGCATGATCGCGCCAGACATGGCGACGATGCTTGTCTACATCTTCACTGACGCTGTGGTTGACCAATCGGCGCTGCAATCCATGCTGGGCGCGCAGACAGACCGGACTTTCAATTGCATCACCGTCGATAGCGATACCTCGACCTCAGACAGCCTGTTGCTGTGCGCAACCGGTGCGTCAGGCGTCGATGCTACGGGGAACGCGGCCTTCGCTGAGGCTTTAGAAAACGTCATGCTGGACCTTGCGCAGCAAGTTGTGCGCGACGGCGAAGGGGCAACGAAATTCGTGGAAATCCGCGTGACCGGAGCCGCCTCGGATGCAGATGCCAAGGTGCATGGGTTGGCGATTGCGAACTCCCCTCTGGTGAAAACTGCGATTGCAGGTGAGGACCCAAACTGGGGCCGCGTTGTCATGGCAATCGGCAAATCCGGAGCCGCTGCAGATCGCGACCTGCTGAGCATTTTCTTCGGCGATATTCTGGTCGCTGAAAAAGGCTGGGTCAGCCCTGATTATCGCGAGGAAGACGCGGCCGCCTACATGCAAGGCCAAGACCTTGTGATCGCAGTCGATCTTGGGTTGGGCGAGGGCCAGTCCACCGTTTGGACCTGCGACTTGACCCACGGCTATATCGAGATCAACGCGGATTATCGTTCATGAAGACAGTATTAGTGTCTGCTGTGGCTCTGATCGACATCGAGGGCCGCGTCTTGCTGGCCCAACGTCCCGAGGGCAAATCCATGGCTGGTCTGTGGGAATTCCCCGGCGGCAAGATCGAACCCGGCGAAACCCCCGAAGCCGCCCTGATCCGCGAATTACACGAGGAACTTGGTATTGACACTTGGGCCTCCTGCCTCGCGCCGCTGACCTTTGCAAGCCACAGCTACGACGATTTCCACTTGCTCATGCCACTGTTTGCCTGCCGCAAATGGGAAGGCATCCCGCAGTCCAAAGAGGGTCAGGCGCTGAAATGGGTGCGGGCGAATGATCTGCGCAATTACCCGATGCCTGCCGCGGATGTACCGCTGATTCCGATACTGCGGGATTGGTTGTGAACGTCTGGCAAAACCAGAGTTAAGGTCTCCAAATGAAAGAATAGAAAAGAAACCCAGCGGGATTTTTCGCAGGGTTTCCTATCTTCGAATGTTAAGCCCAGCCAAGCTGCTTCAAGGAATGCGCATCGTTCCAGATTTTCGTCATATGCCGAATTTTGTCGCCATCGAATTCAATCGCGTAAACGTAGTCGGCCGCGATTGTTTTGCCGGTGGCCGGAACCGGACCATCTACTGAATGGGTTCCGTGGAAAACAGCAAATGCATTCACGATTCCACGGTCATCGTCAGTCGAGAAAGATTTTAGCTCATAGTGCCCATCTGGAATCGGAGTTAGCAGCCCCTTCATCCAGTCGGCGTAACCTTCTAGTGTCGTCACATCGACCAGAGCATCGGCTTGCGCTGAAAACGTGGCCCCGTCGTGACAGAAGTCCTTACAGCCGTCCCAGCCTTTGCCGGTTTCGCATGCCTCAAAGAACTCTCGTGCAGTTTTTTGAATGGACATTGGTTTCCCCCTTAAACAACGGCCAACTGAATTGGCCACTCAGTCACTCAACACCAATCAGAGTACGCTGAAACGTGCGTATCTCAAAACTACCCAGGATAAACCTGCAAGGCCGAGCTGGAATGACGTAGGCTCAAATGTGTGCAGATATTCGATTGCGCTGAACTTTAGAGCGCATGTTCGATCGTGCGAAACGAGTCCGCCTGACCCTGTTACAATTCGTAAGAATTGAGAAAACATCAGGCAAAACTTGACGCTGATTGTACCTATGCTCCTAATCGGGGCATTGGCGTTCGGGCACCATCCCGGACCCGCCATTTCCGGCCCGGGGAGGGGTCGGGTGGGGAGGAGAAAGAGATTGGCTCAGACGCAGTCGGGCGCTGAAGGGATGCAGTCCCTTCCGGCGCTGCTACATCGCAATGCGACAGAGTTCGGGGATACCCCGGCTTATCGGGAAAAGGAATTCGGGATCTGGCAATGCTGGACCTGGGCGGAGGCCGCCAAGGAAATCCGCGCCATCGCGCTTGGGTTTCTGGAGTTGGGCGTCGAGAAGGGCGACCACATCGCCGTCATTGGTCGCAACCGTCCGGCGCATTATTGGTCAATGGTCGCGGCGCAGATGGTGGGCGCGGTTCCGGTGCCTCTGTATCAGGACTCGGTCGCCGAAGAGATGGCCTATGTGCTGGAGCATTGCGGTGCGAATTTTGTCGTCTGCGGTGATCAGGAACAGGTCGACAAGGTCATCGAGATTCAGGAAAATCTGCATCAGGTCAAACACATCCTCTATACCGACAAGCGCGGGATGCGGAAGTATGACCACTCGCAGATGAACGCGCTTGAGGACATTATGGCCGAGGGCAGCGCTGGGCACGCGCGGTTCGATACCGAGCTGGACAAGCGTATCGCGGCGATCACCTATGACGATACCTGCGTGATGCTGTATACCTCAGGGACAACAGGCAAGCCCAAGGGTGTGGTGCTGTCGAACCGGAATGTCATTGAAAGTGCAAAGAACTCGGCCGAGTTCGATCATCTGACCCGGAACGAAGACATTCTGTCTTACCTGCCGATGGCCTGGGTGGGCGATTTCATCTTCTCGATCGGTCAGGCCTATTGGTGCGGCTTCTGTGTGAACTGCCCCGAGAGCGCCGACACGATGATGACGGACCTGCGCGAGATCGGACCGACCTATTTCTTTGCCCCGCCGCGCGTTTTTGAAACGCAGCTGACCAATGTGATGATCCGGATGGAGGATGCGGGCAAGCTGAAGCGCAATATGTTCCATCATTTCATGGCACATGCCAAGAAGGTCGGTGGTCTGTTGCTGGACGGCAAGCCGGTGGGCTTTGGCGACAAGCTGAAATACGCGCTGGGCAATATGCTGGTTTACGGCCCGTTGAAGGATACGCTCGGCTATGGCCGGTTCCGCGTCGGCTATACGGCGGGTGAGGCCATCGGGCCGGAAATCTTTGATTTCTACCGCTCTTTGGGCATCAACCTGAAGCAGCTTTATGGTCAGACCGAAGCGACTGTCTTTATCACCCAACAGCCGGACGGAGAGGTGCGGGCGGATACGGTCGGCGTTCCAGCCCCTGCGGTCGAATTGAAAATCGACGATACGGGCGAGATCCACTACCGCTCACCCGGTGTGTTTGTCGAATACTACAACAACCCGGACTCGACGGCCTCGACCAAGGATGCTGAGGGTTGGGTTGCGACCGGGGACGCGGGGTTCATCGAGGAAAGCTCGGGCCACTTGCGGATCATCGACCGCGCCAAGGATGTGGGCAAAATGGCTGACGGGTCGATGTTCGCCCCGAAGTATGTCGAGAACAAGCTGAAATTCTATCCCGATATTCTTGAGGTCGTTCTGTTCGGGAACGGCAAGGATCGCTGCGTGGCCTTCATCAATATCGACCTGACGGCGGTCGGAAACTGGGCCGAGCGCAACAACGTGGCTTACGCGTCCTACCAGGAACTGGCGGGACATCCGCGTGTGTTAGAGACGATTAAGGCCCACGTGGAAGAGGTTAACAAATCGGTCGCTGCGGATGAGATGCTGTCGGGCTGTCAGGTGCATCGCTTTGTGGTTCTGCATAAGGAACTGGATGCCGATGATGGCGAGATGACCCGGACCCGCAAGGTACGGCGCGGTTTTGTCGAGGACAAGTTCCACGACATTATCGCCGCGCTTTATGACGGGTCCTCGAGCGTTTCAACGACGACCGAAGTGACCTATGAGGATGGGCGCAAGGGGTCGATTTCTGCGACGCTTGAGATCGTTGATGCGCCGGTTGTGTCGGTCGCGCATCACAAGGTTGCGGCGGAATGATGGGCCGTTCGAGCGCCGCTCGACCTGCGGTCATCGCCCCGCCCGCCGTCCCGTTTTTGCGTAAGTCTGGGAGAGACTGATGCTGGATAATTCCGAAGGATATGTCACCGAAGACGGCCGCAAGATCGGCGGCGTGGTGATGGAGATGAAAAACATCACCCTGCGATTTGGCGGCGTGGTGGCGATCAAGGATATCTCGTTTGATATTCGCGAGGGCGAAATCCGCGCCATTATCGGGCCGAATGGGGCGGGCAAGTCCTCGATGCTGAATGTGATCTCGGGGTTTTATGTCCCGCAGGAGGGGGAGGTTTGGTTCCACGGCTCCAAGCGCCCTCCGATGCGGCCGTTTGAGGTGGCACAGCAGGGGATTGCGCGGACCTTCCAGAACATTGCCCTGTTCGAAGGCATGAGCGTCCTGGACAACGTCATGACCGGACGCCTGAGCTTTATGAAGACCAATATCCTTCAGCAGGCTTGGTGGAAGGGGAAGGCCGAAGCGGAAGAGACCGAAAATCGTGAGGCGGTTGAGAGGATCATTGACTTCCTCGAGATCCAGCACATCCGCAAGACGCCTGTGTCACGCCTGCCCTACGGGTTGAAGAAGCGGGTGGAGCTTGCGCGTGCTCTGGCGGCGGAGCCGAAGCTGCTGCTGTTGGATGAACCCATGGCGGGCATGAACGTCGAAGAGAAAGAGGATATGAGCCGCTTCATCCTCGATGTGAATGATGAATTTGGCACCACCATCGCTCTGATCGAACACGACATGGGCGTGGTGATGGATCTAAGCGATCGGGTCGTCGTGATGGATTACGGCAAGAAAATTGGCGACGGCACGCCCGACGAGGTGCGCAACAACCAAGAGGTCATCGACGCCTATCTGGGGGTCAGCCATGACTGACATCGGATTAGTAAATTGGGGGGGCACCTATGCCTGAACAACTCGTATTTGCGATGGAGGTCATCCTCAACGGTCTGATGGCCGGGGTGCTTTATGCGCTGGTCGCGCTGGGCTTTGTGCTGATCTACAAGGCCTCGGGGATTTTCAATTATGCCCAAGGGGTTATGGCGCTTTTTGCGGCGATGACGCTGGTTGGGATCATGAAGGGGCAGGTGCCGTTTGCCCATCTGATCAATGCGATTTTCGGGACGCATATCCACTACTTTGGCTGGAACGTGCCTGCGCTCTTGGCGATCCTTTTGACCATGGCGGTGATGGTATTGCTGGCCTGGGCGGTGCAGCGCTTCGTCATGCGCCATCTAGTCGGACAAGAGCCGATCATTCTGTTCATGGCCACCATTGGTCTGGCTTACTTCCTTGAGGGCGTGGCCGACCTGATGTGGGGGTCTGAGATCAAGACGCTTGACGTAGGTCTGCCGCAAGGCATCAACCTGTGGATTGATGAAACGACCTACAACATCTTCGACTACGGCTTCTTCATCGACAATCTGGACATCGTGGCGACGATCATCGCGGCGCTTCTGGTGGCAGCTCTGGTCGCATTCAGCCAGTACACCAAACAGGGCCGGGCGATGCGCGCTGTTGCAGATGACCATCAGGCAGCGCTGTCAGTTGGCATCTCACTGAACTTCATTTGGGTCATGGTCTGGTCGGTCGCAGGGTTCGTCGCTCTGGTCGCAGGGATCATGTGGGGCACCAAATCGGGCGTTCAGTTCTCGCTGTCGCTGATCGCGCTCAAGGCTTTGCCGGTATTGATGCTGGGCGGCTTCACCTCGATCCCCGGAGCCATCGTCGGCGGGCTGATCATCGGCGTGGGCGAGAAGCTGTTCGAATTCGCCTTAGGACCTGCGCTGGGCGGCGCGACTGAGAACTGGTTTGCCTACGTGCTGGCGCTGATCTTCCTCGTGTTCCGACCTCAGGGCCTGTTCGGCGAGAAGATCATCGAGAGGGTTTAGCGATGACCAAGCTGATCGCCATCATCAACGTCATCGCATGGGCCGGGTTCTGGGCGTTTGGGTATATAGCCCTGACCTCGGACGATCTTTCCGAAGGCCAGCTGACCATCGCGGCAATCCTGGCTTTTGCGGGTCTGATCATGGGCGTTCTGGCCTATTTGAAACTGGTCCGCGCGTCTGAGGCGAGCGGATACGCCAAGGGCTCAAACCAATTGGACGCCGCGGCCCGGAACCGGGCGCAGGAAGAATGGGGAAAGTAAGATATGTTCTATCGTGAGGCCGGGGACTTCAAAACCTCGTACATTGCTGACAGCCAGACTTTCCCGATCAAGTTTGACCGGTATCGCTACTATGTCGTGCTGGCGGTGGCGTTCGGGATCATACCCTTCATCATCAACGATTATTGGGCCAACGCCCTGCTGCTGCCCTTTCTGATCTACGCCATCGCGGCGATCGGGCTGAACATCCTTGTGGGCTATTGCGGGCAGGTCTCGCTGGGGACCGGAGGGTTCATGGCTGTGGGTGCCTATGCCTGCTACAAGCTGATGACTGCTTTCCCGGATGTCAGCATGTTCATCCACGTGATCCTTGCCGGAGGTATCACGGCCTTTGTGGGCGTGTTGTTCGGCTTGCCGAGCCTGCGGATCAAGGGGTTCTATCTGGCCGTGGCGACGCTTGCGGCGCAGTTCTTTTTGGTCTGGCTGTTTAACCGAGTGCCGTGGTTCTACAACTACTCGGCTTCGGGTCAGATCAACGCGCCGGAACGGGATGTGTTTGGTATCATCATAACCGGTCCAAATGCTCCGGCATGGGCGACCTATCTGTTCTGCCTGATTTTCCTGACCGTCTGCGCCATCCTCGCGCGCAACCTGACGCGGGGCACCACGGGCCGGACCTGGATGGCGATCCGAGACATGGATATCGCTGCCGAAATCATTGGCGTGAACCCCCTCAAGGCCAAATTGACCGCCTTTGCCGTCAGCTCGTTCTTCGTAGGCATCGCAGGGGCGCTGTTCTTCGCGGTCTATCTGGGCGCGGTCGAAGTCGGTGAGGTCTTTGGCATCCAGAAATCATTCCTAGTGCTGTTCATGGTCATTATCGGTGGATTAGGGTCTATTTTTGGGTCCTTTGCAGGGGCGGCTTTCCTTGTGCTGTTGCCGGTCGTGCTGAAGTTGATCGGTGTAGACCTGCTGGGTTGGCCCACGGACATTGTGGCGCACCTGAACCTCGTGATCGTAGGCGGGCTGATCATCATGTTCCTGATCCTCGAACCACATGGGCTGGCGCAGCTTTGGCGTGTCGCCAAGGAGAAACTCAGACTCTGGCCATTCCCGCACTAGGGACAGGCCCAATCAAAAAAGACGGGCGCAAACGCCCGAAACCACCATCGGATCAATCAAGGGAGGAGACACCCGATGAACAAGAAACTGGCAACCCTGGCGCTGGGCGCCGTGATGGCCGCAGGCCCGGTCATGGCCGACCTTGTGTTCCCGTCGCTCAGCTACCGGACGGGTCCCTACGCGGCAGGCGGTATTCCGTTTGCTGACGGTTACGCCGACTATTTCACCCTGCTGAATGAACGCGATGGCGGCATCGGGGGTGTTCCAGCCAAGGTTATCGAATGCGAAACCGGCTATAACACTGAAAAAGGTGTGGAATGCTATGAATCGACCAAGGGCGAAGGTGCGCTGGTCTATCAACCGCTGTCCACCGGAATTACCTATCAGCTGATCCCGAAAGTGACGGCAGATGGCATTCCCTTGCACACAATGGGATATGGCCGGACCTCGGCTGCGAATGGCGAGGTGTTCAGCCACGTGTTCAACTATCCGGCCAACTACTGGAACGGAGCTTCGGGCGCGATTAACTATCTGCTGGATGAAAACGGCGGAGACCTGAGCGGCAAGAAAATCGCGTTGGTCTACCACAACTCTGCCTACGGCAAAGAGCCGATCCGCACTCTGGAAACGCTGGCCGAAAAGCACGGCTATGAGCTGTCTCTGCTGCCTGTCGACCACCCAGGTCAGGAGCAGAAGTCGCAGTGGCTGCAAATCCGCCGCGAAAAGCCCGATTTTGTGATCATGTGGGGCTGGGGCGTCATGAACCAAGTTGCGGTTCAGGAAGCGGCCAACATTCGCTTCCCGATGGAGAACTTCATTGGCGTCTGGTGGTCAGGTGCTGAATTCGATGTCGAGCCTGCAGGTGAAAAGGCCACCGGCTACAAGGCCCTGACCTTCACGGGCCTGGGTATGGACTATCCGGTCTATGACGATCTGCAGAAATACGTCGTCGATGCCGGTAAAGCCGCAGGCGCAGGGGATCAACTGGGCACTGTTCAGTACAACCGCGGTCTCTATGCTGCGATGTTGGCGGCTGAAGCGGTAAAGACTGCGCAGGAAATGCACGGCACTGCCGAGATCGACGCGTCAATGATGCGCGATGGCATGGAAGCGTTGGAAATCACCAATGCCAAGATGGAAGGTCTGGGCATGGTCGGTTTCGGGCCGGAATTCTCGGTTTCCTGTGAAAACCATGGCGGCCCCGGTCTTGTGGGCGTGGTCCAGTGGGATGCAGCGGCCGGAACCTGGAACCCGGTTCAGGACTTCAAACCGACAGATGCCGAAGTCATCAACGCTCTGATCGCAGAAGACTCGGCGGCTTATGCGGCTGAAAACAATATCGAAACGCGCTGCAACTAAAGCGCTCTGAACCAAGCGGGGCGGCGGTTTGCTGCCGCCCTGACCCGAACACGCGAACGAGGATAGGCGCTGATGCTGGATGCGGCCCAAACCACGGATGTGCAGGCGGAAACCCTGCTTGAGGTCAACAATATCGAGGTGATCTACAATCACGTGATCCTCGTGCTGAAGGGCGTCAGCCTGACGGTTCCCAAAGGCGGCATCACGGCGCTGCTTGGGGGGAATGGCGCGGGCAAGACCACGACGCTTAAGGCGGTGTCGAACCTACTGCATTCCGAACGGGGTGAGGTCACCAAGGGCTCGATCAAGTATCGCGGCCAAAGCGTTCATGAAAGCGACCCGGCGGATCTGGTGGAAAAAGGCGTCATTCAGGTGATGGAAGGCCGCCACTGTTTCGAACACCTCACGGTCGAGGAAAACCTGCTGACCGGGGCCTATACCCGCAAGGACGGCAATGCCGCGATCCAGAGCGATCTGGAGCTGGTTTACAATTACTTCCCGCGCCTGAAAGAGCGCCGCAAAAGTCAGGCGGGCTATACTTCGGGCGGGGAACAGCAGATGGTCGCGATGGGCCGCGCGCTAATGTCACGGCCCGAGACGATCCTGCTGGATGAACCCTCGATGGGGCTTGCCCCGCAGCTGGTCGAAGAGATTTTCGGCATCGTAAGAGATCTGAACGAGAAAGAAGGCGTTTCGTTCCTATTGGCCGAGCAGAACACCAATGTGGCGCTCAGGTTTGCGCATTACGGCTATATTCTGGAATCCGGTCGCGTGGTGATGGACGGCCCTGCTGCCGAACTACGTGAGAACCCGGATGTGAAGGAATTCTATCTCGGCATGTCGGATGAAGGCCGAAAAAGCTTTCGCGATGTGCGCTCGTACCGCCGCCGCAAGCGGTGGTTGTGATCTGATGGAGGATATGGCGATGACCTATTTCGACGCACTCGAAACGCGCTCGGCGGATCAGCGCGCCTCGGATCAGGCGATGGCGCTGCAGTCGCAACTGGAACGGGCGCGGTCTGCGCCTGGGTTCATGGCGCATTTCGCTGAAATAGACACTAATACGGTGAAAACGGCCGAAGACCTGCCCATGCTACCGGTGCTACGCAAGTCGGACCTGACCCGCGCGCAAGGAGAGCGCCCGCCCTTTGGCGGCTTTACAGTCAAACCGGCGCGGCACTTTCACCATGTGTTCCAATCCCCCGGCCCGATCTATGAGCCTGGCAGCACAGACCACGATTGGTGGCGCATGGGCCGGTTCCTGAACGCTGCCGGTGTCGGCGCGGGCGACATTGTTCAGAATTGCTTCGGCTATCACCTGACGCCTGCGGGCATGATCTTTGAAAACGGCGCACGTGCGGTTGGCGCGGCTGTTCTGCCTGCCGGAACCGGCCAGACCGAGCTGCAGGTGACCGCGGCTCGCGACGTTGGATGCACGGCCTACGCGGGCACGCCGGACTATCTGAAGGTCATTCTGGACAAGGCCGATGCCATGGGCGTTGCGCTGAGTTTCTCAAAGGCCGCTGTGGGTGGGGGCGCGCTGTTCCCCTCGTTGCGGCAGGAATACGCGGATCGCGGCATTGCCTGTCTGCAATGTTATGCCACGGCCGATCTGGGCAATATCGCCTATGAGAGCGCCGCGATGGAGGGGATGATTTTGGACGAACACGTCATCGTCGAAATCGTCACCCCTGGCACCGGAACTCCGGTTGCGACTGGTGAGGTTGGCGAGGTCGTGGTGACCTCTCTCAACCCAGATTACCCGCTGATCCGGTTTGCGACCGGTGACCTGTCGGCCATTATGCCGGGTCAGTCGCCTTGCGGTCGTACGAACGCTCGGATCATGGGATGGATGGGGCGTGCCGATCAGACCACCAAGATCAAGGGCATGTTCGTCCGGCCCGAGCAGGTGGCCGCGCTGGTCGACAAACATGCCGAGATCGTCAAAGCCCGCGTGATTGCGGCCCGTCAGGGTGAGATGGACACAATGACCGTCCAGATCGAAAGCGCTGGTGGCGATGACATGGCTTATGCGAAATCCGTGGCCGAAGTGCTGAAGCTGAAAGGCGCGATCGAGGTTGTGGCCCCGGGGTCCTTGCCCAAGGATGGTCTGGTGATCGAGGATCAGCGGGTCTATGACTGATATCTGCGGCGTTTGATGCCGCAGATTTGTTGCAAGATTTGTTGCTCCGGGCACTGGTGTTTCCTAGCGTTTTAGTCGAGAAAGAAGACGCCCTCGCCACTTACAAGCCCGGACAATGGCCCTGATCGAATATTCTGAAAATGGATCACGAAACCGCGGTGTGCGTGGCACGCGGCTTTTGGCGGCCATTGCCTATGTCGTGGCGGCGGCCTGTCTGTTGCCGATGGTTGCGGTGGTTCTGGCGGCGCTGACCGGTGGCACGGAAACCATCTCGCACCTGGCTGAAACCGTGCTGCCCCGCTACACGATGACCACCGCCATATTGGTGGTCCTGGTGGCTGTTGGCACTTTCAGCATCGGGACCGGAGCCGCTTGGCTGGTGACGATGACGCGGTTCCCCGGCGTGCGCCTGTTGGAGATCGCGCTAGTCCTGCCGCTGGCCTTCCCGGCCTACGTTCTGGCCTATGCCTACACGTTCATATTGGACCATCCCGGTATCGTACAGGCCACGCTGCGCGATGTGACGGGTTGGGGGCCGCGCGACTACTGGTTCCCCGAAATCCGCTCGACCGAGGGCGCGGCGGTGATGCTGACGCTGGTGCTATATCCCTATGTCTACCTGCTGGCGCGGGCAGCGTTCCTGCAGCAAAGCGCTACCGCGTTTCTGGCGGCGCGGGCGTTGGGAAACAGCCCTTGGCTGGCCTTTCGGCGGGTTTCGCTGCCGATGGCGCGTCCTGCCATTGCCGGAGGCGTTCTTCTGGCGATCATGGAGACCATCGCCGATTTCGGAACCGTCTCGTATTTTGGCGTCCAGACCTTCGCCACGGGCATTTATACCAGTTGGTTTTCGCTGGGAGATCGTGCAGGCGCCGCACAACTGGCCTTGTGCTTGCTGACCTTCGCGCTTGTATTGGCTGTGGCTGAACGCACGCGGCGCGGCAAGGCCAAGTATTATCAAGCGGGCAAGCAACATGCAGCTCTGCCCGCAGCGCAACTGACTGGATGGCGCGCGATCGGTGCTTTTGCCCTCTGCGCCATTCCCGTGTTTTTCGGGTTCCTGCTGCCGGTGGTCGTTCTGTTCGAGATGGGGTTGAAATCCGAGCAGAACCTGCTGTCGCCCCGCTACCTCGGCTTCATTCAGAACTCGCTGACTCTTGCCGGGACGGCTGCTGTCATCACAGTTATTGCGGCCGTCAGTGTCGGGTTCTTTCAGCGCTTGAGGCCGGGGCGGCCCTCGACCATCGCGGGTTATATCGCGCGGCTAGGCTATGCGGTGCCGGGTGGAGTGATCGCGGTTGGACTATTGGTGCCTTTTGCCAGCTTTGACAACGCGTTGGACGCGTGGATGCGCGCGACATTTGACGTATCGACCGGCCTGCTAGTGACCGGGTCAATCTGGCTGCTGGTGGCGGCCTATATGGTGCGGTTCCTTGCGGCGGCCCTAAGTGCTTATGAAGGCGGGCAGAGTACGGTTCACGCCAATATGGACGCCGCAGCCCGGTCTTTGGGGCAGACACCTCTGGGCACGCTCAGGCGGGTGCATCTGCCGATCCTGACGCCCTCGTTGCTGACGGCCCTGTTGATCGTATTTGTCGACGTGATGAAGGAATTGCCTGCAACGCTGATCATGCGTCCCTTCAACTTTGACACGCTGGCGGTGCAGGCATACCGGCTGGCCTCGGACGAGCGGCTCGAGGGGGCGGCGGTGCCATCCTTGGTCATTCTGGCCGTTGGATTACTGCCTGTGATCCTGATATGTCGACAAGTCGGACGGCGGTAACACCCGTTGACGAATTATGGCCCGCTTGCGCATCGGGCTTGATTCAGCCGCGTTTTCCGGCAAGGCTTGTGGTATGAACATGCAGCCTCCCAGCCGGTTCCCAACAAACTCGGCCCAGATGCCCGTCGCGTTCGACCGGCGCGAGATGTCCCATATCCTGTCCGTCTATGGCAAGATGGTCGCCGCCGGAGAATGGCGCGACTACGGAATTTCCAACCTGCGCGACATGGCGATTTTTTCGATCTTCCGACGTACCGCCGAGCATCCCATCTACCGGATCGAGAAACACCCCCGCCTGCGCCAAAAGCAGGGGATGTATTCCGTTGTTGGGATGGACGGGCGTATCCTGAAACGCGGCCACGATCTGCGCACGGTTCTAAGGGTGCTCGAGCGCAAGCTGATCCGCTCAGTTTCTCCGGATTAGAGCCTAAAGCTCCGGATGCCGCCCGTAGCCAGTTACGGCGCCGAATTCCTTTTGACCGATACGCGCGATGGCCTCCTCCAGAGGCTCTTTCGCGACGGCCATGTGATATGCGTTTGAGTGCAAAAGCGTATCTTTATCCAGCATCATGCCCACATGACCTTTCCAAAACACCAGATCGCCTCGGCGCAAGCCAGGTTTTGAAATCGGCCTGAAAAACCTAGATTGCATGTCACTATCGCGCGGGCAGGCCATTCCGCAGGACTGATACGCAATCTGAACCAGGCCCGAACAATCAATGCCAAGCCCTGTGTCACCACCGTAGAGGTAAGGGGTGGCAAGAAACTGTTCCGCGACGGTCACAGGATCGGACGCCACCCAGTCCAATTCGGCCAGCTGAGTTTCGCGAATATACCGAGCCGTCGGGACATAACCCTCCTCCTTCACGCAAACCCAGCCGGTTGATCGAATGGCGTTTTCACGGTCCGGGTCACGACGCGGCCAGTATTCAACGAGTGTTCCGAAAGGTAGAATTCTTTCATTCGCGTTTTTGGTCACATCAGGGTGTTCCAACGAGACCGCTCTGGGCACGCAAACTCGATGCGTCGGCTCAATCGGGCGCTTTTGAATTCCGGGTCTGATCCATCCGACATAACCGTCTTTTTTGCGGTATCCGAACAGGGAATTGTCCGTTTTGTCGAGAATGATAAAGACTTCTCCGGACACCATTTGGCACTGACGAGTGCCATTGGGTTCGTCCAGAATGTCCTCTACGAACCTTTGAATCCGAAAGGGTTCGCCGTCTGTAAAAACCTCAGCCTCGACCTGACCTTTCAGGGAAGAATGCGCGAACCGTCCGTTGAAGGGTAAGAGCCTGCGATCTGTCATAGGCCCAAAATCTCGGGCAGTGCGGTCAGCAGGGCGCGTGGGCCTTGCCCCAATCCACCCTTACTGCGACCCGGTTGTTTGCTGGGCTGCCAGGAATAGATGTCGAAATGCATGTAATTGCTGTTTTCGACAAAGCGGCGCAGGAACAGGGCTGCGGTGATCGACCCCGCGAACCCGCCCGAGGGCGCGTTGTCCAGATCGGCAATGCCAGGTTCGATCATCGTCTCATAGGGTGTGTGGAAGGGCATGCGCCAGACTGGATCAGCGGCTTGGGCGGCAGCTTTGCTCAGCGCCCCGGCGGCGCGATCGTCATCTGTGTAGAACGGTGCCAGATCGGGCCCCACGGCCACGCGCGCCGCGCCGGTCAGGGTCGCCATCGAGATCACGAGGTCCGGTTTCCCCTCATCCGCCAGCTCCAGCGCGTCGGCCAGAACCAGCCGCCCCTCTGCATCGGTGTTGTTGATCTCGACCGTCAAACCCTTACGAGAGGTCAGGATATCTCCGGGACGGAAGGCGTTGCTCGCGACCGCATTCTCGACCGCCGGGATCAGCACCCGCAGTTGCAGCGGCAGGTTCAGCGCCATGATCATCCGGGCAAGGCCCAGAACATTGGCGGCACCCCCCATGTCCTTTTTCATCAGACCCATCGACGCGCCCGGTTTCAGGTTCAGCCCGCCGGTATCGAAACACACACCCTTGCCGACGAGCGTCAGCGTCGGCCCGCGCGCGCCCCAATTCATCTCGATCAGTCGCGGGGCCTGATCTGCGGCGCGCCCAACCGTATGAATCATAGGGAAATTCTGCTCCAGTAGCGCGTCTCCGGTGATCGTTTTGCACG
Source organism: Ruegeria sp. AI3 (assembly GCF_056541245.1). Classification (NCBI taxonomy): domain Bacteria; kingdom Pseudomonadati; phylum Pseudomonadota; class Alphaproteobacteria; order Rhodobacterales; family Roseobacteraceae; genus Ruegeria; species Ruegeria sp. AI3. The sequence goes on from NZ_JBQFYA010000013.1 coordinate 149,459, forward strand.
TGGCTCCGAATTCGTCCGCCAACGCCTCGGCTGCCGCTTGCAGTTGATCCGGCCCCATATCGGAGGCTGGCGTGTTGACCAGATCGCGGGTCAGCGCCTCGGCATTTGCCAGTACCTCTAACCGCGCGGCATCAACGCCTTCAGGGGCAACCAGTCGCGCCTTGGCGGCGGATTGAGGCGCATAGCGATCAAAGGCGTAGCCGGTCAGCAACCAGCCCAGACACTCCATCTCCAGATGTTCCGCCGGGACGCCGGCCGCGATGTGGTAGCTGCCTTCGGGCAGCGCATCCGCGGCAGCGGCCAGAGGGAACCGCTTGCGGGCGCGCTTGCCCTCGGTCCCGTATCCGGCCAGCGCGAACCCCGCACCGCCTTCCGTGCTTGGAACCGTCAGGACCTGACCCAAAGCGCCCTTGAACCCGTTTGCCGTTACCCAATTTCGGATGTGATCGGACTGACCGGCCAGCCAATCGTCCAGATCAGGTTGCGCCACCACATGCAGCGGCACAGAGGTGTCAGAGGGTTGGGCAAAGCTGAGGGTCATAGTCGTCTCGGGCTGAATGAATTTGCGACCAGACTATCCGCCTGCGGCCTGCCCGCAACCCCCGTCACACCGAAAGGTCCTGCTGATCCCAGATCGCGGTCAGAGAGCGCTCTCCAACCCGGATCAACCGCCCCAGCGTTGCACCTGCTGCAACGGCATCGCCCGCATCTACGGCGCCGGTGACATCGCTCGCAACCCGCGCCAGCGCCGTCATTCCAATCTGATCGGCGATTGCCACCAGCGACTTGGCGCATTTGCGCAAGGCCTCCCAATCGCGCTGCCGCCAGTGCCGTTCGCAATTCGATAAGCGCACGGCCAGTTCCTCGACCGTGCGGCACAGCACGTCCAGCGCGTTCTTGTCGCCCAATTGCCGGTACAGCCCGCTGAGGCGATCCGGATCCAGTCGCACGGTTTCCTTGTGTTCAAGCCTGATTATGTTTTCCACCACATTCACCCTAGTTTCATCGCCCCCACGGCGTGGCATTGATCCTTGCTGTCAATTCCTTTGCAAAACCTTGCGATGAATTTGGATAATGGCTCGAATTTTTCTTGAATTCGGTTTACAGCAGCCTACGCAACGAAAGACGGGAATGCCGAAATGGATTTAGCCAAACCTTTGCCGACCTATCTGGTGAAACGGTATCACGGCTGGAAAGCGACGACCTATTCCGAAAATCAGGTCTGGTATCGGCGTTTGGCGGATGAGGGGCAGCGCCCCCGTGCGATGGTGATTTGCTGTTGCGACAGCCGCGTTCATGTGACCGCGATCTTCGGTGCCGATCAGGGCGAGTTCTTCATTCACCGCAACATTGCCAACCTGGTGCCCCCTTACGCTCCGGATGGGGATCACCACGGGACCAGTGCAGCCATCGAATATGCGGTGACCGCGTTGAAAGTGGCGCATCTGATCGTGCTTGGTCATTCGCAATGCGGTGGGGTGCAGGGCTGTATCGACATGTGCAAGGGTGAAGCTCCGCAGCTGGAAGCAAAAGAAAGCTTTGTTGGCCGTTGGATGGATATCCTCAAGCCCAAGTATGAACAGGTTGCGGATATCGAAGATGGCGTCGAGCAGGCCCGCCAGTTTGAACGTCAGGCCGTCGTTGCGTCGTTGGAAAACCTGATGACGTTCCCTTTTGTTTCCGACGCGGTCAAGAACGACACGCTCAGCCTGCACGGGCTTTGGACAGATATCGGCGCGGGCGGGTTGGAGTGTTTCGACCCCTATCAGAAAAAGTTCGTTCCGGTCTGACGCCCTAGCATCGCGTTAAACGGCAGTTCCATCCAATTTTCTATGATATGCTCCGGACAAAGGAATTACCCTTTGGAGCATATTATGAAATTGATTAAACGCGTTTTTCTTGGCCTGATCGTTCTTGTACTAGCACTGGTCGGCGTCGCGTAGTTGCTGCCCTCAAAAGCTGATGTATCCCGCAGTATCACCATCAACGCCGCGCCTGAGGTGATCTTTCCCTATCTGAACTCGATGCAGCAGACCGAGCATTGGTCACCCTGGTTGCACCGGGACCCAGAGACCAAGCTGACCTATTCCGGGCCAGAGTCGGGGGTTGGGAATATTTTGAACTGGAGCTCTGACGATCCGCAGGTCGGCACCGGATCGCAAGAGATTGTCGCGAGCGTCGAAAACCAAAGCATCCAGACCGCGCTTGATTTCGGCCCGATGGGGACCGCCACAGCCGCATTCCTGCTGCAGCCCGATGAAGATCAGACGCAGGTGACATGGGGCTTCGAGTCTGAGTTGGGCATGAATCCGATGTCTCGTTGGATGGGGGTAATGATGGACCGCTGGCTTGGCCCGAACTATGAGCGCGGTCTGATGAACCTCAAGGTTTTGGTGGAAGGGCAGGGATAGCCCTTCCCTCGGAAACGCCCTTTAATTGCGTTTTGGTTCCGTCGCCAGCCAAGGCTGTTCGACTTTCATCCCCTGATAAATCGCGTGCAGGAAGGTATGTGCAACAACCGGATCGTTAGAAAAGGGTGAGACGTCCAGCTTTCCTTCTCGGATGCCTTCTTTAGCTTCGTAGACAACTGTATTGTTCTTCACGGTCACCAGAACCTGTAGCTCGGCCAGGGTTTCGGGGTCCACCGCCGTCGGATCGTCCGAAAGGATTACGAAGTCAGCTACCTTCCCAACCTCGATCGAGCCCTTCTGATCCTCTTCGAAATGCTGCCATGCGGGCCAAATTGTCATGGCCTTGAGCGCGGTCATGACATCGACACGTTGATGAGGGCCAAGGATGTCGCCTGACCGGGTACGTCGCGTCACTGTCGCGGCCAGAACACGCATGCTGTCGGGCAAAGCGACCGGCGCGTCGTGATGCGTCCCGAACATCATTTCACGCTCTCGTATCCATCCGGTCGGCGAGATATTCTCACCGTTGATCGGGCCGACGGTATGGTCGCGATGCCAGTCTCCCCAATAAAAGGTGTGCATTGGAAAGACAGATGGGAAAACGCCCAAGCGCTTGAAACTGACGACCTGATCCTCGCGCAGAAACTGGCCATGGATCAAAACCGGACGATTTCCGGGGTCGCCGTATTTCATTTGGGCTTCTTCCAGAGCGGCGATCAGCATGTCCGATGCGCCTTCGCCATTGGAATGCACCAGGATCTGAATGCCGTTCTCATAGCACCAGTTCACCGCGTCCTGAAGCTGCTCCATCGTGATCGCGGAATAGCCCGCGTAGCCTGCGGGGTAAGAGCCAACCGGATCGTAGTAGGGACGGTCGCGCAGCGCCGTGAAACCCTGGGGCGAGCCATCAATGGTCAGCTTGCAGCCGCCCACACGGACCCTATTCGTGTAGTCCCCTGAGACATTGCTACCAATGTAGTCCTGCGCCTCCAGAACGTCAGGAAAGGCAACCACGTCAATGGGCAGTTCGCCATTGGCCCCAACCTTTTTCAGCACCTCGACGATCTCACCGGATGATCGGCCCTCTTGCCCGGTGGTGTATCCGAACCGCGCCCAAAGCGCGCTGCCGGCACGGGCAAATTCAGCCAGACCGTCTTCGCCCAGATCGCCGAGAAGAGGCACTAACAAGGCGAAAAACGCGTATTCCTCTAGCACTCCGTTGGGTTCTCCGTTTTCATCCCGCTGGATAACGCCGCCTGGCGGCGCTTCGGATTCGGCCGTGATGCCCGCCAGTTCCAGTGCCTTTGAGTTGCCCACACCCAAATGTCCGGATTGGTGGATGATCACGACGGGTATGGTGGTGGAAACAGCATCCAGATCCTGGCGCGTGGGATGCCGCAGCTCGGCCAGTTGCGCATTGTCATACCCAAAGCCAATGATCATGTTCGCGTTTTCCACGGCTTCGGCATTTGCCTCGGCCCAAGCTGTCAGAGTGGCCTGCAGGCTGGCGATGTCTGTCACCTCTCCGTCCGGAGGTGCCAGCATGTTGGCCGACAAGGCTTGCAGCCCGCCCATCACAACGTGCCCGTGGCTGTCGACAAATCCAGGCAACATTGCGCGCCCTGCCAGATCAAACGCTGTGGTCCCATCGCCTTGATGCGCGGCCATATCTGCAAGCGATCCAACTGCCAGAATGCGGCCATCGCGGACCGCCACGGCCTCGGCCGAGGGCTGGTCATCATTGATCGTCAGAATGGGACCGCCGGAATAGATCGTATCGGCTATCTCTTGTGATGTCGCGGACAGCGGAGAAAGAGTGGCGAGTATTATGAAAGGAACAGAGAAAATGCGCATCGTGAAACCCTTTGGATGGTTTTCTTAAGGCTATGGGCGCAACTTAGCACGGATTGCTTTGTCTGTCCTTTGTCTTGAACGGCATCATGGCTGAGCACACGCAAAGAAAAAGGGCCGCTTCTTACGAAACGGCCCCTTGCGAAGAATATTAACTCAGGCGTCAGCCCTTTTTCAGAACCTCACGACCCAGAAGCTCGGCAATCTGGACTGCGTTCAGGGCGGCACCCTTGCGCAGGTTGTCCGAGACGCACCACAGGTTGATGCCGTTTTCAACGGTCGAGTCCTGACGGATGCGGCTGATGAAGGTTGCGAAATCGCCTACGCATTCGGTAGGCGAGACGTAGCCGCCGGCCTCACGCTTGTCGATCACCATGATGCCCGGCGCTTCGCGCAAGATATCGCGGGCTTCGTCTTCGTCGAGGAATTCTTCGAACTCGATGTTCACGGCCTCGGAGTGGCCAACGAACACGGGCACGCGAACGCAGGTGGCTGTGACCTTGATCGACGGATCGACGATCTTCTTTGTCTCGACAACCATCTTCCATTCTTCCTTGGTCGAGCCGTCTTCCATGAAGACGTCGATCTGAGGGATGACGTTGAAGGCGATCTGCTTCTGGAACTTCTTCGGCTCAACCTCGTTGATCGGGTTGTAGACGGCTTTGGTCTGTTCCCACAGCTCGTCCATGCCCTCTTTGCCCGCACCGGACACCGACTGATAGGTCGAGACAACAACGCGTTTGATCTTGGCGCGGTCATGCAGCGGCTTCAGCGCGACGACCATCTGCGCGGTCGAGCAGTTGGGGTTGGCGATAATGTTCTTGTTCTTGTAGTCGTGGATCGCTTGCGGGTTGCATTCCGGCACGATCAGAGGGATCTCGGGGTCGTAGCGATAGAGCGACGAGTTGTCGATCACCACGCAGCCCGCCGCAGCGGCTTTGGGTGCATAGTCCTTGGTCGCGGCAGAGCCTACAGCGAACAGGGCCATATCCCAGCCGGTGAAATCAAAGGTGTCCAGGTCTTTGGTCGTGAGTGTCTTGTCGCCAAATGTCACCTCAGTACCCAGCGAACGACGGCTTGCCAGCACGGCAATTTCGTCCACGGGGAACTGGCGTTCCGCCAGGATGTTCAGCATTTCGCGGCCCACATTACCAGTGGCGCCGACGACGACGACGCGATAGCCCATTTCATGTCTCCAAAGTTAAGGACGCGCGTTCATAGCCGCGTTGCCGTCGGGACAAAAGGGCTTTTGCGCCGTATTTCGACGAATGACGCCGATTTGAGGCGCTTCACTCGCTCAGCAGGCGCTTGTAGAGGGTCACAAGGGTCTGTGCTTCGCCTTGGATATCGAAATTCTGCTCCACATGGGCGCGGGCGGCCTGTCCGGCCTGAGACAGGGAATCACGGTTTTCCAGCATTTCTGCCGCCGCATTGGCCAGTGCCGGGATATCACCCGGGGTCACCACGCGGCCCAGAGACGGGTCGGTCACAATCTCGGAAAACGCGCCGACATCTGTTGCCACGACCGGAACACCGCAGGCCATCGCCTCAAGCGGGGTGAGGCCGAAACCCTCCCACCGTTGGGGGGCAATGAATAGGTCCAGAACCTGATACCATTCGGCAATCTGGTCGACCGCCACCTCGGGCATAAAGAGGATACGGTCCGACAGGCCCGCCTTGGCGACCTTGTCTTTCTGCTCTGCTAGAAAAACCGTGTGTTTTTCCGTCGCGCGGCCCATGACGATGCCCGAGACGTCCTTGAATCGCGCGCACAGATCAATCATGGCGTCGACGAACGCGTCCGTGCCTTTTTGATGGCGGATACGGCCGTAGCAGCCAAGCAGCAGGCCCTCCGGCAGGCCCAGCCGCGCGCGAAGGGCGGCTTTGTCCTCAGGCGGAGTAAAGTCGTCTAGGTTGATGCCATGCATGATCACCTGCGCGTCCCGTTCCAGATAGCCTGCGGTCTTGCGCGAGGTCGCGACAATCGCGTCCATCTTGTCGATCAGCCATTTGGTGTAGCCTGTGTGCGCCCGTTGCGAAGCGCTAGTAAAGAGCAGCTTCAACTTCAACCGGAACACATTGCGCAGGATCAGGCCCAGAAGCATCTCGGTATTGCGGCGCGCGTGCCAGACCCGCAGCGTGCGACGGGACAGGAAAGGCAGGTGGCCCAGTGGGATATGCGGGATGTCAGCGGGTAGGCCCGGCCCGGTAGCGGCGATGTCGATCTGTTGCACCTGCAAAGGGACCAACCGCGCAATCGTTGCCGTCACGCCCGAAAGCCTGCGTTTGAGATTGGGGGCAATGACGACGGGGTCTTTCACCGGGCTCTCCTGATCGTTGCGTCAGTCGACGCTATCCCGGCTGAATAGATAGATCACGCATCCAATGGCAAGGGTCACGGCGAAAAAGCCGAATATCGCCGTGTAGGGGGCCGTAGGGCTGACGTCGGAAAAGGCGGCGTGAATCTGCCCTGTGGCAAATTGCGCAAGCCCCACCCCGCCGATGCCAAATAGGTTCAGCAAGGTCACGCCGCGCCCGGTCAGATGCGGCGGGATGAAGGCTCGGCCATGGGCCATGATGACAGGAAAGCTCGCGCCCAGAAACCCGATCAGCGACAACATCACGACCGACACCCAGACGGCGTTGTCGACCCACAGGCACAAAAGCCCAAGCGCGACCGCACAGAGGACATTGCCGCCAACAATCACCCATTTGCGGGTGCCCAGAAGACGATCTAGCGGGCCATAAACAAATGTCCCCGCGATCATCGCGGTTCCCATCACCAACGTGGCCGTTCCGATTTGCGTGGTGGTCAGGCTGAACACATCGTTCAGGTATGGCCCCGCCCAAAGCCCGCGCAGTGCAGCCGCCGGAGCGTAAGCGACCAGCATCAAGGGCAGGATGAGCCACAAGGCAGGCTCTTTCAGCAGATCCAGCAAAGATCCTTTGTGGTCGGTCTCGACCTTTTTCGGATCGCGCACGCTGAACCAGATGCCCAAGCCGATTGCGGCGGACAGAACCGCCAACCCAACCATCGTGGCGCGCCAGCCCATCAGCTCGACAGCTAGCGCCGTTGGATAGGACGCAACAAGATTGCCAACCGACCCCACGCCCAGCATCAGCGCCGCCAGCGTAGCAAACCGAGCCGGAGGATACTCGCGTGCAAAGATGAAGTACGAGGCCATCAGAACCGGTGAACAGCCAACACCGATCAGGGCCATCGCGATGCTGACATGCAGAGGGCTGCTGGCGGCGGCAAAAACAAGCGCCCCTCCGGCCCCGCCGATCATCAACAGGACGGTTGCGCTGAGCCGTGGTCCAATACGGTCCAGCGCCCAGCCCACCGGCAGCTGCATCGCGGCAAAGACCAGGAACCAAAGTCCCGAAGCAAAGGCCAAATCCTCGGGCGAAGCCCCGATATCACGCGCCAGATCAAGGCTGAGAACGGCAAGGAACGCGCGAAAAAACTGGCTCAGGACATAAGCCAGACATAGTACAACCAAACCTGCCTGCATGAACGGCCCTTTCCTGCGCATTTCCACCGCCCTGATTGGCACGCCGTGGCAAAACGCACAAGCACGTGTACTATGTTGCAAGGGGAGGACAGCGATCACATTCGGGCTAGCTTAACCTCCAATTGGAACAAAGGGGGGACGATGAAAGACCTCCATTCAGATTTTTACGAGTCCCTGCCGCTTTGGCGCGATTTTACCCTTCTGTCGGACCCGGCGCAGTTTGCCTCGGTTCCGGACGATTGGGTTGTGGGTGTTGCCGACATCGTGGATTCGACCGCGCAGATCGCCCAGGGACGGTACAAAACCGTCAACATGGTCGGTGCTGCGGTGATCTCGGCCATGATCAACGCTCTGGAAAACAAGCCTTTCCCATATGTCTTTGGTGGCGATGGGGCAGGCTTCGCCGTGCCACCCAGTGCGGCGGATATCGCGGCTGGAGCGTTGGCAACCCTGCGGCGCTGGGCCGAAGAGGAGTTTGAGATGCCGTTGCGCGCGGCCCTGGTCCCGGTGGCGGAACTGCGCAAAGCCGGGAAAGACCTGAGGGTGGCGCGCTATGCCCCGTCTACCGGTGTGGACTATGCCATGTTCGCGGGAGGAGGTCTGGCTTGGGCCGAGGCGCAGATGAAATCCGGGCACTATTCGGTCGACCCCGCCGCGCCCAACGCGCAGCCAAATCTGGACGGCCTGTCCTGCCGCTGGTCTAACAGCCCTGCGCAGCATGGCCAGATCGTCTCGGTCGTGGTGCAGCCGACGGCTCAGGCGACCGAGCGGGATTTTGCGGATCTGGCGCAATCTGTTGTCACCATGGCCGCCGAACTGGATCGTTCTGGGCATCCGGTTCCGGAAAACGGACCTCCGATGACATGGCCGCCGCCGGACGTAGGTTTGGATGCCCATGTCTCGCGCGCGGGGGGCAATCTGTTTGCGCAAAAACTGAAGCTGCTCGGGCAGAACCTGTTGATCGCCCTTTTGTTTATGACGGGCAAGCGGCTTGGGCAGTTCGAACCCGGTCACTATCGGCGGATGGTCAGCCAAAACGCAGACTACCGCAAATTCGACGATGGCCTAAAAATGACGCTGGACTGTGACCCTGCCACGTTGGACCGCCTCCAGCGTATGCTGGATGAAGCCCGCGGGCGCGGCAAAATCCGCTACGGCCTGCACGTACAGGATGAGGCGATGATGACCTGCTTTGTCCCCTCAGCCATGCGGGACGATCATGTGCATTTCGTGGATGGGGCTTCGGGTGGATATGCAAAAGCCGCCGAGGCGATGCGGGTGTAGCTTGCCACTAGCGGCTTTAAACTGATATTTATCAGTATATTATAGGTCTTTCCTCTCTTGGTGGCTTGAGACCTTCTGCTTTTTCAGTAATGATTCAGTATGTCCGATCAACTCCCCTTGGTGTCGCGATCCCTGCCCATTGCGTTGCTGCGCGCCCGAGAAAGGGTTATGGGCCCTATTCGCAAATTGCTGATTGATGCCGGGGTGACCGAGCAGCAATGGCGCGTGCTGCGCTTGCTGAAAGAAGAAGGTGCAAGCGAACCGACGGATATCTCGGAACGGGCATGCCTGTTGTTGCCCAGCCTGACGCGCATCTTGCAAAAACTAGAAGACAAGGGCCTGATCAAGCGCCGCTGTCACCCCAAAGATCGACGACGTCAGATCGTCGAAATCACTGCGAAGGGCGAACAGATCATTCAGGACAACTTGACGGGTATTGTTCAACAGGCCGATCGCATGCGCGCGCATCTTGGTCCCGAAAAGCACGAAACGCTTCTGGATATCCTCAACGAGCTGAAAAACTTCAAAGAGTGACCCTCTGAACTAAAACCCCGCCGGAGAAGGTAGGGGGAATTCTCCGGCGGGGTGGCCAGACCCGGGTTGGATTCTGTGCCTGGCCCAAGGCCGTTGCGTGTCGTCTTACCCGACGGCCCGGCCCACGTGTCGGAGGGCGCGCCAGCCCTGAAACAGGGTCTAACAAGGGCGAAACTCCCAGGGGGATGGGTGTCTTCGCCTGCCGTCTCCGATACGTTCACGTCCCAATGCCGACATGTTGAGGCGTCCGCAAGAGGTATCTTCAGGTCACTGCATTCGTATTGATCTTTCCGGCAGAACTTCTGTGCCGGGCAGGTTGTGGGGGTGCCATCAATTCTCAAATCTACTAGGCGATCTAGCGCGATTTTACCTGTTTCCAAGGGATTCATACGCCCAGATGCGCCGCTGCAGGAATTGGGCGGCTTTGCGCCAGATCACGCCGCAGATGTCGGCGTGAACCGGCGCAAAGCTACGGCTTGCCAGTTGCGTGCCAGACGATAAGCTGCGCGGCGCAACACTCAGGGGATCGCCATGCCGTACCTGTTTTCTCTACCCGCACCAATCTCGATCCCCGTGATCGGCGAGCAGGCGACCTATCCCATTGGTCGGATTTTCTGCGTTGGGCGCAACTATGCGGCGCATGCCGCTGAAATGGGTCACGAGGTAGACCGCGAGGCGCCGTTCTATTTCACCAAGTCGTCCGCAAACGCCGTTCTGACCGGAGCGACCGTGCCATACCCGCCAGGCACTGAAAATTACCATCATGAAATGGAGCTGGCCGTCGCCATCGGTCGCCCCGTGTTCCGCGCCACCCCTGCAGAGGCGTGGGAAGCGGTATATGGCTATGGATGCGCGCTGGATATGACCCGCCGCGATCTTCAGATTCGCGAGCGCAACAAACAGCGCCCGTGGGATCTTGGCAAGGATGTTGAGAACGGCGCTGTCTTTGCACCTTTGACCCGTGCCGCCGAGTGGTCGCCGGAGGACCGCAAGCGCATTCATCTGAGCGTCAACGCCAAGGTTCGGCAGGACGCGACTTTGAATGAGTTGATCTGGAAAATTGATGAGATCATCTGCCACCTGTCCGGTTTCTATCACTTGCGTCCCGGCGATGTGATCCTGACAGGCACCCCCGCCGGGGTAGGGCCGGTTACAGCAGGGGATGAAATTGAAGGTGGGATAGATGGGTTGGAGCCCATTCACCTGACCCTGACGGACGCAGAATAGAGTCTATTTAGGCTCTTTCAGCCAGTCATTGGCAAATTCGACCATATCAAGACCGGCAAACCGGCGCAGTCTGTCCAATTCGGAATCCAGTCGTCGCTTGCGCGCATCCGACCAGCGTATCGCGCGCTCCGGCCATAGGGCTTTGACGCGCAGAACGCCGTCGTCCCGATGGGCTTTCATGTCGATCCGGCCAATCAGCTTGTCGCCTTCCAGAAGCGGGAAAACATAGTAGCCATAGGTCCGCTTGGGTTCGGGCACGAAGACCTCGATCCGGTAGTGAAAATCAAACAGCCGCTCGGCTCGGTTCCGGTCACGCAGCATCGGGTCAAACGGGCTGAGAACCCGGATGCGGCCTGTTGGTGCGGGCAGATCGCTCAGACCATCGGTCAGATCGGGGCGGGCAAACAGTTTGCGCAGGCGCCCGTTGACGCAAGCAACCTCGACTTCTTCCAGTGCACCTGATTGCAACCCTTGGGCGCACCATGCCTTGGCCTCAGCCGCGCTGACGGTATCCCAGAACGCGGCCAGCTCACCCGAAGTGGCAAAGCCAAGCCTGTCCAGCGCCGCATTGCACAGCCAATCAACCGTCGCGTCGGCGTCACAGATTAGCTGACCGGGGCAGAGATGCGTTTCGATCACCCGCTCGGTCAGATCATAGCGTTTCTGAAACCCCTCACGCCCGACAACGGTCAGCGTGCCAGAACGCCACAGATATTCGAGCGCGGTCTTGGAAGGGTGCCAATCCCACCACCCGCCAGAGCCCTTCTTTTCGTCCTTCCCCACATCGGACGAAGACACAGGTCCATGATCGCGGATATGACTCAGAACCGTTTCGAACTGCTGTTCGAACCCATCCCGACGCCAGTTCTTCCACCGCGATTTCAGCAGATCCGCATCGCGCTGGAACCGCAGATGCCAATGCGCGTAATACTCCATCGGAATGACGGCTGCATCGTGTGTCCAGTGTTCGAATAGCGCGCGGTCCCGCTCATACAAGCGTTTGAGGTTACCGCTGCGATAGCTGGGCCTGCGCGAGAACAGGATCATGTCATGCGCGCGCGCCACCGTATTGATGCTGTCGAGTTGAACGAAGCCCAGCCTCTGGATCAGATCCAGCAGATCACTGCCCTTGGACCCGCCCGAAGGTGCCTCGGCCAGCGCGTGGCGATCCATGAAGATCGCCCGCGCCGTGCGGTTGTCCAGCCGTTTCAGCGCCACGATATCAGCGCCGTTTCAGCGTATCCCCAAAGTTGACCTTGGGGGTCAGAGTCACGCGGGTCTCGATCTCGGCATTCGGATCGTCAAGCTGCGTGGCGATGATCTTGGCCGCTTGCTGTCCGATCTCAAGCCGGCAGGCATCCATTGTCGCCAGTTTGCGGGGCAGGCCCTGCAGCAGTTCGACGTTGTTGAAACCTGCCAAGCCGATCTGGCCGGGAACGTCGATGCCTTGCTCTAGCAGATACAACAGACCACCCGCGCCGATCATATCGTTGGAATAATACAGGAAATCCAAATCGGGCGAGCGTTCCAGCATAGCTTGCGTCATCTCACGCCCCTTGGCCAGAGCCGAGCCGCCGGAATAGAACTCCCGATCCTCGATCTCGATCCCGTGCTTGCCCATAACCTCGGTGAAACCTTCGAACCGTTTCCGCGCCCGGTGGTCCAACGGCATCTTGGTGCCCATGAAGCCGATATGCTCATAGCCCGCTTTCAGGATTGCCTGCGCCATTTCGCGCCCGGCGCGACGATGAGAGATCCCGACCATCGCATCAACCGGCTTGCCATCGGTATCCATGATCTCAACCACAGGAATTCCGGCCGAATCCAGCATCGCCCGCGCCGCGTCGGTATGCTCCAGCCCGGCAATGATCACCCCCGAGGGCCGCCAAGAGAGCATCTCATACAGCACTTTTTCCTCTTTCTCAGGCAGGTAATCGGTCACGCCGACCACAGGCTGAAGATCGGTGTCCTCGAGCACCTGATTGATGCCGGTCAGAACCTCGGGAAAGACCATGTTGGACAGGGATGGAATGATAACCGCCACCAGATTGACCCGGCTTGAGGCCAGCGCGCCCGCGATCTTGTTGGGCACATAGCCCAGTTCTTTCGCGGCGGCCAAAACGCGGGTGCGCGTCGCATCCGATACATCGCCCCGATTGCGCAGGACCCGGCTGACCGTCATCTCGGATACCCCAGAAGCCTCAGAGACATCGCGAAGGGTAAGCGGGCGTTTTGTTTCTGTGTTCACGGAGGGCACCTGCGTTGTTGTTTTATCTGATGCTAGCGTAAACACCGTGCAGTTTACAACTGTTCAGCACGCCTACAGCAAACCCACAGTAAACCCCATGACAAGCCGAAAAAACAAAGGTAGAGAGGGCTTTGCACGGCCCCGTGGCTCAACTGGATAGAGCAGCCCCCTCCTAAGGGGCAGGTTGCAGGTTCGAATCCTGCCGGGGTCGCCACTGCAGATTCCGGAAATGCCTTCATTCAACGGTGAAAACCTGATCTTAAGGTCGGTGTTCGCGCGATGGCATTTTCCTCAAGCAAAGGTTTGAAATCTGGGTTAGAAATCAAACACGATGTCAATGACTGGCATTGCGCAATACACAGGTACCTTCTTGCCCAGCGGACTAGCCCCTGCCGAACTGATCGCAATCCTTGTCGCCGTGACCGACAACCAGCCGCGTGTCATGACCTTGCGGGGGGGTGAGGCGCTGCCATCGGGGCCGTTCGAATCTTCTCATCGCAGCCTGCAGAGCAGCCTACGTGCCTGGATTGAAGCGCAGACCGGTCATCCCGTGGGGTATCTTGAACAGCTCTATACATTTGCGGACAGGGATCGCGATCCTCGGTCTGGGGATGTAGAAACCTCGCAGCGGATCTCGATCAGCTATCTAGGGCTGGTGCGCGAACAGGATGCAGCCGGGGCAGGGCGCCCGTCCTGGCGCAGTTGGTACCGGTACTTCCCGTGGGAAGACCATCGCGACAGCATCCCCGAAGAAGTGCCGCGCATCGCCGATCGCCTGACGGCTTGGGCAGGGTCAGATCCGCTCAAGGCACAGCGTGTCGACTATCTGTTCGGTCTGAACGGAAAGACGTGGAACGAGGAACTGGTTCTGCAGCGCTATGAGCTGATGTATGAGGCCGGTCTGGTCGACGTGCCCGAGTTTGGCCTGCCCATGGCTGGCGACAATCGCCGTATCCTTGCCACTGGCATTTCGCGGCTGCGGGCCAAGATCAAATATTCTCCGGTCGTGTTCGAGCTGATGCCCGAAAGCTTTACCCTGCTTCAATTGCAGCGCACGGTCGAGGCGCTGTCGGGTCTGCACTTACACAAACCCAACTTCCGTCGCCAGATCGACCAGCAGGAACTTGTTGAAGAAACAGGTGAAATCTCGAGCGGCACCGGCGGCCGCCCGGCGCGTCTGTTCCGGTACCGGCCCGCCATTCTTGAGGCCCGCATGCTGTCGGGCGCAAGGCTGCCTCTGTCCAAATCCTGAGTTGTGCTTGACATAATCTCGAATCGAGAATAATCACAGCTCAAATGTACTCGAATCGAGTATAATTGGAGGAGCCAATGAAAGATTTCCGCCTGCCAGAGTTGTACGATCGGGTTAAGCAAGTCATTCCGCCAGCCGAATGGATGCAGTACGAAGAGGATCTGGAAGCCATCCTCGACCTGAAGCGGCAGAAGAATGCCGTCATCCTTGCGCACAATTACCAAACGCCCGAGATCTTTCACGGTGTGGCCGATATCGTAGGTGACAGCCTGGCCCTGGCGCGCGAAGCCGTTGAGGTCGACGCCGATGTTATCGTGCTGGCTGGCGTGCACTTCATGGCCGAAACCGCCAAGCTGCTGAACCCTGAAAAAACCGTGCTGATCCCGGATATGGGGGCGGGATGTTCGCTGGCGGATTCCATAACGCCCGAAGATATCGTGCTGCTGCGCGAAGCCCATCCGGGTGTACCGGTAGTCACCTACGTTAACACGTCGGCTGCGGTGAAGGCTGCCTCAGATATCTGCTGCACCTCGGGCAACGCAGTGAAAGTGGTGGAATCCCTCGGGGTGCCGCGCGTGTTGATGATACCGGATGAGTACCTTGCCAAGAACGTCGCCAAGGAAACCGATGTCGAACTGATCGCCTGGCACGGGCATTGCGAGGTGCATGAGCTGTTCACCCCAGACGACATTCGGGCGATGCGCGAGGCATGGCCGGGTGTCACGGTGCTGGCCCACCCGGAATGTCCACCCGAGGTCTTGGCCGAGGCTGATTTCTCAGGCTCTACCGCCGTGATGTCGGACTTCGTCGGCGACAAGAAACCGGCAAGGGTTTGCCTTCTGACCGAATGCTCCATGAGCGACAATGTGGCGTTGAAACACCCAGACGTGGAATTCGTGCGCCCGTGCAATTTGTGCCCGCATATGAAGCGCATCAGTTTGGGCAATATTCGCAAAGCGCTGGAATTGGGTCGCCACGAAGTCACCGTCGATCCGGCCATCGCCGACGACGCGCGCCGTTCGGTCGAGCGGATGCTGGCCGTGAAATGATCCGGCTTGAGGGGCTCCATGACCGGATCGCCATCATCGGTGGCGGTATCGCAGGGCTGGTGGCCGCACTGGAACTTGCGCCGCTGCCTGTGGTGCTGATCACCCGGGCCGGGCTGGGGCAGGAATGCTCAAGTGCCTGGGCGCAAGGCGGGGTTGCCGCGGCGCTGGGTGCTGATGACGATCCTGCCCGGCATCTTGCTGATACGCTGCGGGCCGGAGATGGGCTATGTGATGCAACTGTCGCCTCGGGCATTCTTGCAGAGGCCGCAGAGGCGATCGCTGTGCTTGAGCGATACGGCATTCACTTCGACAGGGCGCAGGATGGCACTTTCGCCTTGGCGCGCGAGGCCGCGCATTCCCGTCGACGCATTCTGCACGTAGGCGGTGACCGGACTGGGGCCGAAATCATGTCCGCTGTGACCCGCGCGGTGCAGCATTGCCCCTCAATCACCTGCCTCACGGGCGTCGAAGCCCGGCGTCTTGTGACCGTCGACGGGTGCGTTGCCGGAGTTCATCTGCAAGCGATGGGTCAAGCGGCCGTATTGCGGACAGCTCGGGTCATCATGGCGACAGGTGGCTGCGGGGGTCTTTTCGACGCCAGCACCAACCCGTCCGGCAATTTCGGTCAAGGTTCGGCGATGGCCGCACGTGCAGGCGCAGCTCTGCGCGATATGGAATTCGTGCAATTTCACCCGACCGCACTGGCGACTGACCAAGCACCTTTGGACCTGATCAGCGAGGCGGTGCGGGGCGAGGGGGCAACTCTGATCGACCAGAATGGCAAGCGGTTCATGGCACATATCGCGGATGCCGAACTGGCCCCACGGGACGTGGTGGCCCGCGCTGTGCATCAGGTCATCGCAGGCGGAGGGCGCACGTTTCTTGACGCCCGCGCGGCGCTGGGCGCAGGCTTTGCCAAACGATTTCCGAGCATTCAGGCCCTGTGCGCAGCCCAAGGTATCGACCCCGCGCGCGACCCGATTCCGATACGCCCTGCTGCGCACTACCACATGGGTGGCATTGCCGTTAACCAGACCGGCCAGAGCACGCTGCCCGGGTTGTGGGCCATCGGTGAATGTGCAGCGACCGGCTTGCACGGGGCCAATCGCCTTGCCAGCAATTCTCTGCTCGAGGCTGTTGTAATGGCTCGTCGCGCCGCCAGCGATGTTGCGGCCAGCAAGATGCGAGACCGGGCTTTTGTCCCCAACCCCGCTGCGTTGCCTGATCCCGATCCCGGCGCTGTCCGGCCGATGATGTCGGGGCATCTGGGTGTGATCCGGCATGGGGCCGGGCTGCGGAACGCGATCTCGAACCTGTTGCCGCATGTTCGGTCATGCGAGCCTGCCTCGGACCCGGCCCTCGTGGCGCTAGCAATCGCGGTTTTTGCCGAAAAGCGCCGAGGCTCCTGCGGCGGGCACTATCGTAGCGACTTCCCTGAGCCAGAGACTAATCTGCGATCAACCCTGATGAACCTGACCGAAATCCTGTCGCATGCGGGTTCGGTCGACCAAGAACCCCAGCTGAGGACAGCCTGATCCATGACTGCCATGCCCCTTACCCCGTTGCCGCGCACGATGCTTGAGCCGATGATCCGCCGCGCTCTGGATGAAGATCTCGGTCTGGCGGGCGATGTCACCTCTGCCGCCGTCATTCCACCAGATCACCGATCCGAGGTTGTGGCGCGCGCCCGCCAACCCGGTTGCATCGCCGGTCTGGACTGTGCGGAACTTGCCTTCGCCTTGGTTGATCCGGCCATCACGGTGACCCGCCATGTGAACGACGGAGACTCGGTTTCGAGCGGCGCGCCGATTGCAACATTCCAAGGGCCGTCCCGCAGCCTGTTGATCGCTGAACGAACCGCGCTCAATTTCATGGGCCATCTCTCGGGAATTGCCAGCGCGACCGCTGATCTGGTGCGCCGTGTCGAAGGCACGCGCGCCTCAATCGCCTGCACCCGCAAGACAACCCCGGGTCTGCGCGCGCTGGAAAAATACGCCGTGCGCGCGGGTGGAGGCATGAACCACCGCTATTCCCTAAGCGATGCGGTGCTCATCAAAGACAACCATGTCGCCATCGCCGGAGGCGTCGGCCCAGCCCTGACAAGCGCGAAACAAACGGTCGGACATATGGTCAAGATAGAGATCGAGGTCGATACACTCGCGCAGTTGGAGCAGGTTTTGGAGATCGGTGCCGATGCCGTGCTGCTCGACAACATGACCCCGACCACATTGCGCGAGGCAGTGGGTATGATTGATGGGAGAGCTATCGCCGAAGCCTCGGGCGGGATCACACCTGACAGCGTGCGCGCTGTCGCTGAAACCGGGGTTGATCTGATTTCCATGGGCTGGATCACCCACAGCGCACCCTGCCTTGATATCGGTCTGGATTTCGTCGCAAGTCACCCCTGAAAACACTGACCGCAGAATACTGGACACTGCGGCCTTCGCCGGCCCAGAGGGTAAGCTTCCCCGATATTTGGAATACAACAAGTCATAGAGTCGAGGGTTTCATGGATCCGATTGGACCTGGTCTCTTCTCGTCCAGAGAGGGCGGTCATCCTCAGAAGATGCTTACCCGGTAGGTCTACGTCTTGGATACGTAGGCGATACCAGTGATCATCCAATTGCTGAGAAGTTCTTTGCGCTCGGGACTTTGCGGACGCCGCTGATCTTGTCCGCAGCGAGAACGATATTTTTCTGGTGGTATAGTGGTGATCGAGGTCCTTCGGGACCCGCCGTGTGAAGTACAAGCCCCCTGCTTTCACAAATGAGAAGGCAACGGTTTTGTTCTCCAGCATGTACTACGCCCTTGGTCGGTTCCAGTTAAAGCTGAAGGGAAACAGTAGCTTACCTGTTGGGAATGGTGCCCGGGGGCGGAATCGAACCACCGACACGAGGATTTTCAATCCACTGCTCTACCCCTGAGCTACCCGGGCACGGGAATGGCAATAGCCATTAGGTGGAGGCCTTCTATGACTTGCACCAAGCAGTGTCCAGAGGCTTTTTGACATTTTTTCAGTGTGGACGGCGCGGGATGTCTTCGGGTTCGGAAATCGCGTCCTCGGTATCCTCTTCGCGTTGCGAGGGCACGGCGTAGGATCCGTTCAGCCACTTTGCCAAGTCCAGGTCCGCACAGCGTTTCGAGCAGAACGGGCGGTATTTGGAAACCGTCTTTTCCTGACAGATCGGGCAGGTCATCCAAGCACCTCGCTCAGAGGGATACGCCCGCGTTTGCGTTGCAGCTCGAAATGGCCCAGCGGCGTCCAACCTGCGAGCGTTGTTTCGATCCCGTCCGCCTTGAACGCGGCACGTAGGGCTTGCTCCAGACCACGACGGTCTTTCTTGGGCATCGGAGCCATGTCGATCGTGATTTGACCGCCCAGACCGCGCACCCTCAGGGCGCGTGGAAGGGTCTTGGCGCAGGCGAAATTGGCTTTTGTACCGGCTGCGAGCGAAGTGTCGGAGCCCGTGTTCACATCCACCGCAATAAGCGCGCGGGTGGGTTCGATGTATAGATGCCCTCCGCCCGGCAGGGGCTCGGCAATGCCGCGGGCAATGTCCAGCGCGTCCAGAACGCCGTGATGTTCGAAACCACCGGCCTCGGTCACGACATCTGCCGGGTCGGTCCAATCCCGCCAGGCCAGGATATGAGGGCCGTCACCTTCGGCCAGGGTTTCAGGCTCGGTGCCCGGATCGTTCAGGACCTGTTCGGCCTGCGTCAGCATGGCGCCGATGTCTTCGGCGATGTCATCTGCATCCGCACCAACGCAGCATGACCGCAGAATCAGACCGTAGATGCTGTCGCCCATGACCTCGTGGGCGATTTCCAGCAGGTGGTCGCGCTCATCCTCATCCTTGATGCTGCGCGAGATGTTCAGACCCGGAGCCTCGGGTGTGACAATCGCATAGCGGCTTTTGAACAGAACGCGGTCGGTGACCGGAACGGCTTTGCCGGGTTCGGCAAAACCTGTCACCTGCACCGGAAGTAGCGCTCCGGGTGCGAGACCCTTGACCTGGCGCAGAAAGGCTGGCCCGTCCGGGGTTGTAAGGAACATGCCGCCTTGGCCTTTGACCGGGCGATCCGCGCGGGCGCGGTAGATTGTGCCGGGGGGCGGCGCGTCTCCGGCGATCAGAAAATCGTCGAGCTTGCCGTCGACCATCAGCGCGGCTGCTTCGCGGTCTTCAATATGGTCCAGAACGATTGTGCGGCCTTTCATGGCGCCTCTCTGTACAATGGGTAGCCGATTGCCTGCAAAAGTGCGGCGGTCTCGGACAGGGGCAGGCCCACGATGCCGGTGAACGATCCGGAAATCCAGGGAATGAACGCCCCGGCCGGGCCTTGGATGGCATAACCACCCGCCTTGCCTTGCCAGTCATCTGTTGCAAGATAGGCGTTCACCTCGACATCCGACAAGCGTTTCATCTTGACTTGAGAGACCACGTCACGCTGAAACACCCGACCTCCGCAGCGCACCGCGACCGAGGTCACGACCCGGTGCCGACGCCCGGACAGAGCATGCAGAAACTCGGCCGCTTCGCCTGCGTTTTCGGGTTTGCCCAGAATGCGACGCCCCAGCGCCACCGTGGTATCTGCGCACAAGACAATATCTGCAC
Organism: Ruegeria sp. AI3; assembly: GCF_056541245.1. NCBI lineage: Bacteria > Pseudomonadati > Pseudomonadota > Alphaproteobacteria > Rhodobacterales > Roseobacteraceae > Ruegeria > Ruegeria sp. AI3. The sequence goes on from NZ_JBQFYA010000013.1 coordinate 169,443, forward strand.
GATCCGCCTGAACTGCCTGCGCTTTTTCGCGCGCAATACGGCTGCAATAGGGAACCGGAAGTTCGCCCTTCAAAGGCGTTTCGTCAATGTCAGGAGGGCGCACGGCATCGGGCTGCACGCCAAGCTGCGCCAGCAGGTCCAGCCGCCTTGGGCTGCCCGATCCGAGGATAAACGCCATGAGGTAAGGCGTTACTTGAAGCGGTAGTTGATCCGACCCTTGGTCAGATCGTAAGGGGTCATCTCGACCTGAACTTTGTCGCCGGCCAGAACACGGATGCGGTTTTTGCGCATCTTGCCTGCCGTATGTGCGATGATCTCATGGCCGTTTTCCAGCTCGACCCGAAACGTCGCATTAGGCAGGAGTTCCTTCACGACACCGGGAAATTCGAGCGTATCTTCCTTGGCCATGTTGTCTCCATCATTACGTTGCACTCGCAGAATCTGCGAGGATGTGCGCTTAAATGAGCCTATTTTTCCCTTATTTCAAGGGCGGAATCATTAAAGCGCGGAGAATGTGACAGATTCGACTCGGGGGGATTGCTCGTCCCAGTGAGTTCGATTCAGGACATGCCCGTCGGCGCGGACATCGGCAATGGCGCTCAGGTCGATATCGGCATAGGTCCAGCCCGGTTGGTTCAGCGTCCCTTCGGCCAGAACGCCGGTTTGCGGAAAGCCCTTGTCAGGTGGGCCAAAAATGCCGCCCGTCCCGGTGTTCATATCCACGGCCTCGGACCAGTCATTGTTCCCCACCAGCGATGCCATGACCGTAACACATTGATTTTCCAAGGCACGCGACATCGCCCCAATGCGCACGCGCCAATATCCGGCGAGCGCTTCGGTGCATGAGGGGACAAGGATCAGATCCGCTTCGCTCAGGGCATGGCCCAGCAGAGGGAACTCGCTGTCATAGCAGATCAGCACGCCGATCTTGCCCAATGCCGTGTCGAACAGTTTGAGAGGGCCGCCGGGGGCGATATCCCATTGCTCGCGCTCGAACCGGGTCATGATCTGCTTGTCCTGATGATCCTGACGACCATCCGGCGCATAAAGTTCCGCCCGGTTCACCGGACGCCCAGAACCTGTAACAACCGGAGCCGAGGCCGCGAGGATGTATGTCTTGTATTCCTTCGCCACGCGCCGGTGCAGGTTTTGCACATCCTCCATCCGGTCCGAGACCGCCTGAATCGACCGCTCCAGATCGCCTGCCACGTCGACCCCATCCAGTGTCGACAGCTCCATTGCGCCGTATTCGGGAAAGACCAGAAACTCGGCTCCGTTCCCAGCGGCCTGCGCTACCCATGCGTTCAGCTTGTCCTCATACTGCGCCCAACTGTCGAGCCAATCGAGGTCATAGGCGGCGGTGGCGACTCTCATCGATCTGTCCTTCGATACTGATTTGTCGGGACACTAAGTGACGATGGCTGGGCGTGTACAGGCCCAACCTTTCGGTCTGATGAAACGACGACAAAGTGAATTGGAGGTCTCAGGCCCATGTGGTTTAATCGAACCCGGAGGACACCATGCAAAAACCGGAAAGCTTCGAGAAGTTCTATTTCGCCAAGGTCGGCATGGGCGAGGCCTGCGGCTGCGCTGAACGTGTCATTGACGTGTATGAGTTCAACCGCAAAGGCGGCGCCCAGAGCAAAGACAGTGTGGTCCCGAAAAAGCGCAAAACCGGGTCTCTCCGCGGCTGGGCCGTCAAATACGGTTTGATCAGTCGAAGGCGTCAAGGTTGAGAAGTAGAGATTTCTGAAGGCCTTGATTGGCATCACAACAACGGTGTTGCGTGCGCCTTTAGAGAATGGCAACCATCGCGCATGGTTCGAATTGCATTTCACATTCTCATCGTTTTGGTTTTAACGCTTCTGACACAAATTGGCGGCATCGCTTGGGTGATTTCACGTTTCTTCAAACGGCATCTATTGGCATTTCTAGCCACCTACGCAGCTCTTTCTTTGGCAAGCATCTGGATCGCGCCGTATTTCGGGCGCGTGGCGCTGAGTTGTTCGAAAGAGGGTCCTTTAGAAGTACAAAGTTGGATGTACTGTGCGTTGAACAGAAACTACGTCTCTCCAGAGATGTATGACGTCCTGACCAGCACTGCGGAGGAAATGGACAAAAGGCATCCGGGCACAGTTACCGTTGTGCTTGACGCCAACTTTCCCTTCTTAGATGGATTTCCGCTGCTGCCTCATCTGTCGCATGATGACGGGGAAAAGGCAGACCTTGCATTCTACTACGCGGGCGAAACGGGCTATTTGAAAGGCGCGACGCGTTCACCGATCGGCTATTTCGCGTTCGAACAGGGGCCAAAAGAGTGTTCAAAGACGTGGCCCACACTCAGATGGGATTTCGATGCGCTGCAACCCCTCTGGCACGACTACGGCATCGATGAAGACCGCAACCGATCCGTGCTAGAGGTTCTGGTCGAAGATGACCGTGTCGGGAAAGTCTTTGTCGAGCCCCACCTTGTGGATCGCTTGGGCGCTTCGCATCCGAAAATCAGGTTCCAAGGGTGTCGCGCGGCGCGCCATGATGATCATATCCACTTTCAGTTGTAGGCCGGATTCCATCTCTGTGTCGATGCTCACAAATCCCGGATCCAAAACTGCAATGGCTTGAGCGTCTCGCCTTCGTCCCCGACATCTTTCCACGAGAATTGAGCGATCGCGCCAGGCAATGGTTCGTAGCCGCGGGATTTCCAGAACGTATCAAGCGGGCGATAGGTTGCAGGCCGCATGGGGTGATCTTCCGGGCGTTGGACGCTGCAGAAGGCACATTTGGTGAAACCCTGCGCGCGGGCGTGGGCCTCGCGCTGGTCGAAGAATTTGTGGCCGACGCCTTGGCCTCGGTAGTCGGACAGAAGAACGGATTCGGCACAGTAGAAGATCTGTGACAAGTCCAGACCCGTATCTTGAAACGCGGCGGCGAAATCGTCGGCGTGGTCGGTCAAAGGCGCGCCCGTCGAGGCTCCGATCAGGCGGTCATTGTCGAAGGTGCCGACAACGATGGCCTTGTCGCTATCGCGATAGGATTGCAGATAGCTGCGCTCGTATTCCAGATCGCCATCATAGAGGTAAGGCCAGGCCCGAAACACCTCGATCCGCAGGCGCGCGACGTCGTCCAGACTGGCCTCGAGCGCCGCTCCGGTCAGGGGCCGGACGGATGTAACCTCAGCCATTCGAGACCTGTTTGGTCCAGTCCGCAAGGTTGTAGAAGGTGGTAACGCGAGTGATCTTGCCGTCTTTTAGGTCAAAGAACGAGCCCGCGGGCAGGCGATAGCCCTGGCCATGCGCCTCGGGCAGGCCCTCGTCGGTTTCCAGATAGGTGCCGTTGACTATGAACTCTGCCGCGGCGCGGGTGCCGCCTTCGGCATCGAACACAACGATATCGGTCAGGTTCTCTTTGTAGCAGTGGTTCATATGGGCGCAGAAAGCTGCGAATTTCTCTTTGCCGACGCGGATCTTGCCTTCGTTCACATGGTGGGCCACGTCATCGGACAGACAGGCCAGCATGCCATCGACATCACCGGCGTTGAAGGCGTCGAAATAGGTCTTCACGGTCTGGTTCATGGGTCACTCCGTTGGTTCGCCCCAGCGGTCTTTCAGATGCTTGATGATCTGATCGCGGGTCTGTCGGTAGTGATGTAGCTTTGATTCCCGTGTCTCGCCCATCCCGGTAGGGTCCATTATTGGCCAATAATCGACATCGAGGTGGAAAATCCGGGTCAGCTCCAGCGCTTTGCGCTGACTGGCCGGGGACAAAGCGACGATCAGATCGAACGAGCTGAGGTCGTCGCCCCATTCCTGCATCTCGTCAAAGGATCGGGTGCGGTGGCGGGACAGTTCAACGCCCATTTCCTGACAGACGGCGATACAGAAGCCGTCGATGTCCAGATCGTTACGTACGCCAGCGGATTGCACATAGGTGCCGGTGCCGTAGAACTTTTTCATGATGCCTTCGGCCATCGGAGACCGAACCGAGTTGTGGTCGCAACAGAACAGAATGGACTGCGGCAGAGGCGTCACCCGTTAGCCTCCGAAATGTAGCACGCAGATCAGCGTGAACAGGCGTCGGGCGGTATCGGTGTCTACGTCGGCCTTGCCTTCCAGCCGTTCCTGCAAAACCCGGCTGCCTTCGTTGTGAATGCCGCGCCGGGCCATGTCGATGGTTTCGATCTGGCTGGGCGGCAGAGATTTGACCGCGTCGAAATAGCTTTGGCAGATCTGGAAATAGTCTTTCACCACCTGCCGGAACGGCCCGAGGGACAGGTGGAATTCGGCCGCTTTCTGGCTGTCTTCGGTGCTGATATCAAACACCAGTCGTTTGTCGCGGATCGAAAGCTGCAGGTGATAGGGGCCGTCGGGAATGGCACGATCTTCCCGCTGAGGCAGGTCAAAGCTGTTCTCCTCAAGCAGATCATAAATGGCGACCTTGCGCTCCTGCTCGATCTCGGGGGTCGGCGGGGGCAGGTTCCGGTCATCCAGTTCGATATGCGAGATATGGGTCATTTTAACGGTCACAATCCTTCACGTCTGCTCAGACCTATAACAATGGATTTCAATGGGCAACGCACAGATACGCCACAAGCTGGCGATCTTTGCGCCCTATCAGCCGTTCAGCCGGTTCAGACGTGCGGTGACGGACAAACCATGTGCCTCGAGGCTTTCCGATTGCGCCAATGTCTCGGCTGCAGGGCCGATTGCACGTAGGGCTTCGGGGGTCATCTGGCTGAGCGTTGTACGCTTGAGGAAATCCATCACGCTGAGGCCGGATGAGAACCGCGCGGAGCGTGCGGTGGGAAGCACATGGTTAGGACCGCCGACATAGTCTCCGATGGCCTCCGGCGTGTATTGCCCAAGGAAAATCGCGCCTGCGTGGATGGTCTGTTCGCTCAGAGTGACCGGGTCGGCCACGCAGAGTTCCAAGTGTTCCGGCGCGATGCGGTTCGAAAGTGCGGCGGCCTCATCCAGATCGCGCACGGTGATGATCGCGCCAAAGTCCCGCCAGCTGGCGCCGGCGATGGCGCGGCGCTGTAGGGTCTCAAGTCGTTTTTCGACGGCCTGCGCCACGGCTTGACCGAAACCGGCATCATCCGTGATCAGGATAGACTGCGCGCTTTCATCATGTTCGGCCTGGCTGAGCAGATCCAGCGCGATCCAGTCGGGCTCATTGTCCTTGTCGGCAATTACGAGGATCTCCGAGGGACCCGCGATCATGTCAATGCCAACCTTGCCGAACACCCGACGTTTGGCGGCAGCGACAAAGGCGTTGCCCGGGCCGGTGATCTTGTCGACCGGAGCGATGCTTTCGGTGCCATAGGCCAGCGCGGCAACGGCCTGCGCGCCGCCGATGCGATAAATTTCATCCACCCCCGATAGCTGCGCGGCCAGCAGAACCAGCGGGTTTGCCTGCCCGTCCGGGGTGGGTACGACGATAGCCAACCGCTCGACCCCTGCCACCTTGGCCGGGATTGCGTTCATCAGAACTGATGAAGGGTAGGAGGCCAATCCGCCCGGCACGTAAAGGCCCGCGGCCGAGACAGCCGACCAGCGCCAGCCCAATGTCGCGTTGGTCTCATCGGTCCATTGGTGATCCTCCGGCATCTGCTTTTCGTGATAGGCGCGGATGCGCTCTGCGGCCAGTTCAAGCGCGGCGCGGGCTTCGGGGGTCACCTGTGCGACGGCTTCGGCAATTTCGTCAGCCGAAAAGGCCAGTGTCTCGGGCGTCAGTTCCAGCCGGTCGAATTTCGCGGTCAGCTCGATCACCGCCGCATCGCCACGGCTTCGGACATCGTCGATGATCCCGGCCACCACTGCATCCACATCCGGGCTGTCTTCGCGCTTGGCCGATAGCAGCGTTTGAAAGGCGGCCTCAAACTCGGGCGAGGTGGTGTCGAGAAAAACGGGCATGATCTGGCACTCCGGAGCGTTTCACGGGGACATATCGCCCGTAAGGGTTGGTCTCAACCCTTCTCGGCCTGGTGCAGCGATTTGCGCAGGGGGAATTGGGTCATCCCATGCCACTCTTCCTCATCACCCGCCGAAACCCAGCCATATCTGAGGTAGAAGGCCCGTGCTGTGTGAGTGGCATCCAAATAGGCCTGTGCGCAGCCTTGATCCGCCAGCTCCTGTTCAAGCCGGGCCAGCAGGGCCCGCCCGATACCACGCCGCACATGGCCGGGATCGACATAAAGCAGTGAGATCATCGAACCGTGGCGCAGCCCTCCGACGGCCACGATCTGTCCGTCTAGCTCAGCCACCCAGATATCCGAGCCGCCTTGTATCCAGCCGCGAACGGTCTGCGGGTCTTTGTTGGCGGTCCACAGCGCCACAAGTTCGGGGTCTTTGTGGTGATCCGCCGCGCAGAGATGGGTGATAGAGCGGATCAACACCTGGCTGATCTGAAACACATCAAACACGGTCGCACGGCGCAGCTCCAGACCCGAGGCGGGTCCGGAGAAGGCCTGCGATATGCCGCGTTTATTCTGGATGATGCGGTGCCTGGCCCGAAGGGGCCCGATAGGGGCGCGTCACGTCTTTCAGGGTGGCTTCAATTGCCTCGACCGTCAGGCGGATCGCGCCGTCGCCCGCAAGGGTCAGCAGGATCTGGCCTGCGCCGTCCTCGCTGGCCTCGAAATCGACCGAGAGCAGCGACATCACCATATCCGTGTCGCGGCGGTCGATCCCCTGACTGGCAACCGACAACACCGAGTCGAACACCAGAACCGACTGCACGCGCTCAAATGGGCGGTCGCGGCGCGTGGCGGCATCCTTGTCCTCCCACCGGAAGCGGTTCAACAACAGCCCGAAACGGCGCTGCGAAGGCTGCCACTTCATCTCGGTCACCGGGAACACCGCATCCTGTGCAAGCGATGAGATCACCTGTAGGTCGTCGCCGTCTTCGGCACCCAGATTCAGCGGCGCTTCGCGGCCGTCTTCAAAACTTGCGTCTGTCATTCGCCCTTGATCCGTTCGATTTTGGCACCCACGCCTTCCAGCTTGCGCACCACATGCTCATATCCGCGGTCCAGATGATAGACCCGGCTGACGGTTGTTTCCCCTTCTGCCGCCAGACCTGCAAGGATCAGCGAGACCGAGGCCCGCAGGTCCGTCGCCATCACCGGCGCGCCTTTGAGGTTTTCAACACCGGTGACAGTCGCCGTACCGCCATGCACCTCGATATTCGCGCCCATGCGGACAAGTTCGGGCGCGTGCATGAAGCGGTTCTCAAAAATGCGCTCTTCCAGAACCGAGGTTCCTTCGGCTGTGCACATCAGCGCCATCATCTGCGCCTGCAGGTCAGTGGGGAAGCCGGGGAACGGCTCGGTGACCACGTCCACGGCCCGCACGCGACCATTCTTGCGCGCAACTTTCAGGCCTTTTTCGGTTTCCGAAACGCTGACGCCTGCGGCTTCGAGTTTTTCCACGAAGGAGCCGACCAGCGACATGCGCCCGCCCAGCAGTTCTACCTCGCCACCGCAGATCGCAGGGGCCAGCATATAGGTGCCCAACTCAATCCGGTCTGTCACCACCTGATGGGTGGCACCATGCAGGCGGTCGACGCCCTGAATTTCGATCGTCGATGTCCCTTCGCCCGAAATTTGAGCGCCCATCTTACGCAAACACTCCACCAGATCGACAATCTCGGGCTCGCGCGCGGCGTTCTTCAGAACAGTGGTGCCTTTGGCCAAAGTTGCAGCCATGACGATGTTCTCGGTCGCCCCGACCGAGGCAAAGCGCATCTCATGCACCGCGCCTTTCAACCCACCCGGGGCCTTGGCGTGCAGATACCCGTCTTTCAGTTCGATCTCGGCGCCCAAGGCCTCCAGCCCTTCGACATGCAAATCCATCGGCCGCGCGCCAATGGCACAGCCACCCGGCAGCGACACGACCGCCTGCCCGAATCGCGCCAGCAACGGCCCCAGCACCAGATTTGAGGCCCGCATCTTGCGCACGATGTCATAATCCGCCGTCTGGCTGGTCAGATCATGGCTGGACATCGCGATCACCTGACCGTCCTGCAGCGCGGAGACCTCAGCCCCCAGCGATTGCAGCAGCGCTGTCATGGTCTTGATGTCGCTGAGGCGTGGCGCATTGGTCAGCGTCAGCGGTTCTTCGCTGAGAAGCGTCGCGGGCATCAGCGTCAGGCACGCATTCTTAGCCCCCGCAATCGGTATCTGACCGTTCAGCGGCCCGTTGCCCGTCACCAGAATCGAATCCATCTGCTCTTATCCCTCGTCCTTGTCGGCTTTGTCATCCGAGGCCGCCCGCGCCTTGGCCTGCGCCTTGCGCCGCGCCATGTTGGCCTTGAGCGCTGCTTTCAGCCGCTCTTCCCGCGCATCACCGGAATTGCCGTGTTTTTTAGGTGTATCTTTGTCTGCCATGGTCTTTCTCTACAGGAGGCGAAAAAAACCGTCCAGACACCCTTGCGCCGCGTTTCGTTTGAGTCTAATCACCCGCCCACGATGCTGCTGTAGCTCAGAGGTAGAGCACTCCCTTGGTAAGGGAGAGGTCGAGAGTTCAATTCTCTCCAGCAGCACCATCTAATCACTCTTGTTTTATGGCTCCCCTTGTATTTTAGGGTGTGACGCCGCCGTGTCTGATACATGGAGGTGGTACATTGAAGCGAGTGAAGATAGTGCCGAACCCTGTCTTACGAGATAACGGGACCTATTACCTGTGGGTTGCGGCTTCTGCAGACGTCGCAAAAAAAGCACAGGAGACGTTCTTGACTATCCCCATCGGTGACACCACAACGCGAGCCAAGATCAACACTCATGCCAAAGCGTATCTGAGGACGAAAGAACTGACGGAAGCGCGGAAGCGGTTCCCAGCAGCATTGGCCGCAGTTGAAGCCCACTGAGACAGCTTGAGGAGAGGGCCAATTGAGTTGAGCCACAAACAGGCACTGGCACTTGCTGGCGAGGTTCGGAGGGCTTGTTGATGCGGCTCTCGGCAAGCGCCACCTGAGCATCACTTCAGCTTCGCGCATGAAATTACTGGGCCACTTGTCAACTGCAATGAACGAAGCGTCAGCGGTCAATGAGGCAAAGGCGTTTGGCGATTACTCAGACATCGGCCAGACTGACAAATACCCTGAATACGTTGAGCCGAAGGCACAGGAAAGAGAAAATGAAAATGGCGATACCAGCAAAACCCTAGGGTCAGGACCCATTGATTTCCGCTTTGCTGCGTGATTCACGGTTCGAAAATCGAGCGGTGACCATGTCTGATCTTTTCTGGCTGACGG